>JANDJK010000097.1 GCA_024330925.1 Nitrospira sp.
CAGGAGATTTTAGCGACCGCCCTGGCCAAATTCCGCCAACGGCGGCGTGCTTCAACGTTGACAGGAACGGAGGCAGACGCTTGAGCAATGATCGACGATGGTTCGTTGTCGGAGCTATCAGGACCGTCTTATTCACAGGCCAGGGTCCAGAGATCTTTCGCTATCGTGCCGGACTCAAGTTGGCCGACTGGTTCCCATTCCTCATTAGCGGCAGTCTTCTCCAACACCTTTGTGCCGCTTTCCATCGGCCCGGCAAAATGCTGGATCGTGAGAATCCGTGTGACAGCCTTAGCGCAATCGTACTCTCGTTGAATCTTGGCTGAGCGGAATGAGACCCCGCCACTTTTAGTCTGCGGCTTCTTAAAATCATAGAGCACCCAAACGGTCCGGTGATCGCCGTTTTTCTCCATGGCCGAGGCTTCGATATAGATGGTCATCCCCGCAGCCTCATCGCCTCCCAGTGACACCCACCCCGCAGAAACCGACTCAATGGTCATCAACACAAGCCCGACCGCGATCGCCAATGGCTTGATCATAGTATTCCTCTTGTATTCCCTTTCGTTTGCTTGCCCCATGACCTGAAATCCGTCCCCTCCGTTCGGCGGTCTTTGCACCAAGCGGGTGTGGATTATTCCCAGAGAACATCAGCAAATCAAGTCGGATCGACTGCTGTCGCCGCCCTCGCTTTACAACGCTTCCTTATTCCATTTAGCGAGTCCAACTTAGCAATACCCGTTCTTGACTTTCTCCGTCGAAATCGATAAGCAGAGCAGCCCTCTATCGTTCATTTCATCGCCGATCACGGCGCAGAAAGGAGTCCCGACCATGAGTACTCTCAGGCTCTTCTATGCAACGAATCGAAACCACGTGGGCAAGGACCGGTGGCGGCCAGACGGCTATGGAAAGAAATTCAGCGACGACGGGGCCGAGAACCTGCGTTTCGGTCGAGTGCTGGTGCAGGCCGATGAGGCCAAGATCGACAAGTTTGCCCAGGCGGATCGGGGGGCGATGGGCGTCGGCGATGGAGAGGGGTTGACCAAATATCTCGCCAAGTGTGCTGAATCCGCTAACATCGTCGCCTACCGGGAAAACATTGATCGCTCCGTTGCCGAAACCCGTCAGGCCAACGTCAAGCTCGGATCGCAAGCGGCGTTTGCGGATCTGCAAACCATCATGCAAAAGAACACGGACGTGCTCATTTACATTCATGGCTTTAATGTCTCCTGGGCTGACGCGGTCGGCTCCGCGCTGGCTCTTCAGGAAATGCTCAATCGCCGTCCGGAGAAAGACCCCGCCCAGCAGGTGCAGGTGGTGCTTTTTACCTGGCCCTCCGACGGATTGGCGCTGCCCTTCGTCTCCTACAAATCCGACCGATCGGAAGCGGCCGCCTCGGGCAATGCCTTCGGACGAGGCATCTTGAAAGTTCGAGACTTCCTGGCCCGGCTTCAACGAGACAATCGGCAACGTTGTCAACAGGACTTGCATCTCCTCTGCCACTCCATGGGCAATTACCTGCTTCAAAACGCCATCGCCCGGTGCGATGCCTTTACTCCCGGCGATGCGCTGCCCCGCATTTTCGAACACATCTTCCTCTGTGCGCCGGATGTGGACGACACCATGTTGGAACCTGGTCAACCACTCGGCCGCCTCCATGAATTAGCAAGGAGCGTGGACATCTACCACAACCGCGGCGATGTCGCACTGGTGGTGTCCGACTTCACGAAAGGCAATCCCGATCGACTGGGGTCAAATGGAGCGGCACGACCCAATCTTGTCCATAACAAAGTTCACCAAATCGACTGTACGCCGATCGTCAAGGGACTGGTTGAACACAGTTACTATCTTGTGGGACACGTCAACGCGGACATCCGCATGAGCATCGACGGGGTGCCCCATGACGACGAACGACGCCGCCGAAAGAAAGTTGGCATGCTGGGCACTCAGTGGGAAATGCGCTCGGCGTAAAAAATCCATCCCTCTGATGTCTTGATCAAAAACAACCGGCTCTCTGCTCGCATTCGGAAACTTCTCTTCAGGCTCGGCCACAAACCGAGCCTGAGGCGGGCTCAATATGGCAAGCCAAGGCCAGCGGCCGTTTGTTTCTATGGCAATCCCCATCGGCCTGCCGTATCATATTGCTCATCCTGCCGAGGCTTTCTATGAAATCTACGACGGTGATTCGGTTCCTCATTTTGCTCATCCCCGCCGTCTGGGTCACTCTGCGCCTCATACCGGTCAACCATCCCAGAGTAAATACGATGCATCTTACCGCGCAGCACGCGCAGGAGGAGGCGCGCTCAATACGTGAACCTGATCAGTTCACAGCCCTTGAATCCTCATTTCAGGCTCATTACCGGTCGCATTACGCCTCATCGGGGTTCAGCTACAATCATTACCGACTCGCCTATAAGTACGGGTTTGACCTGGCCCGCGATCCGGAGAACCAGAAAGTCAACTGGAACATCGTCGAACCCCAGGCTCGGGCTCAATGGGACGAACGGACACTGGGCGCTTGGAGTCAGCATCGCGAGGCGGTTCTTTACGGGTGGGAGCATGGAATGAAATTCGGCGGGAGATGAAAGATGGGAAACTCTCACAAGTCGGTCGTTCTGCCTGGGACTTATTGACCAGCCTCCCACGAGACCGGACTACGAGGCCAGGCTACATATCCGCCTCATTTTCGATTTCTGGAATGACGATAACCTTGCTTTGGTTTATCTGCGGTGTAGATACTCCCATGGCAGATATTTCAAATGGCTTGTAGAAGGAGGCCTCCTCTTGGAAACAACCGATTCTATCGTTCAACCCCGTGGTGGAAGCAATGCGCACGGTCGCTTCTTTGTTGCCACGCTGCATTCAATTCAAGTCGGGATGCCGCGTGCGTTCGGCAGCGCGGATGCGATAGATCGAATGGACTCTCCATGGACAACCGGCTTTTTCAAGGAGCCCGTTCGTGGACCTCTCCGGGTCGGGCGATGCAACTTGGAAGGCGATGGGCATGCAGATCTCGTGAATCATGGCGGTTCTGAAAAAGCGATCAACGTCTACCCCTTGGAACATTATAGTTATTGGGAACGCACGCTCGGATTAGCAGATTTGCCTTATGGCGCCTTTGGAGAAAACTTTACGACGACCGGGTGCCTGGAATCCGACGTCTGCATCGGAGATATTTTTACGGTCGGAGAAGCCGTCGTTCAGATCTCGCAGCCTCGACAACCATGTTGGAAACTGTCGCGGCGATGGCGCATACGGGATTTCGCGCTCAAAGTTCAGGAAACGGGTCGTACCGGCTGGTATTTCCGCGTCCTCAAAGAGGGAACGATCGAGGCGGGGGCGCAGTTGGTCTTGACCCAACGCCCTTATCCGCAATGGACCGTGCATGCGGCCAATCAAGTGATGCACCAATGTCCACAAGACGGTGATGCGGCACAAAGGCTATTGGAGTGCCACCTTCTTAGCGAGCGTTGGCGTGAAACCTTGAGAAAACGTATCGCGACCGGCACGATCAGCAGCGGCGCCGCCAGACTTTTTGGCCCTAATTAATAGATTCTCCCACCTTTACAGACGGCGTCCTGGCACGTAGTTGCTACGACGAAAAAGAGGATACTTTCAGATAGACAATTTTGTTGACCACGCTAAAGCTTATGACATCGAACTGAAAGAGGGGGAACCTGACCTGAATATCAGGCACCCCCTCCAGTTCACGCTTGCTTATGAAGCATCCGTCCTAGGACGGATCAGCTCAGGACGCGCAACGAAGAAGAAATTCGTTAGTCGTCCTTTCCATCTTCCTCTTCGTCCTCGTCCTTCTTCTTTTTCACTTCTTTCAGAACGGGTTTCCCCTGAGCCAAGCTGGCATTGAGATCATGCTCGGGGACTTTCTTATGCACCAGATTCTGGTGGCAATCAATACACGTCGCGCCTTCGGTTTGCATCTTGGCATGAGCTGCTTTCGCGGATGCACCAGGAGGCTTTGTATTTTTATGGCAAGCCCGACATGTCAGACTATCCCATTCCTTGAGTTTCATTCTGGCCCGGTATGCAGCCTCCGGGCGATGCTCATTGAATTTCTCGACCGTAGAATAGTCCGTCGTGAATTCTTTGATCAAGAACGGTACGCCGTCCACCACGTGGGTATAAATCGCCTTGTGGAAGTTAGAAAACCCTTGCGGCACATGGCAATCTTTACAACCCGGGTCCATCCCGAGGGCGCCCCAATGAGAAGACTTTTTCAACTCTTCGTAGGGATAAATTTCAGAATGACAGCTTATGCAAAACTCTGTTCTCGATATCGCGGCCTCACCCCCAAACACGACAGCGACGCCCACAATACCCAGAACCGCACCAAGAATGAGTGTACCGGCCTTTCCTGACATCAGTCCTCCTCGACCTTATCCGCTTTCACGGGCGGCTTGGCGTTCTTCTGGAATTCTTCATGGAACTTCGGAGTGGGTGGTCCCGTGAAGGTTCCAGCCAGCTTGAAGTGTTCATGCATAGCCTTGTCATTTCTCACAGACTTCTCAAAATCAAACGCATATTTTTTATCGACGGTCGGCGTAAATGGCGTATAGGGTTTTTTGACGCCCTTCCATCCGGACCCTTCGTAGTTCAGATGGCACGCATTACATTTCTCCACAAACTGGAAGTCTTGCCCTGCCTCAGCCAGTGACTCGCGAGGAGTCTGTTTTTGAGACTTTTCAAATGCCTCGCCGGCTTTTCTGTGGATCTTTCGATAATCGCTCCCTGCTCCATGGCAAGATTCACACCCCACACCCACGAGAAACTTGTCCGGCTCTTCGATCGTATACCCGCCTTCCATACCCCAGCCGGTCACGTGACACCCCACACAATCCTTATCCTTGGTATAGTCCTTTTTGGGATCAAGCTTTGCCTTGAGCTTGGCTTCTTTTCTCGTATTCGGCTTGAGGGATTCCATCGCTTTGGCATGGAGCGTTTTATCCCACGACTCTCCCTGGCCTTTATGACAGTTGTAACATTTTTTTCTACCCTCAAACGTTCCTTCGGCTGACGCAGTTCCCGTTAATGCAAGAAAAACCGCTACCGCGGCAAGTGCGGATATTGCTCGATAGTTCACGGTAACTCCTTTCACTAAAAAAGAACTTTTGTTCGCACGGAATAACGATATGCCCTTTGTTGTCTTTCAAACTGCCTACTTTGATTAAAATACCATGACTGCACGCTGATTATCATCACAGTTTTTACGCCGCATGTACTCAGTTTTGCCGTTGAATCTGTTCGGCCGAAGGAATTTTGTATACCCAATACCCACCTTCTTTGTGTATCAATTGCAGCGCATCAAGATCCATCGGCCTAAAGTTGGAAAACGGCAGCATTTTCGCCAGCAGTATGTTGCTGGCTCCGCTTTCTCGGAGAAAATACGCACGCACTTGCTTCTCCGAGAGAGACTGAAGCGTATAGCTTGTGTAGTCGTTGTTCGTCAGCCAGGCCTTCACCTGCCCGCTGAGTCCATGTACATTTCCCGTCAAAGGAAAATCCTTGAAGGCAACGTCTATGCGATCAGGGCGCATCAGCCCCAACTTATAAATGTCGCTCACATGCACGACCACATACGCTTCTCGCGAACCAACCAGCTCGCGCAACATCGCGGCACCCTGATGGGGGTAAGCCATAAGAGCTTCAATAAATCGATCAAACTGTGCACGTTCTTCCGGAGAAGGCTGGTTCCCCCAAAACTTCTGCTCATATCGCTCAATCGCCTCGAATCGGTCTCTCCAATATGATGGGGCGATAACCGGCAAGCCAAGATAAGAGCTGAAGAGTGTCGGTCGATCAGAGAGAAGAGCCAATTTTCTTGAAGTGTCCCACCATGCGACGATGATGGCGTCGTTCGGCACATGTTTAGCGATGGCAGACGATAGGGCAATTGTTTCTGCAAGCCCCTCTTCCATGGACAAAATCGGCTCTGGAAACTTATTTTCCACATGCAGAAGGACGGGGTCGAAACCGGAGCGGCTTGCACGATAGACAAACGCGAGCGGTTGATCGATTGCGTCCACTCGCACTTCAAACTTACTGATTGTCAGATTTGAATAATTATCCAATCCCAGGTTGGGGAATCTATCCGCAGCACCCTCCTCAACCACACGATAGTGATAGGGTGGTGGTTCCGGTTGAAACCACAGATAGACAAACCATCCCACTAAAAAAAGGCCTCCCGCCACTAGGAGAATTCCCAGTGACGGGAGGAACTTACTTGCTGAGCGAGTCTTAACAGGCTCGCTCAGCGTAGGCGTTGCAATCAACGATCCTTCCTCTCTCGTCGACGCCAACCAGCGATCGCCAACGTACCGGCCAACATCATGCCGCCGCCCAATCCCCCGATCGACAGCTTTCCGCCTGGACCATCAAGATCCAGCAGAGAGTGCTTGCGCTCGCTTTCGAGCTTATCGACGCGGGCCAGCAGCTTTTGCATTTCCTTAAGCCGAGTGTCATCATCCATGATTTCCACATAGGCTCGATTCATCGCAGCCCAACCAACCGTATAGGTATATCCCCAATACTGGTGAGCCAAGCTGACATGCAATTGAACCAGGTGGTCTTCCGCCATTTCAAACAGCTTGAGCTCGTTGGCCGCAGGGTTATTCCCCTTTGACCAATAAATCTGGAAGAACTGCTCGAAGCCGTCTTTCACCGGAGGAGGCGGCGCAGGCCTATTGGTTTTTTGCCCAGTCAACAACCCGGCCTTGTACTGTTCTTCGACGACGTGATGTGCCTCATCGTATTTGTCGAGACCGGAGTACGTACCCTTGTCCATGAATTCCAACCAGGCACGAGCATAACTTTCCGAGTGACAGTTCGTACAG
>JANDJK010000098.1 GCA_024330925.1 Nitrospira sp.
TCATCCCATCCCGGTCGTCATGGTGAGCACGTTGACCGAGGCCGGCCGCGAGACGACGTTGCGAGCGCTCGAGCTCGGCGCGGTCGATTTCATCACCAAACCAAAAATTGACGTTCAAAAAGGCATGAGCGACGTTGCGCAAGACTTGATTGACAAGGTCAAGGCCGCCGCGGTTGCGAATGTGAAGCGCGAGGCGTCAGGCGTGAGGCGCGAGTTGAACTCTCTCCCCTCTCCTGCCCCCTCTACCTCCTCCTGTTCTGCCGGGAGTGCGATGCTCAAGACGACTGATACGATCATCGCCATCGGCTCGTCCACCGGCGGGACTGAGGCGGTGAGGGAGATCCTGATGGCGCTGCCGGCGAATACGCCGCCTATCTTGATTACGCAACACATGCCGCCTCGATTTACCAAGACCTGGGCGGATCGGCTGAACAGTCTGTGCCGACTTTCTGTCAAGGAGGCGGTAGATGGCGACAGTGTGTTGCCCGGCCATGCTCTGGTTGCTCCAGGAGGGTATCACATGGTGCTCACTCGAAACGGGGCCCGTTACATGGTCAGGATCAATCAAGATCCGCCGGTCAATCGCCATCGGCCGTCGGTGGATGTGCTCTTTGAGTCGGTGGCGACATACGCGGGGCGCAACAGTATCGGCGTGATCTTGACGGGGATGGGAGGTGATGGTGCCAAAGGGCTCCTGGCCATGAAACAGGCCGGCGCCAGGACGATCGCGCAGGATGAGGCAACGTGTGTCGTCTTCGGTATGCCGAAAGAGGCTATCAAGGTGGGAGGAGTGGATAAGGTGCTGCCCCTCAGCGACATCGCCGGAGCGGTGGTCGAGCTTGTGGGGCGGTCATGACGGAACCGCTGTGATGAAAGGAGGAGCCTATGTCAATGCAAGTGAAGGAACGTTCGATGCCCAATGGGGTGATTCTCGAGCTGACAGGCGATCTGACCTATGCCAATCGCGAACAATTTAAGACCGCCGTGGAATCGGTTCGTCAGCGAGGCTTTCGGTATCTGGTGTTGGATATGTCCAATGTCCGGTTCATCGACAGTTCGGGACTGGGCCTGTTGGCGCTGGTGGCGCAGCAATTCAAATTGACGCAAGGCAAGCTGAGTTTGCTCAAGCCCCAAGCCTACGTGCGGGAGATCATGGCGCTGGCCAACATTCCGTCGTTGATCCCCATGTATGAGAACGAGCAAGACGCTGTTGCCGCCTATGCCAAGGCGGCGTAGGGGCGTGGAAGTTGTGTAACGCCGAAACCAGCGAGATACGCATGAAGTCATCTTGTCCCCAAGCAGATGCGACCGATCGGGTGGGAGCTGTTGAGGAAATAGCAGCCCAGGAGCCGCCGACCGTGCTGATCGTGGATGATGATCCGGTGGCGCGCCTGGCCATGGCCGCCAGGGTCAAACGAATGGGCTATCGGGTGCTCGAAGCGGGGGATGGTCAGTCCGGTCTGGAGACGCTTCGGCGCGAACGGCCGGATCTGACGATCCTTGATTGGATGATGCCCGGTCTTGATGGCCCCTCGTTTTGCGAGCAGGTGCGAGGTGATCCTGATATCGGCTCAAGTCAAATCCTGATGATGACGAGCAACGATCACCCTGAGCAGATTGCGGAGGGATTGGCACGAGGCGCGGATGATTTTTTAAGCAAGGCCGCGAGCCGGCAAGAAATCATCGCCCGGATCCAAGCCGGTATCCGAACGGCGAGCTTGATCCGTCGATTAGAACAAGTCACGGATCAGTTGCGCCGCAAGCAAGGGATCTTGGATCAAGAACTGCGAGCAGCCGCTCGCTATGTCGAGTCCCTGCTGCCATCGGCCGGTATGGTTGTGAGCGGTGTCGAGCTTGCTCATCTCTATCGCCCCTCCCTGGCATTGGGGGGAGATCTGTACAATGTCTTTCGCTGCGGCGATCAATGCCTCGGGATGTATCTTCTTGATGCGTCGGGACATGGGGTGGCATCGGCTTTGAGATCTGCCTCACTTGCCTCGTTTTTGCGCGAGGACAACCTGCTGCGGTATGTCGGGTCGCATGATCCGGGGGCCATTCTGACAGAGGTCAATCGATTGTTTCCCATGACGGGGGCAGGCGAGTATTTCACGATTGTCATGGCGCAACTGGACCTACGGTCTCAGAAGGTGCGTTATGCCACGGCAGGCCATTCAGGGGTCTGTGTCCATCGGCGGACTGGAGATCTCCAGTGGTTAGCGCCCCCGACCCTGCCATTGGGGTTTGACTCCGACTGTGTTTACCGTTCGGTGGAGACTCCTTTCCTGCCGGGCGATCGCCTGTATCTGTTCAGCGATGGCATCTATGAAGTACCTAATTCGAAGGACGAGCTTTGGGGAAAGGAGCGCTTCGCTGCCGCTCTGTGTCGAGCGGCGGATCGGACGTTGAGCGGGGCATTGTCCACTGTCGTTGCGGAGGCCTCTCAATGGTCTGGCAGAGATGGCTTTCCAGACGATGTCGCGGTGGTAGGGATCGAACTGAAAGCATAATCGGAGAGCGAAGAGACAGTTTAAGAACCAACGAGGTGCTCCATGAGCAGTGAGCCGATTTTTGATCTCAAAGAAGCATTGAGCCGCGTCGATGATGATTATGAAACGTTTCGTATGATGGCGGAGGTGTTTCTAGAGCAAGGCCCTCAGGACCTGGCAGCAATCGAAACGGCTTTGGAAGAGAGAGAGGCGGGGGCGGTGGCGAAGGCCGCCCACCGGTTGAAAGGATCGGTGCTTCAGTTTTGCGCGGAGGCCGCAGTTAAGGCGGCCAAGGCGGTGGAGGCGGCAGGCAAATCCGGTGATGTCGCGGAGGCTCAGCGGATTTTCCCGCTGTTGAAAACGGAACTGGCCAGGCTGCGCGACGCCCTTCGCACGGCCATGGAAAAGGAGCTGGCGGCATGAAAGGGGAACGGCATTCCGGTGTCGTCTTGCTGGTGGATCCATCCTGCGATCTGCGAACGGAGCTGGCTTGTGACGCCGAGCAGGCTGGACTGACTGTGATCGCGACCACTGATCCATCTCATGCGGTCCTGTTGTGCCAACAACGGTCCCCCGACGTCGTGATCACCGATTTGTCTCAGTGCGGCGAGGCAGGGCTGTCGTTGCTTCAAGACTTAAGAGGTCTCGGCCGAACGTGCCCAATCGTTGTCGTCTCTGATAAGTGGTCTGAGCAAACGATCGCCAAGGCCATTCGGGCTGGAGCGACGCAGTGCCTTCGAAAGCCGATTGTCATGGAAGAATTCGCCCATGTGCTCGATCGCGTTCGGTGTGGGGCAGTTGGATCGACCACTCCTGTTTCGAGCGTGCTGCGGTTTGATCAACGGTTTGTTCTGACGAATGACCCTTCCTCTATCGATGAAGCAGTCTTGTGGCTTGTGGGCGAGACGGCCAAGATGATGCCTGACACCATGCAAATGGGGCTGCGTGGGGCGCTTCAAGAATTACTGGTCAATGCCGTCGAACATGGAAACCTTGAGATTTCCCATGACGAGAAAAAACAGGCGGTGGCCAAAGGATGCTACGATGCCTTGCTCGACGAGCGAGCGGCCAGGCCGGTGCTCAGAGATCGGCGTGTCATTGTGGAAGTCTCCTACGATGGACAGGCACGGCGGCTGTATTATCGCATTCGTGACCAGGGAAAAGGGTTCAATTGGCGAACGATGTTGGAGCGGAAACCGGATGGGGTTGGATTGATGGACGGCAGCGGGCGGGGATTGTTGTTGGTGCGCTCACTGTTCCCTGATCTCTCCTATAACGAGCGTGGCAATGAAGCGATGTTTACCGTGCCGCTCGGCTGAATCTGGAAAGGCATGTTTCGGTCACTGGGCGACACGCCTCGTGCCGGGCGGTTAGAACACCCGCAGATATTTCACGGTACAACGGCCCTTGTTCGGTTCTCGGTGCAGAACGACGAAGGCGTTCTTGACCGATTCGTTGACCGTGATGGTGAGCTGCGCGGAAAAATGATCGCTCTTGACGTCGTAGACGGATCCTGAGGCGCGCAGCTTGGCGCCGATATCGACGAAACTGCCGATGCGGTTCAACTCCTCTTTGGTTTTATAGGGCCGTCCCTGGATGATTTCCGTCGCCATCGCCGATGTGATGTCGGGATCGAGAGCCTGGATGACAAAAGGCTCGGCGGTGTTGATGTTCACCGGCGCACCTCCCTCGATCGGATGCACGGTGACGTATCGCGACAATCGATCGATGATCTCCGGTGTGAAGCCCTTGATGAGCCGAAGATCGCTCAGTGCCTGGAGCGGGCTGTTGGCCGCCCGGTAGGCGGGGCGCAACGATTGATAATGCAGGCTTTCCGCGCCGGCGGGGCGGGGAGCATCGTCTTGGTCAAGCCAATCAATCAAGGCGTCGACCAGATCGGGATTGATCTGGAGCAGCTCGAAGAGCCGACGGATTCGGTCGATACGGGTTTTGGATTGGATCGGATCGCCGGCGGAAGCCACAAGATCGTTGAGATTCAGTTTCCCACGCTCGTCCTGAATTTTTGCGCTCAACAATCCGTCGCCGATCGCGTAATTTTTGATCGGGATCGCCCACAGGTCCAGCGGGCCGTCGAACCGTTCGCCGCTTCGCTTGTCTCGCAAAAAGTCTTGTTGAAGAGCCGCACTTGCCGCCTGAACGGCCGCGCGCATCAAGGCGCCGGACTTCACATGATCGCGGAACGCAGCCGCCTCGCGGTATTCGCGCCGGGCTTCCGCGTCGAATTCGAGAACGATCGCCGTCAGGAGCGCCAGCACAAGAAGGGAAAGCAGCAGCGCGATTCCTCGTTCATCGGCTTTTCGCATAACTCAACACGCGGATCGTCGCTTCCAGATTGACGGGGTTGTCGAATTTCGGGCGGATCTTCAAGTGACGGACTTGCAGATCATACGGCGCTTGGTCGATCGTCACGAGCAGATGCAGCAACTCCGGCAACTGCACTCCGTCGAGCCGGAGGTCGACCGCCGTTTCTTCATATCCCGAGGAGAGCGTTTGAACCTGCGGCTGCATGCCGGCGATCCGGTCTCGCACGCGGGCCGTGCCGGCGGCTTCTTCCATGAAGGCCAGCAGAGAAAAGTGGCCGCCCGCCTCAGGCAGACGTTGCTCGGTTTGCGAGAGACGCTCTCGTTTGATCGAGTACTCCTGGCTCAAGACGGCCAATTCCTGGAGGTCTTTGCGCTTGCGTGCCTCCTGGCGGATCAGCCGGTCGTACGAGTCGAGCAGGGGGTCGACGACGAGCGCGAACAGCAGGCCGAGGCCGACGACGATTCCGCCGACGAGCACGATCGTTCGCTCGCGCGGGGAAAGTTGCCGCCAGCGTTCTTGGAGATTCTGCATCATGGCCGACGCACCGTGACGGTCATGCGGAACACCACCTGGTTCGGGGCCGCGCCCACGCGGGTTTCCGTGACGGAGACGTCCTCGAAACGGGCGCTCGCCGCGAAGATGTGTTTGATTTTGTCCACCGCATCGAAGGACGACGTCTCTCCTTCCAAAAGAATCGTTCCGGCGTCGACCGTCAGTTCACGGACTTTTACCGGAGTGCCAGGCGGCAGCTCTTTGACGAATGCCGACAGTATCGGAAGAACTTTTTGCCGGGAACCGTCGATGACGGCGAGGGTTTTGTCTATCGACGCGATTCGATAGCGCGCCTGATCGAGTTCGTCTCCTGGCGCGGCGGTCGAGCCGAACACCTGCTCGTAGCGCGATTGTAACGCCGCCTTCAGATCGGAGACTCGATTCCGTTGCAGGACGAAATGAATCGTCAGGTCCGCGACGGCAAGGAGTCCGATGATCAGCCCCGCGACAAGGGCCAAGCGAAGGTCGGACTTGGAAGCCTTGCTTTTGGATGTTGCTTCGCCGGAGACGCTTTTGAAATCGAGGGCCAGGCCGTCCGTCGAAGGCGTGAATCGCCAACGGGGTTTGACGATCTTCGGATGGACGGCCAGCCCGAATGCGATCGAGAAGGCCCGCGGGCTGTCCGGGCCGAATCCTTGCCTGGGGCCGACGGGATGAAGGCCCAATTGGCGGGCCACGAATCCTCCCATTTCTCGGAGCTTGGACCCTCCTCCCGAGACCCAGCAGTGGGTCAATCGGCTGCGTTGCGATCCTTCGTAGGCTTGAATCGTGACGTAGAGTTCCCGAACCAACGGGTCGAGCCACGCGTCCACCTGCTCGACCGCCATGCCGCGCTTAAGGCGTTCGGCCTCGGCAAACCCGCATCGCTCCCGTGCGGCCACGGCGCGGGTCAGGTGGTTGCCGCCCCACAGAATGGTTCGAAGCACCACCGGTCGTCCTTCATGAATCAGACAGAGGGTCGTCTTCGACGCACCGATGTCGATGGCGACCAGATCTTCGGGGACGTCCCGGTGCTCGCCGCGCAGATGCTGAATGACGGAAAAGAGGGCCAGCGCGTCGACGTTGACGGCCGACGGCTCAATGTCGGCTTGGGCCAAAAATCGGAGATGGTCGGCCACCTTGTCCTTCGGAGCGGCGGTGACGAGCACTTCCGACCCCTTCTGCTCTCGATGCGATCCGTCGGACACGCGACCGGGCGGCAAGACGACGCTGCCGATCGCCAGGTCTTCGAGCGGCATGGGTATCAGGTTTTCCACCTCGAACGGAACAATTTGGGTCAGTTTGGCCGCGTCTTTGAACGGA
>JANDJK010000099.1 GCA_024330925.1 Nitrospira sp.
AAGTGGTCAGGCAACCGTTCGTAATAGAGCGCGGCTTGGAGATGAGTCGGAGAACGTGACATGGCCATGGCTCCCCGTCAGGAGCAAGCAAGGCTGGTGCCGACGGCTGTCCAATGAAGAGACCTGCTTTGCCAACACAGTCTCACGCTCAAGCTGACTCACGATCTGTTGGCGAGGCGACGTGCTACAGCAAAAAGAACATCTCCGTGGCCGAACGCCACAGAATGATTTTGTTGCATTGCGAACCGTTGTCCTGTCGAACCCCTTGGCCGATTGTTGGGAAGGCTATGAAGGCATTGTGATTGCTTCGTGCAGACACATAGCATCACAGACCGGAGGGGTCTATGAGGACTCAGATCAGGCGAGTCACGCTCTTTGCCATTGCCGTGCTCTGGCTTTCGGTATGGGTTGCTTCATGTCATGGTGGCGAAGGCGAGAAGTCCGCACGTGACGTTGAACGTAACCGGATGGTCGATCAATACATCCTGCCTCGCGGCATCGAAGATCCGGCAGTGATTGCCGCGATGAGACAGGTGCCGCGCCATCGTTTCGTCCCAGGGACATATTCATTGTTTGCCTACATCGATGGTCCTCTGCCTATTGGCCATGGGCAGACCATTTCACAACCCTCGCTGGTTGCCGAGATGACGGCGCAATTGCGACTGAGAAAAACGGACAAGGTATTAGAGGTCGGCACGGGCTCTGGTTATCAAGCCGCCATTCTTGCCGAGTTGGCAGACAAGGTGTTCACGGTGGAAATTGTGGAACCGCTTGCCCGCCAAGCAGAACAGACGTTGGCCGATCTCGGATACAGAAATGTCCAGGTGCGTGTGGGGGACGGCTATGAAGGGTGGCCCGAAGAAGCACCGTTCGATGCGATCATTGTGACGGCCGCCCCGGATCATGTGCCTCAGCCCTTGCTCGATCAATTGGCCATCGGCGGACGACTCATTCTTCCCGTCGGCACGTCCTCGCAACTGCTGGAACTCTATCGCCGTACAGAGACCGGTTATGAACGGAAAACCCTCGCGTCGGTCCGCTTTGTTCCGTTGGTCCGGCCGACGGGAACACGCTAGGGGGGCTGCAGGTGGAAAGGGGCGACCAGGATTTGCCCGCGCTGCCTCGCCGGATCGGCTGGTTGACCGCCGCCTGCGTGCTGGTCGGCAACGTCATCGGCACCGGGATCTTTACCACCACGGGCTTTATGGCGCGGGATCTCGGCCATCCCGGTTTGATCCTTGCCGTTTGGCTGATGGGCGGAGTGATCGCCCTTGCAGGAGCCCTGGTTTACAGTGAGCTGGGGACAGCGCTGCCGGTTGCGGGCGGAGAGTATGTGTATCTCACTCGAGCCTATGGACCGCTCGTTGGGTTCTTGAGCGGATGGACGTCCTTCACAATCGGCTTCAGTGCGGCTCTTGCAGCCGGGGCTATGAGCTTCGCCTCCTATTTTCTTGAGCTTGTTCGATTGGGAGACGAAGGAGCAGAGGGTGTCCCGTCAATCATGGTGGCGCTGGTTCTGCTGTGGGCGATGACGGGATTTCACCTGATCGGAGGAGGAGCAGGGGAATTTCTTCAACGGACACTCACGATGCTGAACGTCGGGGCGATTCTGTTTCTCGTTGTAGCTGGTGTGATAGTGGGAAAGGGGGACTGGGCTCACCTGGCTCTTCCCGATCCACGAACCACGCCGAGTATTGGACGGTGCGTTATCTCGGTGATCTTCGCGCTCTATGCCTATTCGGGGTGGAATGCCGCCGTGTATCTGGCCGGCGAGGTGAAAGAGCCGGCTCGCACCATTCCTCGCGCGTTGATCGGCGGTACGGTGTGTGTCATGCTTCTCTATCTCATGCTGAACGTGCTGTATTTCTATGCCTTGACGGCGGCGGATCTGGCCGAGCCTCCGTTGTTGCCTGTCGCCAGCAAAGTCGCGGTGGCGCTGCTGGGGGCGGAGGCCGCTCGCCTGGTGACTCTGATCCTGTGCCTGTCCATGGCGGGAGCCGTCAGCGCCATGGTGTGGGCCGGACCTCGCGTGTATTATGCGATGGCGAAAGACGGGGTGATTCCAACGACCTTTTGTCAAGTTTCCGGTGGACGAGGCACACCGACGCGAGCCGTTCTTCTCCAGAGCCTGTGGGCTTCTATCTTGATCCTGTCAGGAAGTTTCGAGCGGCTGGTGATCTATAGCGGTACCGTGCTCACCATCTTCAGCGCGCTGGCAGTTGGATCAGTCCTTGTGCTTCGTCGTCGGGAACCAGACCTCCCCCGTCCCTATCGCACACCTTTCTATCCGGTCGTTCCGGCTTTTTTTATTCTTGCGGCGGTCGTGATCATCTGGAATGCCTTGTACGAACGGCCGATGGAAGGGGCTATGGGAATGGCGACGGTGTTGGCGGGCGCACCCATCTACGTTGTGTGGCGGGGGCGCAACATGTAAATGGTTTGTGGGGGCACACTCTTCGCGTTTCCTAAGAAGCCGGGTCCGGCTCGACCAAACAAGAATGAGCAACAGCGCAACGAGCAGCGGCGAACCGGTGGCTCCTACGTGGCATCACTCGGTGTATCAGATGGACTGAACTGTTGATGGCGTCGATCGCCGTTGGAGTTGTTGGTGAATCCACGTGAATAGATCTGTCAGCAGATTCCCGATGACAAACCAATGGAGCCCTCCGAATGTCGCCGTCAGAATGAATGCTCTCAAATTGATTCCGTGGTGGCCGTAGTACCACACGTCCGTCCATGCGTCGGCGAGCGGGGAGAGAAGGCCGATTGTGCCTTCGAGCTCAAAGGCCCAGGGGAGGGTCGGGGCATCGACGATGAGGAAAAGAAAATAGGCAAACACCGCTCGACTCTCGGTGCTGCTGTGGCAGTAGAGAAATGTCAGGAACGAGGCAAACGAATGAATCGCGAAAAGAGTGATGCCGAGAGTCAGACGGTCGTGCATGTCATTCGGCATGTTGGGGGGCAAGGCCTGGCTACCCTTTGATGCAGACGAGGGGTTCGAGCCTGGCGACCTTCTTGGCCAGACCCGCTTCGTCAGCCGCCTCGACGACTTCGCTTACGTCTTTGTAGGCTCCCGGCGCCTCCTCGGCGACGCCCCTCATCGAGGGACTGCGAATCAGAATCCCCCGCCCGGCCAATTCCTTGACCACATCGCGGCCTTGCCATCGTCTGGTGGCTTGATGGCGACTCATGCTTCGGCCCGCTCCATGGCAAGCCGAGCCGTAGGCCAAGGCCATGCCCTTCGTGGTTCCAACCAGCACATAAGAAGCGGTGCCCATCGTGCCCCCAATGAGAACCGGTTGACCTACGGCTCGAAGCGAAGGGGGGAGATCGGGATGGCCAGGACCAAAGGCTCGCGTGGCACCCTTTCGATGGACGAACAGACGGGTCGGCTTTCCCTCGATCTCATGGGTCTCGATCTTACAGGTATTATGTGAGACGTCGTAGAGCAGGGTGAGAGAGGCCTGTGGGAGGAGCTGCTCAAACACCTCTCTGACCAAATGGGTGATGATCTGCCGGTTGGCAAGCGCACAGTTGATCGCCGCGCGCATGGCGCCGAGATATTCCTGCCCCTCCTCCGAATGGATCGGTGCGCAGGCCAGCTCACGATCGGGCAAAGTAATCTGATGGCGAGATGCGCTGATCGCCATACGCTTCAAGAATTCGGTGCCGATTTGATGACCCAGGCCGCGGGAGCCACAGTGGATGCTCACGACCAGATCCCCTTCACGGAGGCCAAAGGCCGCACCGATCGATTCATCAAAAATCCTGGCTACCAGTTGCACTTCCAGATAATGGTTCCCGGAGCCGAGGGTGCCCATCTCGTCCTGCTGCCGTTTTTTGGCCTGGTCGGAGACACAGTCTGGATCGGCGCCGCTCATGCACCCTCCTTCTTCGATCATAGCTAGGTCCTCGCGCAGGCCATAGCCTCTGGATACGGCCCATTTGGCTCCCCCAGACAACATGGCGTCCATCTCGTCTCGATTGAGCCGCAATCGACCAGTGCTGCCAACCCCGGCGGGAATGTGTTGAAACAGTGCGTCGGCCAGTTGTTCCTTGATCGGCTGGAACTCTTCTGCCGTCAGTCCCGTGTGAAGCAAGCGCACGCCGCAGGAAATGTCAAAGCCCACGCCTCCGGCGGAGATGACACCACCCTTGTCGGGGTTAAACGCTGCGACGCCTCCGATGGGGAACCCGTATCCCCAGTGGGCGTCAGGCATCGCATAAGATGCTCGGACAATGCCAGGCAGTGTCGCCACGTTCACAACCTGTTCGTAGACCTTGTCATCCATGTCGCGAATCAATGATTCCGTGGCATAGATCACCCCCGGCACTCTCATCTTCTCTCGTGGTTCAATGACCCATTCGTTTTCACTCCGTCGTGTCAGCCGTTGAAGATCCATGCCCCCGCTCCTCCACATCCAAAATTAGACATCGACCACACATTGAGCGCTCCAACAACCCGGAGGTTCCTCCTTGACGGTCAGGGCGGTGTAGGTGGCTCCTTTTACTTCCACCGCCGGCTGATGACGGGCGATGTCAATCGGCTCGCCCCAGGCAGTCCCCTGAAGATGGCGGCCCTGAATCTGCACGGTAAAACGACCGAACACCATCTTCCTCGTCGCCATTTCGTACACCAGGGCGTTCAGCCAATCGACCAGCAACAGTTCGTCGTCCGGCGCGTCACATGAGAGAGCAATAGCGTCCACTGGTCTGATTGATTCCGGGTTCGTGATGACGCTGGTCAAGGCTAGGGCCGCTTGCTCAAAGGCTGCTTCCTTCGTTGGGCCGATCCCCCTCACTCCCATATCGGCCTGATGGGAAAAGTGTTCCCACCTCGCTTGAGGAGCTTCGACATCATGGCTGGTCGAGTGATGCATAATGATCACGTACCCCCTTGAGTCGAGGATCATTCTGACCCAAGAGCCTTATCGGTACAAGGGACAGTTCGAGGACTCTTGGATGAAAGGAAACTGATTGACATCCAAAACGCGAGCCCTCTGACCCCTTGATTCAAGGGCGGGGTCACACTATTTGTCTTCGAGGCTAGGAGAGGAAGAGCGGGGTTCTTAAAAAAGGAATTCTGAACGAGGGCCCTCTTCATGATGAGCCGGTTGAAAGTTGTGTCATTTGGCAACAGAAATAAAAAGTTGATGGGGCGGATTGCTGCAACCTCGACGCAACAAACTTGATACTCACTACTGATCGACTTGGGGGATGACAGAGGACCCTCTTTTGTTTCAACAGGTTCTGCGATCAAGCCTTGAGAAGACGCATGGCGCTGTTTTTGCCAGGAGGTTTCACTCATAGGGAAGGAGGTCAATGATGCGACCGGACACAACGACGCTCGGTTATGGAAAAATCGGAAAGGGAACGCTGTGGGTACTGTTTCTTGGTGTGATTCTGGCTGTGAGTCTGGTGGCTGTACCGGTCATGAGTCAGGCCGGCGAGGTCATTCAGCGAACGGTGCGGGGGACAGTGGTGGCGACGAACGTCGAGGCGAATCCTCAGATCATTGTGGTCAAGGTGTTGTTGCCCAGCAAAGAGGAAATGATCGTAGGCGCCCGCCTGTCCGCCGACACGAAGATCACCAAGGGCAAGCAGGTTACCCAATTGGCGGACGTGAAGACTGGTCAACTGGCCGAGATCACGTATCTCAAGACGTCTGAGGGGTTGCTGGCCCAGTCGATTCGCGTCCACTGACAGGAGATGAATGATGAAGAGAGGAGCCACGATGACGAGAAGGGTGACGAGTGGGTTGTTCCTGGGGATGCTGGCATTGATGGTGATGGCCGGATGTGCGGGGAAGAGGGTGACGACGGCGGTGGAAGGACAGACGATCCCGTCCGCTCCTGCTCCGCGGGCCTCTGTTCCGAGCGAGGCAAAGCAGCCATCGGGAGAGGCGCCGAGAGCCGCAGCACCGTCGGCTGAAGAAGGGAGGGTTGTCCAAGAGCCAGTTGCGGCGGCGACTCCATCGCAGCCAACACAGCCAGGGGATTCAGCGTCAACGCTCTCCTCCTTGCAAGAGCCCCAGTCGCAGGTGGAGTTGGCGGACATTTATTTCGACTATGATCAGTATGTCCTTCGAGGTGATGCGCGGTCAGTGTTAGAAGCCAATGCCGCCTACCTGAAAATGAGGCCGAATCAGGCAGTGTTGATTGAAGGCCATTGCGATGAGCGAGGTACCAGTGCATACAATCTCGTGCTGGGAGAGCGGCGCGCAGCGGCCGCCAAACGATATTTGCAGGACTTGGGCGTGGCGCCGTCGCGCATCACGATCGCCAGTTATGGGAAGGAACGGCCTTTTTGCACGGAGCACAGTGAGGCCTGTTGGCAATCCAATCGGCGGGCGCACTTCAGGCTGCCGTGACGAAGAGATGAATGAGGAGGGAGCTGTGAAACAGATCCGGATAGCATGGATCGGAGCAGTGGGGCTTGCGACGATCGTCGGCTGCGCCGGGACGGGAGAAGTGATTCCCATTCACCTGCGCGGGGTGGCTCCGACAACCGAAAAGATGGCCGTTCAGCCTCAGCCGATACGGGTCGCCATTGGACCGTTTGAAGACGGTCGGCAGCACCAGACCAA
>JANDJK010000100.1 GCA_024330925.1 Nitrospira sp.
CGTTTTCTTGTGGATTGCTTTCGTGAGCAATAATTGGTTGGTGTCCCCAACGGGATTTGAACCCGTGTTACTGCCTTGAAAGGGCAATGTCCTAGGCCTGGCTAGACGATGGGGACATCTGTGTTTGAAGAGCAATTGGAAGATAAGATTTTTATTTACCATACTTGCTAGAGCACTGTCACTATTGAAAGAGACTCGAGTTGTGCGGGACAAGGGATTTGACTGTGATTGAGGAAATGTGAGGTGGTTAATAAAAAACTAAGCCGCTGAGAATGAAATGTGTTGACATTACATAATTCGGGGAGGACCTGAAAAGGCAAGTTGCACTCGACCGAAGTGAACGGCTTATCTTGGGCAGGTTTATGAGGTCGCCAAAGAAAGGTGGCCCTATGGGGGATTGCGAAGAGATGTCAGCCCTCCTCCTCGGGTATTGCTATGTGCTACGATGCGCTCGTAGCCCGGACCGATGCGATTCCATAGTTTTCGCTATTACTTAAGATCACGATGAAGAAGTGAGACAAGCCACGACATGGTCACAATCAATCTGACTGGTCAGTTACAGACATTGGAAGGGGAGCGAGATCTCGCTTGTGAAATTGAAACGCCGGTTTCGGTCAGACGGCTTATTCTGAAGCAAGGTGCTCAACTGCGACATTTGCTGCCTTTGCTGCGGGAGAAAAAAATATTGGTCACGGTCAATAAAAAAATTGCGAGCGAGGATACCCTTGTTCGAGACGGTGATGTTGTACGTCTGATCGGCCATGATGGAACGAGTACAAGCGGGTTAGGACCATCGCTCTACTAGGAGAGAAGAGCAGGGGAAGCATCATGCTGACATGTCGAAGGAAGACGAAGCCTCCACCGGCTTGAAGCGGCTGAAATAGAATCCACTGCTGAGGCTGAGAACACCACGCGCGAATGAACAGAAGGGCCGATCTTCTGTTTGCCGAAGGTAACGGCCCTTTCTGCGGGTCTCTCTTCGAGGTAAAGAACAAGGCATGAAAGGGGCGAATAACCACTAAAAACTTTCATAACACCGCGCTGTTCATGTGCAGCTCCATGAGCCACTCTCTGTGCCGAGGAAGCAAGAGAAATCTATTTCTTCCCGAGGATTGCATCCTTAGCTGCTTTGGCGATGCGAAACTTCACGACTTTCTTGGCCGGAATCTTGATTTCTTCACCTGTCTGCGGATTGCGACCAATTCGAGCCTTTCTGTTCGCCAATTTGAGTTTGCCTATTCCAGGGATGGTGAACACATTCTTTGCCTCTCGATATGCCAGGGCTGCAAGGTCGTCCAGGATCTGCACAGCTGTCTTCTTGGTGACCCCAGCCTTTCCCGCTAAATAATCCGCAATCTGCGACTTCGTCATAGATTTAGCCATTCGTCAACCTCCTTTGAATGGTGAAAAAATCGTTGCGACACCCAGGTGTTTCAACTACAGCAACACATTGGCAATGAATCAACGTAGGTGAGGAAGGAAGCGTAACCCACCTCTCAAAGCCAGCGAGAGTGTAGACAAGAGCACTGGGAGTGTCAATGAGAAAAACGCATATTTGGCGCGAAGAAAGGCCCCCAGACGCATACTTGCACTGACCGAAACGGAATGAGTACAGTAGGTGCATTCATGACAATGCGAGTTGCTCTGCAGCAAAGACAGCCATTTCCCTATTGCGAAGAACAGCAAGATTATGGGCAAAGAATTACCACTTGTTTCAGGGGGACCCGCTGAAGCGAGGGAAGCATCAGCGGCGAAATATATCTACTGCCGGGTGTTTTGCCAGCGAGACAATTCACCTCCGCCTCGCTTGCTTTGGGAGTTTCTCCGGTCCAGAGGACAACATCCCTTTATACCTCCGGGCATTGAGGAAGCAGCGTTAGATGAATGGGCATGGGTCCAGATACCATTGGCCTATCACAAGGAGCGGAAACCCATCCAGCTCTTCTGTTTGCGTGATCGCGGCAGTTATGTTGATATCTACGAGCAAGAGAAAAAACAATTCCTCGACCTTCTGTCCGTCTACGATGACGTAGAAGCTCAACTCGTCAAGGCGCACATTGCCAACGCGCGATTTATCCTCACCACGAGACTAGACAAGCGTGATATCACGGAAGAGGGTTATGACTTCAATGGCTGGATTCTTCAGTTCTATCAAGAACACTGTCACGGCATTGTCCAGATTGATGGTATCGGTTTCTATTCGCCTCGAGGTGAGCTGGTTGTGGATCTGTCCACGGATTCAGAGGATGAAGTCCATTCATGAGTGTGCGCACGAGGTTGTTGCTGGCCAGACTTTTCGAACGAACCTCTCACTGGTTCGACCGAGCAAGAGCTGCGCTCCTTGAACAGATTCCCTGTGCCCGGGGCTGTTCCCATTGCTGCAAGGGAGTGTTTTCGGTGACAATTCTTGATCGTGTCCAAATCCAACAAGGGCTTGGTGGCTTGGAACCCGAGAAACGTCGCAGTATTGTGCAACGTGCCCTCGACCAAACCCGATTGATCGAACAAGCGGCTCCGGTCTTGACTCGTAACCTGTTCATCGATCAATGGGCAGACCACGACATCGATGCCCTGGTTGAACAATTCTCGCACCTGGAATGTCCGGCACTTCTGTCGGATGGCAGTTGTGCGGTGTATCCATTTCGCCCGTTAACGTGCCGCTCCATGGGGATTCCACAAGCAGTTGGAACAACAGTCGAAGGTGCTTGTGCGGTTCAAACGGCGGTGCCACTTGTCCAGCTCCCGCTGTTTTATCGGGAAGAAGAAAATCACCTCTTGCAAGAGGAAGCCAACCTTCTTATGCACCAAATGATTTTGGAAGCCACAGAGGGCGAAGAAATCTTGCTCCCCTATGCATTTTTAGCCGAGAGAATTAGCGAGGCTGTAGAGGAGGCACCTAGACAGCAGCTTTCCGACCGTGTTAAGGTGAGTTGCCTTGCAGACGGGAGCGCCTGTAGCTCAGCTGGATAGAGCATCAGCCTCCGGAGCTGAGGGCCACAGGTTCAAATCCTGTCAGGCGCACCACCAGCTAAGAAGCAAGGAATCCGCCCTTCTTTGTGTTCCAGTGGTGTCTCCTACCCAGTGGGCCGTTAGCTCAGTTGGTAGAGCAGCTGACTCTTAATCAGCGGGTCGCAGGTTCGACCCCTGCACGGCCCACCAATTTTGGTGATGGCAGGCTCTCAACTGTCGCTGGTGCGGAGCGTTGCCTCCATAATTGCTCAAAACCATGTCGGTTGACTGCTACCTCTTTCGGTTATGAGCAGTGGTGGCTTACCTCGTGTATTGAACGGGGACTAGCTTATAGTTCGTTTTAGGTGGCATCGCGTGCTGCGAGCAGACCGATTAAGGCTTGGTCGGCTGTCCCTCCAACGAGTCTAAGGAGCAGCTTCTAAAGCCTGCTTCATGTAGCCACCACACGCACCGGCCGCTCTCTTGTATTCTCGCTGCGCGCCTGAGTTGCCAAGCCAAACTGGTCCGACTAAAGGCCCAGAACGGTGAGAGTGGCAAGCCAGCCTCGCGCAAGGCAAGGGCAGCGTACTGATGGCACGTGTGAAACAGATGGTAGGGCCGCGCCGCCGGATAAAAGACCGACTGATCGAACGAGGCCAGCGGTGTCTCTTCCGAAATGGTTGCGCGCAGATGCCGCTTTAATCGTTGATAGGCTTCGTCATTCACAAAAAAAGTAAACCGTTCAGCTGGCGGTTGCGGAGTGCGGTCCGCCCACACACGATCATGGTATCCAATTTCAACCACTCCTCCTGAAGGCCAGAACAGAGTGTGCACGATGCCGCCCAACCCTTGCCGACCCTCCAGATACCAGGCCCGCTCGGCATAGCCCCATTCCTCGTACCGGTGCGATGTGGATGGAAAACGACGAGGCTCGTCGGCTGGAAAGGCGATCATGGCATGCCACGTATCGAGTGAGACGAAGATGGTGCGAATGGAAGAATCCGAAGATGCTGGTCGGAGCCCCTCGGCTGGCGAAGTGCAGGCCGTAGTCAGAAGGAGAAACAAGATGCCGATTATGATCGGAACACAAGCGGCCTTGTTCTTCGTTCGCACGAGACAAGTGGGGCGACGTCGTTGCTCGACGCTTCCGAGGTGGTGAGGCGCGATGTGAGCTCCTGCTTCCATCGTCGGCACAGATGTCGGATCACCGCTGGGGGTAATCAATGACGGCGACGAGTCGGCTCCATCCTCCACATACGTCGTCCGTCGTACGTGAAAGGATCAGTACACCGGGTACCGACCTTGCGCCAATTTCTCGCAGAAGGAGGGCATGCGTGAGAAGGCTGCTCGAACGACACGCTGGATCTTCGGCCTTGCGGCCGCCACTTTCCTCCCGCTTGTCGGAATAACTTCGACGACCACTGAATGCGGTGAGGAAATCGGCCGGCCGATCTGGCTCGTGATCCACACGGTCACGTCACGCAAGCCTTCGACCTTCACATGAAGATCCTCCGCCAATGTCTGAGCCAACACGTTATAGATCTTTCCGACATGCGCCAGAGGGTTCTTGCCCGGCGCGGCTTCGGCGCTGGCCGGTCGTTTTAGTGAAATGATTCCACACACGCGATTGCCTCGCCCGACTTCACCGGAATCACCAGCCTCCGCCGACGTCCCCAGGAGCGTCAGGTAGGCGCCGGCCTCGCCGGCACCCCGTTGATCCAACACATTCAAAAAGATCCGGGGAGAGAGGCCTGCGCACTTGCGTGTCACAAAATCGGTCAGGACGCGCTCTGCCGCTGCTTTGCGTGTAAAATAGTCGGCTTCGGTGCGGATCAGTGAAGCTAAGAACGGCATCGCCACCGTGACAGTCAGTTCCTTCTCATGACGGACGGCGAGGACCTTGACGTCTTCCCCCGTGTCTGGGAACTCTTTCTTGAAGAAGCGGCCATTGAGGAATTGTTCAATCTGCAAGACAAGCCGTTCTGTTGGGGTGAGGGGGGCGTAGCCGACGGTGGCAGACGTGTCGTTGGCCGCGACTTCGTACGGCCGTTCGGTCACGGACCGCAACTCTTCCGACGCCGGCTTCAGTTCAACCTGACATGCTACATCCTTGTTCGGCTTGATCCGTGGCAGGTGCCGTTGAAACCAGTGCAAGGCCGTCTGTTCTGCGATGGCCTTCACCGGGATTCGCTTATTCTGCCATTCGAAGGTGGCGCGATCGCCCATGACCAACCGCATAGGGGTGACAACGGAGCCCCCGCCGAATCGGCACTCGACTTGACCGGCCACCAGCATCCCCTTGTCGGCGTTGAAATGAAGGACGCGGCCGCAGATCTTGAGATAGGCCTGTGCCAATTGGACGGCCACCGCCTCCATCACGGCGTCGCAGATGGTATCGGGATGGCCCAAACCTTTCCGCTCGACGATTTCGACGGCGTCATCCGCTGGTGCCATCCGGGAAGATTCTAAGATCATTGGTTCAATCGATCCCATGACGGGGACCTCTGTGATCTTGAGAGTTGCGGGCTCCTTCCATTGCTGATGGCCCACCGTCCTGCCACGAGCCGGTTACAGTCAGGGCAGAGGCCGGCCCGCAGCCGATTTTCGACGACTGTGAATCGCCGTCGCCGGATGAGAACGGCCCCGCAATCGGGGCAGTTCGTATCCTCGGCTCCTTCCTCGTGCGGGACATTGCCCAAGTACACGTAGCGCAATCCCTCCTCTCGGCCGATGTCTCTAGCTCGCCGCAACGATTGAACGGATGTTTCCTGCCAGTGCTCCATCTTAGAGGCGGGGAAGAAACGGCTGATATGCCAGGGCACATCCTCGCCCAGCTCCGTGACGATGAAACGTGCGATGTCTCTCAGTTCACCCTCCTCGTCGTTCAGTCCGGGGATCAGTAACGTCGTGAGCTCGATCCAGACGCCCTGTCTCTTGTATTCCCGAATGGCTGCCAAAATCGGCGTGAGCCTGGCTCCGCACACTTTCTTGTAAGAGTTGTTGCGGAAGGACTTGAGGTCAATGTTGGCGGCGCCGAGGTACGAGGCGATCTCCCGCAACGGACCGAGGGAGATAAACCCGTTGGTGATAAACACGTTGCCGAGTCCGGCGACGGATGCTTGTTGCGCGGTGGCGAGGGCCAGCTCGTAGAAAATCGTCGGTTCTGTATAGGTATAAGCAATGCTTGTGCAGCCGGCTTGTTTGGCGAGAGAGACCATCTCAGATGGAACCACCGTCGTTCCCATCCTCCATTCTGCTGCAGGTGGTTCTGCATCAGGACACCACTCATCTTGTGGGTGGTCCCCAACCGGTAACGATGCCTGGTTGCTGCCGTCCCCCGACTCCTGTAGCTTCGGCCATTGGGAGATGGTCCAGTTCTGACAGAATCGGCAACGCAGATTACAGCCGACTGTGGCGATGGAGTAGGTCCAACTACCGGGAAGGAAGTGAAACAAGGGTTTCTTTTCGATCGGATCGACTTCCGCTGCAATGACGCGGTC
>JANDJK010000101.1 GCA_024330925.1 Nitrospira sp.
CGCCCCCCAGCGACGCCGTTCTGCTCACAAGCGAGGTCCGAAAGACCCAGGACGCCCACGCCCCCTACGCCCAGTGGCTCAAACGACTCCGTGAGGTCTGCACGGCCTGCGACATTCCGCTGATTTTCGATGAAGTGTACTCGGGCTTTCGGTTGGCGCCGGGCGGGGCGCAGGAGTATTTCGGCGTCCAAGCCGATCTTGTCGTCTACGGCAAGACGGTCGGCGGGGGACTGCCCGTCGGAGTCTGTTGCGGAAAAAAAGAACTCATGCGCCGCTTCGATCCCGATCATCCGATGAGAGTGGCCTACGTGATCGGCACGTTTTCAGCCCACCCGCACGTGATGGGGGCAATGAACGAATTCCTGCGCTGGGCCACCGATCCACATACCAGGCAACGTTACGACGAGGCCAACGAGCGCTGCGCCGCGTGGGCGTCGTCGGTGAACAAGGAGTTCGCGGAACGCTCGCTGCCGCTGCGCGTCGTCAATCTGGCGACAGTCTGGACTATCCTCTTTCAGCAACCGGGGCGGTACAACTGGCTGCTGCAATACTATCTCCGCGCCGAAGGCGTGACACTCAGTTGGGTCGGCACTGGCCGATGCCTCAGCAACATGGCCTTTGGGCCTGAGCATTACGACGAGCTGCGGAGGAAACTGTTCGCCGCGGCCTCGCGCATGGCCGCGGACGGCTGGTGGCCGGAGGAACTCAATCAACCGGAACGGAGGAAAGCCATGCAATTGAGACTGACACGTGAAATGATCGGCAGCATCGTGCAGATCCCCAAGCCCTTGCGAACATTCTACGCCGAGGTGATGCGTCGCAAACACGACGATCACGTGGCCTCGCACAGCCATCCGCTGAACCAGTTCTTGCACCTTCTCAGCTCCAGCGTCTTCATCTACTGCTACGTCCTGATCTTCGCCGACCTCACAACGGCGGTCACCGCCAGTCTGGCCGCGCTGTTCGTCCGACAGTTCGGCCACGCCGTCATCGAGCCGCCCTGCCACGACAAGGAGGAGTTGCTGCTCGGTTTCAACACGCCGAACAAGACCATGATCGTCGCGGCCTACTGCGCGATTCCCATCGCCAACATGCTGGGCGCCGATGCCTGGACGTGGGCAGCGTTTCTTGACAAGTGGCCGACCGTTGCCCGGCAATGGTGGGGGCTAACGTTGGTGGTGGTCTTCGGCCGTGTGGCTTATTTGGCCTGGCTGCATGATTTTCGGACCTCCATGATCTGGTTCGTCAAGCTGGTCACCGATCCGTTTACGGACATCAAGGCCTATACGCCGCGATCGGCGCACGCATGGCGCGCCTTGCTGCCGCCCTATTCAACGAATCAAGCGAGCCCAAAGCACTGACGACGGATTGAGTCCCCTCCGATTCCGCTTATTGTAAGCTGCGGGGGTGCGCAGGGCGCCAAGGAGCGGGACGAGAATCATCAAGGAACGCGGAGATCAAAAGCGGCCCCCAAACTCGACGGCTGTCTTCCGGTGTCGTCACACGATGAGACGCGAACGGAGGTGATCTGGAACGATGCTGGTGATCGGCGGAGTGCTCATAGTCTGTGCCGCGCTAGGAGTGCTGTACAAGGCCTTTGGGACAGTCTGGATGGATGGTGAGTGAGCGAAAATGACGCTCGCCGCCGTCACAAAAAAACCGCTCGGCCGTGTAAGGGACGATGCGTGTACCGCGGCCGAGCCGGAGATATCGCGTCCGACCAAGCCGCTATCCCCACCTCTCTTCCTCAAACGGCGCCAGCAACGATAGAAATCGTTCCGTGCAGTTGCGCCAGGACTGTTGCCGGGCGTAGGCCACGCAATCGGCCGGATCGAGTGTGAGCGCGCCGAGGACGGCCCGGCGCAAATCGTGGTCAAGCACACCGGTCTTGCCCTGTCGGACGACGTCGATGGGGCCCGTCACCGGATAAGCCGCGACCGGGACGCCGCAGGCCATGGCCTCCAACAGCACTAAGCCGAACGTATCGGTCAGACTGGGAAACACGAACACGTCGGCCGCCGCAAGGTGCGCCGCCAACTCCCGTCCCGATTTCTTCCCCGTAAACCGGACGCCGGGATATCGACGGCGCAGCGGCTCCAGATCGGGGCCGTCCCCCACCACATACTTGGAGCCGGGCAGATCAAGCTGTAAGAAGGCTTCGATGTTCTTTTCGACCGCCACCCGCCCCACATACATGGAGATAGGCCTGGGATCGGACAGCAGCGATTTAGGGCCGGGCTGGAACAACTCCGAGTCCACCCCCCTCGCCCAGATTTCCAGATGCCTGAACCCTCGCGCGCGCAAGAGGCTTCGCATCGACTCCGTGGCGACCATGGTCCGAGCGGCACAGCCGTGAAATCGGCGCAGATACGCATACGACCAATCGAGGGGGACCGGCCATCGCGCCCGGACATACTCCGGAAATTGAGTATGGTATGAGGTCGTGAACGGCAACGACCGGCTTCGGCACAAGGCCCGCACCGCATGGCCGATCGGCCCTTCGGTGGCGATATGAACGGCCTGAGGGCGAAACGCTTCCAGCGCCCGCTTCACGCCCGGTTTGGGAAACAACGCCAGACGGATCGACGGATAGGTGGGACAGGGATATGTTCGAAAATGCTCCGGGGTAATGAGCCTGACCTCATGTCCCATCTGTCGCAGATGCTCGACGGTATAGCCAAGCGTGCGCACGACACCGTTGACTTGAGGCAACCACGCATCGGTGGCGATCAGAATTTTCATAGCATCTGCGACAGATGCTCACCACTCCCGCTCTCGTCCTGTTCGTCCCAGCTCCCATAGATCCTGCTGGAGAGTGTGGGCAGAACCAGTTTTGATCTGGCAGGGAGTCATGAAGCATGGCACGGCGTCAGTAGCCTTTGCGTGGGCAATTTACTCTACCCCATTGCCATCAATGGCCTCTGACACATGTTGATGGTTCAGCTTAAACGGAGGGACAGTCAATTCCCTGGACTCGCGCAACGCATCCTCCAACAGAGGGCTGGGGTGGTTTCAAATCAAAACGATCGCCGGGTTCGACGACCAAGGTTGGCTCCTCACCCCCGCAGTTTATACCCCACACCGCGGACTGTGATAATCATTTTCGGACAAGCAGGATCCTGCTCAATCTTCCGCCGAAGAGCATGGATATGCACATCGAGCGCATGTTCTTCTAAAGCATACCCTTCACCCCACACACGATTGAGCATCTCTTGTCGAGAAAAGAGACAATTGGGCGCTTCTAGAAATTGCCGGAGAATCTGGAATTCCTTGGGTGTCAATTCCACCATTCGCCCGCCAATGGTCACTTCATGACGATCCACATCCATGACAATCGGTCCCACCTGATAGCGCACGTGAGCACCTCGTTGTTGTTGCGAGGAACGTCGCAGGATCGCCCGCACCCGCGCCAACAGCTCCCGCTGACTTTTGCTGCACACAACGAGGTCAACATGCTGCTCGTAATCCTGAAGACACTCTTCATCGACGCAAGGGTTTACAGCATCCTGAACCGCCACAATTGGTATCGAGGTGACCTGTCGAAGTTGCCGGATGGCCTGTGCATCTTTTAGCCGGCGATCAATAATAATCAGCGCCGTACCTGGTTCCTTAGTAGCGGAGACCGCTGCGCTGATGGTCGAGGCAGTAGTACTCTGATAGCCGTTAGCGTCGAAGACTTTCTTAAGGGATTGGGCAAACAATCCGGACTGAGAAACGATAAGAATCGTATTCGCTTTCGTCGTCGTGGAGGGTGGCAGCAGCATCATATCGTGTTCACAGCTTTGATCTTGACGTTAGCTAAAATATAAGAGCCGCGATACTTACACACGTTTACGCATTCATCGTGGTAAAACGGTGATAAAAGGATAAAAACTTTCGAGCATAGAATGATTAAAGTCGCATAAATTTTCTGTAAACTGCCGAGGCCACCGACAATGAGCGTAACAAGGAGTTAACAGGATGCTGAGAAAGTAGAAATAGTGCCTCGTTATTGTCTTGCCAACCTTGTTGGACTGGCCGTTTCTGAACGGCATTCACTGACGCACCAGCCGACTATCAACGCACAGCAGCGGATCATAGAACATTGACCGTCTGGATCAGGGAAGGCCAGTCGCGCAAAACAGAGTCGTGTCTGTCATGAGTGATCGTGGAACATGATGGAATTGAATCGTAGAAAGAGAAGGCACTCTATGTTCTTGTATCGAGCAGCAACAATCTCTTTGGTCTCAATGGTGGGGCTCCTGTTGTGGACCCAGGTCTCCGCCGAGCACGTGCATCCCACTCTTGACCCAGATTTGCCCGTCTATTCCTATCCTGACGATCACGAGCCCTTATCAGGCAAGCTGGTCATCTCTGGATCGAACACCATGCACCCATTAGTGCAATCGTTGGTAGACGGTCTCAGGGAGCGACACCCCCATATTCGGGCGATGATATCGGGAGAGGGCTCAAAAACCGGACTGGAAGCGGTCCTTGAACATCGATCTGAGGTGGCCGCCATCTCCCACCGCATGACCGCATCGGAACTCGCAGAGTTCATCAAAGAGTATGGTTACGAGCCGACAGAAATACCGATTGCCGTCGATGCCTTGGCGGTGTTTGTCCACAAAAGCAATCCCATCACCGGTTTAGCACTAGACGAGCTGGATGCGATCTTTTGCCATGAACGGCGTCGGGGGATACCAGACCCTATTGATTTGTGGGGGATGGTGGGGCTGGAAGGCGAATGGTTCAGCGCCCCCATTCATCTCTATGGCCGGAATGAGCAATCAGGCACCACGGCGTTTTTTCGCGAAGAAATTTGCAAGGGCGGTCCTTTGAGCCCTCGCTTGACAATCGAACCAGGATCCGCTTCGGTCATCCTCGAACTAGAGAGTGATCGGTTCGGCATTGGTTTCAGCTCGATTGGCTATCGAGCATCCTACGTGAAACCGGTACCGATTGCCTCTGTTAAGGGGGGACGGTACGTGGAACCAACGTTCGAGAGCACATTAGACGGTTCCTACCCTTTGAGACGGTATCTCTACCTCTATGTTGCCAAACCGCCCAAATCACCTCCCTCGCCAGCCGTGATTGAATTGATTCGTTTCGCCTTGAGTCGGCAAGGACAAAAGCTGGTTCTGGCTCTTGGCTATTATCCCTTACCATCCCAAGAAGTCAGCCGTATCCTCGCCAGATGGTCGAAATCTGTATCGGCTGCTCAGAGCAGGTCACCGGAGCAGAAGCCCGGCTCATAACCTTTACTGGTAAAGTCAGAAACAGGTGTGTGACCCAACAGGTTGCTTCGTGTGGACGAAAGGCCAGGGCCCAGTTCGTCAAACCCAATCGATATGGGCGAACAGGGAACTTTCCCTTACGACCAATAATTCAGCCGCACAGTCACCTTCACCGACAGTGTGCAGTACACGCCAGGCGTGTAAGACGGGCATGCCATTCCCCATTCTCTCTGGAAACATCAGAGCGCCGCTTCTCACCTCCATCTCAGCGAATCGCCCAAAGAGGACTGAGCGCTAATCGACTCCAGAGACTCCGGAGCCGACAGCACTAACAGATGAACGGTGCTCACAAACTCCCTTAAAAACTCCATTGCAACTGGAAGCGGAGTTGCTCACCAGATTGCAACTGATAAGGAGTCTGTATACATGTGATACCAGTGACGCCGGGATCTGCGCAGGAAGCGGGAATGGTAGCCGATTCTGGCGACGTGCGTTGACTCCAGGTGTAGGCCACCGTCAATTCAAGCGCTCGATTGATCCGCCACTCAACTCCCACCTCGGCTTCGCGGACGGTATTGCGCGGAGCGTTTGCCTGCGCCTTCTTGCCGCCGAAGTATTCTTGAAGACGAACATAGGGAATGATGCTCTCGCAGAAATTGTCGCACCGATAGTTGTAAAAAGCTTGGATATAGCCACCGCGAACGTTGCCCGTTGTAATGTGAGTCCGCTCTCGATTCAACTCCGGCCCACGCCCGATCGTATATTCGCCCTGCAGACCGAACGGCTGAGGGTAGAGAACAAAATGCCACGTCACCCGTTCATCCAAATAGTTGCCGCCGTTTTCCACGATCGGCGTCAGGGGTGCTCCCTGCGAGACAGGCGAAGGCTTGAGCGGTACCACCGGCGTCGTTGACACCTGGTAGCGGCCCATGTAGGCATCCATCCCGATCTGCAAAATCTGTCCATTGGAAAACTCATGGGGATACATCGCATGAAAGACGACGTGCTTGTTTTTATTTTGGTCGCGAACATT
>JANDJK010000102.1 GCA_024330925.1 Nitrospira sp.
CCTCCTTGATTCGATCCTCGAAGAGGTGATCAAACGATCGCCCGAACGGCGACGACGGCGCCTCCTGTTCGGACGACAGCCGGAGCTGCACGACCCTCTCCTCTCCGGGGGGAACCTCCAACCGATAGAGGGCGGCGGCCTTTGTTCCCGTGAAGCCAGGATTCACCGCCTCGGTTCGTCCTTGGATCACATAGTCATGGAACGCATCCTTCACATAGGGTGAAGGATTGGCGACCCCGAACAATCGCATCAGGTTGGTCTCGTTTTCGGTGAAGAGAAACGTGGGGCCAGATCCGCCGATCGGCTCTGCTGCGAAGCGAAACCGCCCCAGCCGATGGTGCTCGGCCAGCACGGTGGTCTCGTTGATTCTCGAAAGGTGCGGCTTGGGTCCATACTCGTCGCCGGACCGCCCCCAGCTCCAGGTGTTGCGGAACCAGAGAGTCGGCAAGAGATGCAACGCCGCCGGTTCAGAGCCACGGTGAGCGATCGTGAGACGAATCAGCAGATCCTCCGGAGAGGACTTGGCATATTCGACGTACACGTCCCAATACCGATTATCGTCAAAAATGCCGGTATCGGCCAGTTCGAACTCTCGGTCGCCCTTTCCCCGCCGGCGGTTTTCCTCCACCAACCAACGGTAGGGGAACTCGGCCTGCGGATACTTGTAGAGGGCTTTCATGTAGGAATGGGTGGGTGTTGAATCGAGATAGAAGTAACATTCCTTGACATCTTCCCCATGATTGCCTTCCGGCCCCGCCAAACCGAAGAGTCGCTCTTTCAAAATCGGGTCCCGCCCGTTCCAGAGCGCGAGTGCAAAACACAGGCGCGCACGCCGGTCACAGATCCCAAGCAGCCCGTCCTCCCCCCAACGATAGGCTCGACTGCGCGCATGGTCATGGGGGAAATAGTCCCAACAGGTTCCGTCGGCGGAATAGTCTTCCCTCACCGTTCCCCACTGCCGTTCGGAGAGGTAGGGTCCCCATCGTTTCCAATCCCGCTTCCGTTCCGCCTCCTCGTTCAGCCGCTGCGCTTCCTGACTCCTCTGGGTGGTCTTCGCCATGATCGCCTCCTGTCTTAACGTGTTGGATGGCCGAACGCCACCGGGTCATCGAGCGGAATCGGCGGAGGCGCCTGATGGACTTCTCGCTCAATCCACACTCGCGCCGGCCCTTCCCTCAGGGACGCACCGGCCCCTCGGAGCCGGCTGGATACTCCACCAGCGGCACCGCGCCGTCGTTCCAGACCTGCAGGATCGGCTCGACGATCCGCCACGATTCTTCCGCTTCATCGTCGCGAATCGATAGGATGGGATCGCCTTCCAAAATATCAAGGAGCAAACGGGCATAGGCCGGCAATCCCTCGGCGGAGAGCGGGGTGTCCAATTCGATGCGATCAAGCTCGCAGAGCTCTCCCGGCTTGTTCACATTGACCGCGAGGGCAATACGATCAGGATTCAATTCGATCTTGAGCACATTCGGCACCGGTTGGGTTGCTTGTCCGAAAGCCAAATGCGGCACGGGTTTGAAATAAATAGCGATCTCGCGACGATCTTGTCCCAAGGCTTTTCCCGTGCGCAGCACGAACGGGACACCGGCCCATCGCCAGTTATCGATCGCAAGGGTCACTTGCGCAAACGTTTCTGTGTGACGTTCCGCACGCACCCCCGGTTCTTCCACATACGGAGGGATCTCCCTCCCCCCGATCACACCTTGCACATACCGCCCCCGGACCGTCTGCCGCGTGACTTCGTCCGGCTCAAGTCGGCGCACGGCCCGCAGCACCGCCACCTTGTTGTCACGCAATGACCGCTCCTCCAGCGCATGCAGTGGTTCCATGGCGACCAGCGCCAGCAGTTGCAAAAGATGATTTTGAATCATGTCGCGGAGAGCGCCCGTGGCATCGTAGAATGAAGCCCGGCCGGCCGCCGTGATCGTTTCATCCCAGATGATCTCGACCCGTTCGATATGGTGGGTGTTCCACACCGGCTCGAAGATGCGATTGGCGAACCGCAGCCCCAGGATGTTCTGCACTGTCTGTTTCCCCAAAAAATGATCGAGTCTGAAGACGTCCCGCTCAGGGAACGACTCGTGGAGCAGGCGGTTCAACGATTGCGCCGATGCGAGATTTTCTCCAAACGGTTTTTCCAGCACCACCTTGCTCCCCTTGGGTATCTTCAGCGCGACCAGCGACTCGATGGCGGGGGCAAACAAGGAGGGAGGCAACGCCAAGTAGGCCACCAACGGACCGGTGATGCGGCTCAGCGCGTGAGCAAGCTGATCGCGATTCGTCACGTCGGCCCGGCAATAGTCTGTTTGTCCGAGCACCGCCTCCCGGACAGCCACGGGACCGGATTCCGCAAATGGCGGCCTTTGTTCGAGGTGGCGTCGGAACCGTTCGGTATTCCACTCATCTTGCGCAATCCCCAGCACCCGAAACCCCTCCGGTAAGTTGCCTCCTTCATGAAGGCGGACGATGGCCGGCATCAAGAACCGCGACGTCAAGTCGCCCGACGCCCCGAAAATCACAAGAGTCTGAATCATCCCGGCGCCTCCCTTCTGCCTCTCAGGTTTTCCGAGCCCCCCTCAATCCGACCGGTCCGACCGGCTTGAGCAACGCCCGGGCCGGCGCTCCTTCGCCGCCGGGGCGGTTCATCGCCCTATTTGAATTTGGCCACCGCTGCATCAAGGGCCGACTTGAGGTCATTCCACGCATGCTCGGCGCCGGTTTTGAGAATTTCCCACGCCTCCTCGCTCGCGGCCTTGATCTCGCCAAGCTTCGCCTGCGCCGCATCCCGCTTGGCTTTGAGTGATTCGAGTTGCTTCATGTATTCGATCTTGGCGCTCGCCTCCGCCTTGTCGGCCTTGGCCTTGAGCTCGTCGATTTTCGCGCCCCATTCCCGCAATTGCGCTTCCATTTTTTCGAGATAAGCATCCTTGAGACTCATCGGAGTCCTCCTTTCCTCAGCACATGGTTACAAGTGTCGGCGACGATGCGGCTACTTCGTCGCCTCCTCGGCCTTTTCAACCGCCTCTTCCACCTTCTCCTTGACCGCCTCTGCCGCATCCTCGACTTTTTCCTTGGCCTCCTCCATCACTTGACCGGCTTTTTCCACGGCTTGATCGACCTTCTTTCCGGCTTGCTCGGCAGGCCCTTCTTGTTTGCAGCCGATTCCCACACTCAGCATTGCGAGTGCGATCATCATCGAGAGACTTCTGGTTCCACGTGCCATCTCTTCCCTCCTTTTGTTGGTGATAGATTCGCCAGCCCCTGGCCCACGCCTCCCATTGAGGGATCGCCTCGGAAGGCCGCGTCCATTCCTGGGAGCCGGTCCACAGCCTTTGATCCCTTAACTCGGTTATTCTCTAGCCCGTCCGTCCTTTCTTTCGGAGCAACCGCGCCAAATTCACCCCGCTGGAGATCACACCGATGTGACTGAATGCCTGGGGATAGTTGCCGAGGAACGAGCCGGTCGAGGGATCGATTTCCTCAGGTAAGAGCCCGAGGGGGCCCGCTCTGGCGCAGAGGGAGTCATACAATTCCAGCGCTTCATCAAGCCGCCCCTGCTTGGCTAAATTGTCCACCAGCCAAAAACTGCACAGGAGAAAGGCCCCTTCGTGACCGGCGATGCCGTCGGGCGATTCATCCGGCAGATACCGATAGAGCAGCCCCTTGCCCGCGCCCAGTCGCTCCATGATCGCCTTGGTCGTCGCCACCATGTGAGGATGGTCTGCCGCCACCACCCGACGGAGCGGCAACGTCAAGAGACTTGCATCCAATCCTCCCCCACCCAGATGTTCCGTGAACGATCGCCTGTTGTCATCCCAGGCCTCCGTCAGAATCGCTTCCCTGATCTCCTCCGCGGTGGCACGCCATTGGTCGAGAGAGCCAGGAAGCGAAAACCGCTCCGCCATTCGGACGGCACGGTCCAACGCCACCTGACACATGGCCGCCGAGTAGGTAAACGGCCGCCCGCTCGTGCGGACCTCCCAGATCCCATGGTCCGGCGTCCGCCACTCCCGCCCGGCGGCCTCCGCCAATTTTCGGAGTCGATCCCAAAGCGGAAGGGGAATGGTGCCATGATGAGCGGCCCACTGATAGGCGCAGTCCAAAATTTCTCCGTAGACATCGTGCTGGTGTTGCGCCGCAGCCGCATTGCCCCATCGAACCGGCGCGGAACGCCGATAGCCTTCCAGCTCGTCGTCCTCCCGTTCCTCGGGCGGCCTCCGCCCGTCGAGGTCATACATCACGCTGGGCCTTCCGTCGCGATCCACCGCGTCCAGCACCCACCCGAGAAATCCGGCCGCTTCATGCGACAGGCCGATGCGATGGAGCGCATAGACGGAGAAGGCCGCATCCCGCACCCAGGCATAGCGATAGTCCCAGTTGCGGGTTCCGCCGATCAATTCCGGCAGCGAAGACGTCGGGGCCGCCACGATGGCGCCGTTCTCGAAGTGATCCAGCAACTTGATCGTGATGGCCGAGCGGCGAACCAATGGTTCCTGAGGCCCGTCATAGTTCAGGTGGGCGAGCCACCGCCGCCAGACTGATTTGGTATCTTCACGCAACCGTTCCGGATCAAACGTTGAGGCCGACGAACAGGACTGCCTCCAGTTGAGCAGCAGGTGCGCCGACTGTCCGGCCTTGAGCGTCACCACGGTACGGAGCCCGGCGAGGGGAATGGTGGACGAGAGGTGCAGACAGAGATCGGGCCTGCGATGGCATCGAATCCGCAGCCCCCCGACCCGGGGCTCCGCCTCCGCTCCGCCACGGGGCACAATCTCAACGATCACCCGAACCGTGCCTTCCGTCACCGTCGCACTGCGCAGCAGTTCGCGGCGAGTCACCGAAAGATCCTCCGTCAGATCGGCGCCGGCGATCAACGGACAACAATCCACCACCCGCAACGTCCCTTCCGCACACCGCATCTCCGTCACCAGGATGGGACTGTCCGGCTCGTACCACTGGGCTGCCTCGCGCAGCCCGTCCGGCGTGATTCGAAACGCTCCTCCGCGCGAGTGATCAAGCAGATCGCAAAAGATCGGCGGGGAATCAAACCGAGGCGCACACAGCCACGCCACGGTCCCATCACAGCCGGCCAGCGCGGCGGTCGCGCCGTCCCCCACCAGTCCATAGTCCTCGATGGGAAGATAGCCGTCGGTTCGACGGAGCGGCTTGAAGAGTGGCTCAACCATCACCGGACTCCTGCGGTTTTCCACGTTCCAGATCCACCTTCCACATCTCCACCACCGTGATCCCCACGGCGACGACCATGGGGCCGACCACGATGCCGACCAACCCAAAGAATTGCAACCCGCCCAACACCGAAAAGAACACAAGCAACGTGTGGAGGTTCGAGCGCCCTCCGACCAGAATCGTGCGCACGAGATAATCCATGACGGCAATCACCACGCCGCTTCCGATCAGGACGAAGGCCTTCCCGTAAGCCCCCTGCCAGAGCAGGTACGCCGCGGCCGGCATCCACACCAACCCCGCGCCCACCAGCGGCAGATAGGCCAGAACGGCCATGATCGCCCCCCAGAGGACAGCGGACGGCAACCCCGCCAACCAGAACGCGAGCCCGCCCACCAGTCCTTCCAGCAGCGCGATGACCGTATTGCCATAGACGGTCCCCTTCACCACGTCATCGAACCGCTTGGCCAACACCCGCTGACGTTCCGGCTCGATGAGATTGGTCGAGCGCAGCCATTCGATCAGCTTGTCCCCGTCGCGAAAAAAATAAAAGGCGCACAGCAAGATGACGGCCAGTTGCACAAGCGCATAGAGCGCGTGGGTGACAAGGCGCGTCACCTGCTCCACCAGCACTTTTCCCAACTCCGCCAAATTCTCCGCGAGACTCGCCCGCAGATTCGTCCCCGTCAGACGCTCCAGATTGGCCATCGCATCAAGCGGCGCCGACAAGAACGGATAGTCGCGCCACCCATCAAGCAACGGCCGGTCTCCTTCGCGCAAGGAGATCACCAGCGCTCGATAGGTCTTGGTCATGTCCTGCGCCACCACCAACGAGAGATACACAAGGGGAACAATGACGCCGACCGTCAGCACCGCGCACATGACCAACGCGCTCACGGTGCGGCGGCCGCCGCTGACTCGAACCATCCACCTATAAATGGGGTTCAGCGTGTAACAGAGCACGCCCGCCCACAGGACCGGAGAAAGAAAGGGACTGAGGAGGGCCAGGCTCAGCGCCAAGATGCCGATCGTCAATC
>JANDJK010000103.1 GCA_024330925.1 Nitrospira sp.
GCAGACGAGTGCGGGGACAACTCGGACAATCAAACGGCGAGCGATAGCGGCTGAGGAGCACGCGCACGTGCAGTTTGTATCGTTTGCCCTCCAGATACGTGAAAAAGTCGTTGATCCCTTCGAACGATTTGTCTCCGGTCCAGAGCAATTGTTGGATGTTGGGGGGCAGCGATCGGAACGGTGCTGTCACGTCCACACCACGTCGTTTCATGGCACGCAGCATCTGTGTTTGCCACCAGTTTGCGCTGGGTTTGCTCCATGGCTCGATGGCACCTTGAGCCAACGATTTGTTCCGGTCGGGGATCACGAGATCCGGGTCGTACCGTAAGACGTTGCCGAATCCTTTGCATTCGGGGCAGGCGCCCAGCGGATGATTGAACGAAAAGAGGACGGGGCGCAAGGGCTCGAATGTCCTGCCGCAGGCCTGACAAAGAAAACCAGTCCTGTAAAATTCGCGGCCGTGGCCGATGATGTCTATGGCACAGCGGCCCTCTCCCTCGCGGATGGCCGTTTCAACAGCTTCCGCCAGGCGAGCTCGGTTGTCATGATTAACGATCAGCCGGTCGAGAATGACATGAAGGGATGAGGCGCTGTGTAGTGCCGGCGGGGTGGAGTTGAGTAAATCAACGATGTCGCCGGAGAGGGTGAGTCGTGTGAAGCCGCGAGTCAAGAGCGATTGAATGAAGAACGGTTCCTGTTTCGGCGTCGGCGCGACGATGGGGAAGAGCACCATGATCCGCGCGGCGGGGAATCGGGCCAGGAGATCATCGACAATCGACTCCGGAGTAAATAAGCGGGCTTCCCTTTGGCATGCTGGGCAGGTCGGCTTGCCGATCTTAGCAAACAACAGACGCAATAGATCGGCAATTTCTGTCACCGTGCCCACGGTCGAACGAGCAGTACGCACCTGATTTTTTTGCTCGATCGCAATGGCAGGGCGGATGTTCGCGATGCGATCGACGTCAGGACGAGCCACCTTGTCGAGAAACATGCGGGCATAGGTCGAGAGCGATTCGACGTAGCGCCATTGACCTTCGGCGAAGATGGTGTCGAAGGCCAGGGAGGACTTCCCCGATCCGGAGACGCCGGTGATGACCGTCACCTTGTCATGAGGAATCTGCAGAGAGATGTTCTTGAGATTATTCTGCCGGGCTCCTTCGATGATGAGCTGATTGGTCGAAAGAGTGGAGTCAAGAGGGGTCGACACGGTGGTGATTTCCGCTCGCAAACGACCAGTCATGGTAGCAAGTGCTGGGGGACTGGTTCAATGTGGTTGAACAGTAGACCCTGTGCATTGCGTGGATGATGGGCGTACGTCGGGAGCTTCGTTTTACGGAGCTGTCCCCTGAAGTGAGGGCGCTAGTGAAGCCACAGTTTTACAAGACCGACACAAGCTATGTAGAGGACCAGCGAGCCGACCATTGTAGGCCAGAAACCGAAGCGGGGAACTCCAAAGATCATGACTGAGACATAAACGATCCAGGGGGGGACGAACCACAGCAGGTTCTTAGCATACCCGACAATGGCGTTGTTGCCTCCGTTCAGGTACATCAGCACGAATGTGGCACCGGTTATGGCGGGAAAGGTGCTGGCAAAGGCGGCCAGAAACGATTTGCCGTGCGAGCCTAGGTAGGTCGAAAGACTGACAAGTGTGCCTCCAATCAGGAAATAGATAACGTACGTCATAACCGTATGCTAGCACCTTTTAGGATCCTTGAAAGGCCTCCATTGCCTCTCGTTCCAGGCGTTCTCCCTGACCGGTATAACGAGGAGAAAAATGAAAGACTACGAGCTCACGGACGTTGGCTTTCCGTGCTATCAAGCCGGCCTGTCGCGCCGTTAAATGATAACGATCGCGGGCCTTTTCTGCATCGATTTCCAAATACGGGGCTTCGCAGTAGAAGATATCTGCGCCTTGTGCAAGCGCGACGATCGCTGCTTCGTTTGCCTCGTCGTATCTTGCATCGACCACGTACGCAATCTTTTGCCCACGGGAGATTGTGAGAAACCGTTCCTTGATTTCTCCCAAGGTGAACTCCCTGTCCTTCCGCCGATGAGCGTCATAAAGCGCAACTGATAAGCGAACATCATCAGGCAGGCCAAGGCGGACGCACCGTTTGACCTCCGTTAGCCAGGCCCCCACCCGTAGCCCAGCCTGATGCAGCTTTTGTTTGTTCACGTTGATGTGGAACGGTTCTTCCAGGGAATAGGCAAAGGAAGGAATTTGATGATTTAGGACCACGGCCTTGACGACAAACATGGGATCATCCAAGACTGTGAAAGGGTGACCTGCTGATGTCAGTGCATGGGCAGTTTCGATAGGAGGCGTCGGTTGAAATCCGTTGGCAGCGTAAAAGACAGCCTGGCGGATGGTTGCAGGATGAAACTCCATGACGGTGATGGTCAGGGGATATCCTGCGACTAGGTTCCACGTGTAGCCTCGAAGTTTGCCTTGGACATTGTCGATCAAGCCGGGAGGGCCGAAGAGTCGGAATGTCTTGCCCCGCCCCAGGGCTACACGTAGCAGCGTGTCGAATCCAATAAAGTGGTCCATATGTGTATGGGAGATGAAAATTTCACCAGCCCGGAGGAGTCTGGTTGGACCTAAGCTGTCATTGTGCCCGAGGTCAAACAATAGGGCGTGTTTGGACCACCGGATTTCCACGTACAGGCCGGGGTCACCGAACACATCGTTTACGAGGTAACTGGAAAAGGACGGAGTCATGGTAAGCAGTCGGCCAATAGATGGAATTGGTTGATGGTCCCATGGTTAGAACGAAGCACAAGGAAAATTCCTGCCGCTCGAGGGGGTGATGAGTCTGCCTCATTCCAGTTGAATGTGGTAACGGTCCAACGTGGTTGCCTTGTGCCGCGCCAGGTTGGACAGCGATTTGTTGTAATCGATGATGGCTCGTAGTTCATTGGCCTGGGCAACGGCCAGATCACGCTGAAAATCGAGAACCATGCGGGTGGTGCTTAATCCCACCCGTAACCGCTCTCGCTCAGCCTGCAGCTGTTTTTCAGCCATGATACGTGCTGATCTGGTGGTTTCGATGCGCTTGAAATCAGTCTGGACTCGGCGTACGGCTTCTCGAACCCCTACGATGATTTGCTGCCGGACACTGGCGAGTGCAGCTTCAGCATTTTTGAGTTCCAATTGGCGCTTGGTATACATGCTGAAGGCCGAACGGTTCCCAAGCGGATAACTTAGCACAATACCGGCACCATAGTTATAGAAGTCGCCGCTAAAGTTTCTGGAGAATGAATCCCCGTAGTCCTTGCCCAATCCGGAAAGACCAATTGTGCCCTGCACGGAAAGAGTGGGCAGCAATTGATTCCGCGCAAACTCTTTGTTGAGTTCACCGGACTCAACGTTCTTTTTCGCTTGGATGATTTCTGGCCGTCGTTCAATGGCTGTGTCGATGGCCTCTTGCAGGCTGAGGGGCTCTAGGAGGGTTACTGGGGGATCAGTGGGAATAATGCGCACATCTTCTCGGAGGCTCTCCTCTCCAGGGTTCAAGAGACGCCGAAGTTGATCCTCCTGATCGTGGATGATTCGTTCGGCAATGAGTACCTGTTCGATCCGCGAGGCGACGGCGGCCTCCGCCTGCAACACATCCACCATCGACATCACACCGGCTTTGAACTTGGCGCGATTGGAAGCCAGCAGCTCCTCGGCCGCCTTGAGCGCGGTCTGGGCGACCTTCAGGTTTTCGTTGGCGAAGACGAGTTCCCAATAGGTTTGTTCAACGGACGCGATCACGCTCATGACGCGATCACGAAAGACGTGCTGTTCCACTTCGGCGTTGTTTTGGGCGATTTTGATGAAGGTCTTATTGATGTCAATACCGGCGTTGCGTAAGAGCGGTTGTGTAATCGTCAGAGCCAAGCCACCGGTCCACGACGGATTGAATAAAAATCCTCGGGCGACATCTTGGTTGATATGGAGGCGAGAGGGGCTATAGTTCACGTCAATGCTACCGCCGGTGACTAAGCTTTGCATCGCATCAACGGTGAAGGAATAGGCGAGTTGGTCGAAAACGGTGATTTGATTCAGAGCGACTCCCGTTCCGCCAAAGATTGGACGGTTGAGTGGACTGACGGTCCGATTGTATTGCCCATTGATGCTGAAGGTCGGATCGAATTTGGCTTGCTCGATGATGATGTCAGCCAGCCGGCTCTCTTTGGTACGCCGGCTGATGCTGATGTCGAGGTTATGTTGAAGGGCTAGCACCGCTGCGTCTGCCAGGGAGAGCGTTTCTCGCCGCTCGGCTGGTGCATCATCGGGGGCGGCCCCTGCCGATCCGTTCATTGGCCACGAAAGAATCCAGAGAACGATAAAGAGACGAGTTGCACGAGCCAAGGGATGTGATCTTGTTGTAGTATGCATTGCAGACCTCCTTGCATCAACACCGAGGGGGCGACCATCCTAACACCATCAGGATAGGAGGAAATGATGAAACAGTGGTATCAGTTTGTCGCTGCGCAAGAGATTACTATGCCATGGGTGAGTGGGGCACTGTCCATGTTTCTGTGCCTTGTCATGGCTGGGACGCAACTGGCATGGGGACAGGGAGTCTCGGGCGTACGAGCGTTCGGCGGTGGCGTTGCTCCGTTGGTCCGCTTTCCCGGCGGCAGTCTTTACGTTGACAACCAGGGAACCCAAGGGTTTCTCTATACCCCTGGTCCGAATTTTCAAGTGTTCAGCTTCCGCAATCCGACAACAGGCCAGGCATGGAACGGGGCGGTCGGCACGTTGGGGCCGCAACTGTCCATTGGGCTGATTCAGGGCGCCAATCAAACAGGTACTCCGCTTGTCCTCCCAGGCCCGCCTCGTCAACCGGCTCCACTGCTCCCCATCCAATCGACGCTGTTGGAGGATCTGCCATAATCGATACTCTGCGGTCCGGTGCATGACGTATACGCTTCCTCCATCGACGACGGTGACAGATACGGAGAGCCCTCATGGGCTGTTAGCGAGGTGCCATGACAGAGCCAAGACGTAGCGGGCGATATCTCGCAGGATGTTGGAGTCAAGGGTATCGGCTGTATCGGTTGGTTGATGAAAATGGGGATGGCTGCCGCCGCTGACGATCGTGACGGTTGGCACGCCTGCATTGTGGAATGGCACATGATCGCCTCCAGGGAAAAAGCCAAAGAGATCGAGTCGATCTTGTAGTCCCACTGCCTGTGCTGCAGTGAGCGCTACGTGTTTTTCTGTATTGGTCAGACCAACCGTGAGTCTACCGTTGCCGATACCGGCGTGGTCGATGTTGATCATAGCAACCGTTGAGGTCAGCGGCAGGGCTGGCTGCGAGATGTAGAGCTGTGATCCCAACAGTCCTTGCTCTTCACCGCTAAAGGAAATCAGAAGGATTGACCGTTTGGGCGGGATGGGAGCTGACGCAAGAATTCGAGCCACCTCCAGCATGATTGCCGTTCCGGATGCGTTGTCATCGGCTCCAGCGAAGAGCAAACCGCCCTGTTGGCCAAAGTGGTCTCGGTGGGCACCGATGATGACAGTTTCATTAGCCTGTGCTGAGCAACCGGGAAGTCGTGCGATGACATTGTGAAGCGTACCCTCTTCGACGACCGTCGTCCACTGAAGCCGCGCCGTCATTCCTGTCGAGAAAGAACGAGTGGCACCGGTCAAGAGGACCTTCTGAAGGTCTGCCAAATCTTGGGCGCCGTCAGTGCTGTTGCGGATAATCGTATCTGCGAGAGTGGTGCTGATCCACGCGCCAGGCAGTTGATATGCGGAATCGGTACGACTGTAGAAGGCAGTTGGTGCGCTGCTGACGCCGCGACGACGTTCATAGGGGCTCAGCAAGGGACCCGTCGCTATCAGATAGGCTAACGCGCCCTTTTCACGAGCGATTCGTTCTTTATCGGCCGAGGTGACGGAGCCAGAATAAGTCTCGGGG
>JANDJK010000010.1 GCA_024330925.1 Nitrospira sp.
GCCCGATCAATCAGGCCGGTTTTCGGCTTCCGGCATTCGCAGCCCTCATCGGGATGATGTGGGCACACATAAATGCCATCGAGGGTCACCCCCGCTTCACCCAGGAGGCGGGCGAGTTTTTCGTGAATCGCCTCCAGATCCCTCATTGACAGAAACCCTCTGGCCACCCCCGACTGGTTCGTCACGACAATCAATCGAGCGCCGGCCTGCGTCAGCTTCGCCAGGGCCTCCGGCACTCCCGGGAATAATTCAAACTGCTGCGGGGACTTGATATAGCCGGGATCGGGATTCAAAGTACCGTCGCGATCTAAGAAGATGGTTACACCGGAAAGAATGTTTGTTCGATCTGTTTTGTCTGTCTTGTCTATTCCGTTCTGACGAGACAGACCGGAGAGACCAGACAGACGAGATAGACCAGCCTCATACACCTTCTCCACCGACACCCGCGTCATGCAACGATGATCGATCGGACATTCCCGCAGCAGGCAGGGAGCGCAATCGACCGGCTCCCGCACGATGCTGCTTTCCTGCCCATAGGGGAATGTCGTACGCCAATCCGTCGGGCCGAAGATCGCTGTGACCGGCACGCCGAACGCCGCGGCGATGTGCATCGGTCCGGTGTCATTGGTGAGCAGCAGATGACAGCGTTTGATCACCGCCATCAATTCGCGAATCGTCGTCGTCCCGGACAAGACCGCCGTTCGTGCATTGATCTGCGTCGCGATCTCTCGGCCCAATGGTTCTTCCCCCTTGGCGCCGATGATCACGACCGCCGCCTCTTTTCCCTCGTCCTCTCGCAATCGTCCGACCAGGCGTCGCGCAACCTCCGCAAAGCGATCGGGCAACCATCGTTTGGCCACTCCATAGGTAGAGCCAGGGTTGAGCCCAATGACACAATCCGACGTGGAGATACCTGCTAATGCCAGTCGCTCTTCTATCATTCGTTCCTCATCCAGCAAGACAGTCAGCGCCGGAGCCATCGGCTCTCCGTTTAGCCCCAGCGGTTTGAGGAGATTCCAGTAATAGGCGACTTGATGAACGGGTCTCCGGAGGTCGGGAACCGCGACCGGATCGGTCAGGAACATGGCGCGCCCATCGGTGGCATACCCGTATCGGCGCGGGATGCCGGCCAGCCAAGCCAGAAACGCCGCCTCAAACGCATTTTGAAACAGGACGGCCAGATCAAACCGATGTTGACGCAACGTTTCGGCAAACACCCATTTTCCGGCTACCCCCGCATGAAGACGCTGCTTGTCGTAGCGCACAACATGGGTGACGCTCGCATGATTTGAGAACAGCTCCGCAACAGAGGGTTTGGCCACCAAGGTTAGTTCCGCTTGGGGAAACAGCGACCGGAGCCCACGCAACGCCGGCTCGCACATGACAGCGTCACCAATCCAATTCGGCGCCCGCACCATCAGCCGTTTGACTTGGGCTTTTCGCACAGCTCCTTTTCCTCCCCACTGGCCTGTCTCGTTTGCCAAGGGGTCCCCAGTACAAGCCGTCGTAGTCGCTCAAGTCCGCTCGTAATGTCCGCGCGAATCCGGAGGGCCCACCACAGCTCAGTCGGCTCAAGGAACGCCGACAATTTCCCCGCATCTTTCTCTGTTGTGAGCACCATCTCGGCGCCAGAGGCCTTTGCCTGAGCGTCAATCCAACGAACTTCTTCCATGCTATAGCGGTGGTGGTCGTCAAACACCGTCTCGCCAACAACAGTACTTTCGACCGCTTCAATAGACTGGCGAAACGATTGACTGTTGCCGATGCCGCTGACCAACCACACTCGTTTCCCTTTGGCTCCTTCCAGCGACCGATTTTCTCCACTCACCACCGACACCAACGATTCGGGTTTGAATGTCACCTGAATCGGGTCGTTCTCAACAAGGCCTGCGTGATGAAGCCGGCGCTTCACCGCCGCAACGTTTTCTGGGGAATCCGCCCTTGTTATAGCCACAACCGTCGCACGAGTGAGACTCTCTAATGGTTCTCGTAGGCGACCAGCCGGCACCAGCGCATCAAGGCCCTCCGCATCGGTTGCATCAAGCAACACCACATCCACATCCCGGTAAAGCCCCCGATGTTGAAAGCCATCGTCCAAGACCACACAATCAACCTTGTAGCGATCGAAGACCCATCGACCCACCTCACTTCGCTTTGCTCCCACCGCCACGATCGCAGAAGGGCATCGCTTCGCAATGAGATACGGTTCATCTCCCGCCTCCAACGGCCCCGCTAGTAACCTGACCCCGTCGGAAACCAACAAGCGATCAGCTCCCCGCAAGCGTTTATAGCCTCGACTCAGCACAGCGACGTTCATGCCTTGAGCCACCAACCACTCCACAAACAAAATAACAACAGGTGTCTTGCCGGTTCCTCCGAGTGTCAGATTGCCAACGCTTATGACCCGACAGGGTAAGTAAGCTGGTTTCTCCCACCCTCGATCGTACCACCACCCCCGCACTCGTACGGCCACCCCATAGAGAAAGGCGGCCCCCGCGAGCCATCTGCGGACCGGCTGCCCAGGCTGCAAGAGCGCCATGTTAGATTGCGCGATCCATGACATGAACAATAGGGAGGACAACGCGAGGGAAAACACAACTGTCCCTCACCATCATCGGCTCCCGGGGGGTTGGCAGCTCGCATTTCTCTCTACAGAAGTCCACAGCCTCGCTGTCCATGCAAATAACCAGACACGTGGCCATAGCCATCCCTCCTTGCCTCCCCTTTTTCAAATGGCCCGTGCCAAGGCACAGGACAGAATCGTTTTCCCTCAATGATGACCGACAGAAGCCAGGCATGATTCGATCAATTCCAGACTACGCTTTAATGCCCCTTGATTTTCCAGCACAACACGCCGCGCGGCCTGTCCGGCCTGTTCACGCGCCTGCGCATTAGCAAGCCATTCGTCGCAGGCGCGGACCAACTCGTCTATGTCTTTGACACGCCTGCCTCCACCCGCCGCTTCCAGCATGGTCGCCACTTCGGCACAGTGATCGGTATAGGGCCCAAACAGAACCGGTTTACCCCACGCCGCTGGCTCTAATAAATTATGGCCCCCCACCGGCACTAATGTCCCCCCCACAAAGGCTACCGTTGCCTCACGATAGGCACGTGCCAATTCTCCCCTGGTATCAAGAATGATTACACGAGAACCTGTTCCCGTGGCATTCACATGGCTCTTCCGTTCCACAGCCAGCCCCATGCCACGGACCATGGATTCCACCTGTCCCACCCGTTCGATATGCCGCGGCGCCAGCATCAGAACTGCTAACGGATGAATGTCTAGCATTCGGCGATAGGCAGCGACCAGTATCTCTTCTTCTCCCCCGTGCGTACTTCCCGCCAAAATCAGCATCTCTGATCGGTCTAATCCAAAGTCACGATCCTCCCTTGCCCGCGCCTGTTCAACCGGCAGAGGTTGATCAAACTTGATGTTGCCGGTCGTGTACACACGAGTCGGATCAGCTCCCAAGGCGATAATGCGCTGCCGATCTCGCTCCGACTGCATCAGGCACAAGGTAATTGACTGGACAACCGACTGATACAACGACCGCACGCCCAGTAGGGTTTGCCGACGGAATGAGCGAGAAGAAAGCCTTCCATTAACCAGAATCACAGGAACTTGTCGATCGCGCAACATCCAGAGCACATTGGGCCACAACTCGGTTTCAAGAAACAGATAGGCACGAGGCCGCCATCGATTGACCATACTCGCCACCGCCCAGGGAAAATCGAGCGGGGCATATTGGTGCTCGGCCACTCCTCCCAACCGCTGCTCAACCGCCTCTCGCCCTGTTTCTGTCACCGTCGTGACGATATACCGGAATTCGGGATGATGTTGTTGGAGCGACTTGACAAGCGGTGCCGCTGCGACCGCCTCTCCTAGGGAAACGGCGTGCACCCAGATGACTGGCCGATCCTCATGGCATTTGTCTGATGCGTGGGCTTGCCACCCCATCCGTTGCAGAAGCCCTCTGCGGCAGCGGGGCTTCACAAGCAACAGAACGATCACGATCGGCATCGAAACCAGAAGACCAAGATTGTACAGAAGACGCCACATGGCAGCCGCCAGCCACCGATTGGGCTACATGCTCGACGTTGTCCCCGCATCGCCTACGCCGCGCTGTCTCGCGGAGGCGGGGGCTTGACTTCGAACCACCTCGCGCTCTGCCTGCTCCGTCAACCGATTCAGTGTCCTTTCCAACGCCACGCGAGCGGCTTCGAGCGCCTCGTCATCCGCCTCTTTAGGAACCCACAAAGGCTCCCCATAGAGAAACAACCCTTTGGAGAAGGGGTGCGGAACCATATATCGATCCCAACTTGCAAAGAGTGTTTTTTGGGAACAGGCAAAGGCAAGGGGAACGATTGGCATGCCTGTCGCCTTCGCCAACTGGATAACGCCGAGCTTGGCCACCTGGCGAGGTCCCTTGGGACCATCCGGTGTCACCACGACGTCGCGCCCCGACCGGCCCACTTTAATCAAGGTACGAAGCGCGCCGGCACCTCCCCGCGTGCTGGATCCTCGCACCGCTTCGTGACCGAAACGAGCAATGATACGCGCGATGATCTCTCCGTCGCTATGTTGACTGATCAACACATGGGCCCCCGTACCCCGGTAGCCCATTGGAATCATTAACTGTTGGGCATGCCAAAACGCCAGGACGATGTGACGGCCGTCTTGGTAGAGGGCATCGACTGCCTCATGGCCACGGGTTTCGCAACGCATTGTGAGGAACAAGATGCGAATCAAGGCTGCCGCCACCGGTGGCAGCAACGAACAGGCTGCCCACCGTGTCATCCGCTTGCGCAGGCCATTTTTCTTCGTCTCGTTCAATACTCAGCCCTTGTCATGCTCTCAGAGATGATGTCGTGAAACTGCATAGTATAGAGGCGATGATAGAGGCCTCTCCGCCGCAACAGTTCTTCATGAGTTCCCATTTCGACAATCGACCCACGATTTAGCACGACGATACGGTCAGCGTTTTGCACGGTGGACAATCGATGCGCGATGACGAGCGTCGTTCGATTTTTCATCAAATTTGCCAAGGCCAGTTGTACCATCCGCTCGGATTCTGTATCCAACGCCGACGTCGCTTCGTCAAGAATTAGTAGAGGCGGATCCCGCAAAATCGCCCGAGCGATTGCCAGTCGTTGCCGTTCGCCGCCCGATAACTTCACTCCCCGTTCGCCAATGACCGTATCGTAGCCCTGAGGAAGACGCACAATAAAGTCGTGCGCATAGGCCGCCTTTGCAGCCCGTTCGATTTCGACCATCGTCGCCCCCGCTCGCCCAAAAGCCAAATTGTTTTTCACCGTATCGTCAAACAGAACTACATCTTGGGACACAACACCGATCTGCGCACGCAACGACTGCAACTGATACTCTGTCAGGGGTCTACCATCCAACAGAATCCGGCCCTCCGTCGGCTCATAAAACCGAGGCAACAAGCTGATCAACGTTGTCTTACCGCTTCCGCTGCTCCCCACCAACGCCACCACCTCGCCGGCTTTGATTGAAAGGTCGATCCCCGCCAGCGCAGGTACCGCATGATTGTCGTAGCGCAACGACACCCCCTGAAACTCAACGCCGATGCCGATCTTTTCAAGTGGAACAGCCCCCGGCTCCTGCAATCGTTCTGGAGGCAGGTCCATCACGTCGTAGACTCGTTCGGCAGCGGCCAACGCTTGCTGGATAATATTGTTCGCCCCGGACAGTTTGCGGATCGGTGTATAGGCCATCAGCATGGCGGCCATAAAAGAAAACAACGAGCCGGGAGTCATGTCGCCATGAATCACCAGGTATCCCCCATACCAAATGATGCCTGCCACGCCGATCACCCCGATCACTTCTATATGCGACGACCCGATCGACCAGACTTGATTCGCCTTTAAAGTCGTCGCCAAGAACGCGTTGTTGTACTCTTTGAACCGGGCTGCCTCGGCATCCTCTCTTCCAAACGCCTTCACCATCTTGATTCCCGCCAGGGTCTCCTGCAACCGAGATGAGAGGTTTCCCATCTGCTCCTGTCCACTCATTGCCAGCTTCCGGAGCCGTTTGCCGATGCGGACCATCGTCGCTGCCGAGAGGGGAATGACGACCGCCGAAATCGCCGCTAGTTTCCAGTTTTGATAGAAGATGACTCCCACCATAGCCACAAACGTCAACACATTCTGAAAAATATCTTTTAAGACGTTTGACGCCGCGCCGGCCATCAAGTTGACGTCATTGATCACTCGTGATACGAGTCGCCCAGAGGTGTTGGCATCGTGAAATCCAACCGGCAGCCGGACCAGATGCTGCACCAGCTCCTGTCGAATATCGGCCACAATACGATTGGTTACATAGGCCATCAGATAGCCGACGCCATAGCTGAACAGCGCTTTGCACGCGGCCACGCCTATCAGAGCCACAGGCAAGAGCAACCACAGATGTTCATTTTTCTCGATAAAGATCCCGTCCAGCACCGGTTTTGCGAGCCAGGCATAGACTCCGCTCAACAACGCCACCATCCCCGAACAAGCTAACGCCCCTATGAATCGCCCCCGATAGGGCTTGACATACCGCAGAAGCCGTCTGAATCGATCTATCCCCGACATGACGCCAACACAACCTCCGCGGCTCTCCGTGACGCCCCTGGTTGGCCCAGCGCCGCACGCACCTTTGCCAAACTGCACTTCATTTCATCATAGGCGCATCGATCTTCCAAGAGTCGCCGGGTCTCCTCGTACAACCGCTCGCCCGTCGCATCCCATTGAATCAGCTCTGGCACGACAGTTCGGCCTGCCACCAAATTGACCAGTCCAATCCATTGCACCCGAATCAGCACACAGGCCAGCCAGAACGTAACGGCATTGGTTCGGTAGATCAAAATCAGCGGGGTGCCAATGACTGCAGCCTCAAGAGTAGCGGTCCCCGACGCAACCCAAGCCAAATCGGCTGCTGCCATGGCGTCACCAGTCCGTTCTTTGACAATCTGAATAGGGACTTTCGCTCTTTGGACCAACGACTCGATGAAGTGATCGTTGATCGTGGGAGCCTGCGCCAACAAAAATTGTGCGCGCGGGTCCCGCTGCGCTAGTTTTTCTGCCGCCTCGATCAATACCGGTAACAACAATTCCACCTCCCGCTTCCGGCTGCCAGGCAACAAGGCAATCACTACCCCATCGGATAGCAAGCCAAACGACTGGCGGAGCCTCTCACGGTCATGCCGAGGAGACACCGTATCCAACAAGGGATGGCCCACAAAGGTGCAGGGAATCTTTGCCCGATCATACAGAGCCTTTTCAAACGGCAGCACAACCAAGACGTGATCAACCCGCCGTTTGATCCAATGAATGCGTCCCCTTCGCCATGCCCAGATTTGTGGAGCGATGTAATAAAACACACGTAATCCAGCCGCCTTTGCAAAATAGGCATACCGCAGGTTTAACCCTGGATGGTCAATAAACACGACCGCATCCCATGGCTCGGCCTTAAACAAACGTCGCACCGCCCAAAATCGTCGGATCACTCTGAGTATCATCAGAGGACCAACCGCCCCTATCACGTCGAATCCCCCGAATTCCTCAACCAGCCGCACTCCCGCTTCTTTCATCGCCGCTCCCCCGATACCTGCTACTTCGACGGTGGGATCACACGTTTTTAATGCTTTGGCAAGGCTTGCACCATGCAGGTCACCGGAGGCTTCACCTGCGATGATCAGAATGCGTGGCATGAGGAGACATTCGGAACAGACTGTGGGCTCGATCGGTCAGGACAAGCCCCCGGATTCATCATTCCTCTATAACCTATCATCCACGGAGGAGAAACATGAATGAGGTCACTCGCTTCATCGCGAGCCAGAATCCTGTGGTCCAGAGTTCGGGGACGGTTTGCCGCACTCCCCACAACAGCTTCTCCCAGAAACCACCCCGTCGATCAATTTTTAAGAGAGCAGTACCGGCCTGAGTCAAATTGCTATACGATTGCAGGGCCCTCAGTGCCTCTTCCCATGGACGCCTCACCATCCACCCAGCGCTGAATGAACGAGGCGATTGCGGCCAAAATTTGATGGGCGAGCGCCACCGCCGCCACTCCTTCTTCGCCAGACACAGCGGGGGGAGTGCCGGTACGTACGGATCGAACGAACGATTCGAGTTGCACTTTCAAGGGTTCCTCCTCGCTACCCTTGTATTCTTCGATTGTGAGTCCCACTGGGTTCCCTGCTTTCACTGTTCTCCGTCCAACAATTCCTTGCCGAGCCTGAAAATCAACCGACACGTAACTGTCACGTTGAAACACTCGCAATCGCCGCATCTTTGCAAGGGAGACCCGGCTGGCAGTCAAGTTGGCCACGCATCCGCTTCGAAATTGAATGCGAGCATTGGCAATATCGATGGTGGGCGATAACACCGGCACTCCCGCTGCACGTATCTCTTCCACCGACCCCGGCTGAAACGAGAGCACCAGATCAAGATCGTGAATCATCAAATCCAATACCACATCCACATCCGTGCCTCGTTCGCTGTAAGGACCAATGCGGTGGCCTTCTATGAAAGCCGGCTGCCGAATATGCGGTCGCATCATCTGCATGATGGGGTTAAACCGTTCGCTGTGCCCCACCTGTAACACACAGCCGCGGAGGCGGGCCAGTTCAACCAGTTCCTCTGCCTCAGCGAGCTGTGCGGCCAGCGGTTTCTCGACCAAGACATGTTTGCCAGCCTCTAGGCACGCTCGGGCTACGGAGTAATGGGCTAATGTGGGAACTGCCACGCTCACGACATCGACAAGCGGAAGAAGATCGGCCACGCGCTCGAAGACTGTAGCCCCATAGCGGCTCGCTATCAGCTCGGCCCGTTCGCGATTCTGATCCACCACCCCCACAAGTGTCACGTCGGGCAACGTCGCATACAGGCGGGCATGATGTTGCCCGAGATGGCCAACACCGATGACTCCAGCACGCAAAACAGTCATCGTTTCTTTCACCCGTTAGAGAAGCCCCTTTGCTCTCGCACCATACTCCAGTCTTGCGCACGCAACCTGATCCCCCTCTGCTCCGGATGGCCTCGCACAAGAAACGAGAAACGCAATCCGATGCTCAGACGGGGACAGAGGCGGGCCATTGAAGAATAGCTAGAATTCGCTCTCCACATCCTTGGCCGCCACACCAATTACCGCAATCCTTGCCCGCTCCGCCTGACGCACCAGTTCATCGCGATCCAGCATCACCGTCCGTCCCGACTCCACCGCCAACACCGTTGCTTGGACCGAAGCCATAACTTCAATCGTTCGTGGACCAACGGCCGGCAAATCAAAACGTAAGTCTTGTTGGGGCTTGCTGCGCTTGATCACGACCGCCCCTTCCTTGGCTAGTTCTCCTCCTCGCCTGATCGCACCATCAGTGCCTTCGACGGCCTCCACCGCCACCACCACCCGATCCTTGACCACCACACATTGACCGATATCGAGACGGCCGACTTCCTTTGCAATCTCCCATCCATATCGAATGTCGTTCCATTCCCTCTTATTCGGACGGCGGGACGTGAGTGGCCCTTCCTCGACCAAAATCCCTTGCAATCCGAACGTGGACTCACAAATGGAAATGCCCTCCCGTTCCAATTCGGCAGCGATCTCCCGTAAAATGTCGTCATCCTTCCACAGTGTCAACCGTGCCGCCAGTGCCAACGCGCGAAAATCCGGCCGAACGGTGCTGTACACATGGGTCTTCCTGATCCCGCCCAGCATGACCGCCTGCCGAATTGCATCGCCCTTCAGGGCATTGATGAGCTTATTGAGTTGCCCTATCTTAATCCAATGGATGCGATCGACGTGTCGCTCCAGCTCTGGCTCCGTTTCACCCTCGTGCGCGACCGCCGAGACGAACAAGCCCATCTTTTTAGCATTGTCCGCAAAAATGATAGGAAACCGGCCGTTACCGGCGATCAATCCAATGCGCCCATCTGACAGAGGGATTGGGTCCGCCATCTGCAATCTCTTTTCATTCTTGATCGAACTCGATATCCAGATCAACGTTGACGACGCGAGAGATGCCGCGTTTGGTTCCTTCCATGAAAGTCAGAATCTTGGCCACATCCGGATGGCCCTTGAATTCTTTTCGTGCTAACCGGATGGCTTCGGCGATGCGGTGCCCCTCTCGAAAAAGCAAATCAAATGCTTTTCTTAGTACAGCGATTCGCTCCATGGAGAAACCATGTCGTTGCAAGCCCACGGTGTTGGGTCCGTAGAGATGGGCACGATAACCGCCAGCTGCTCGCATGAAGGGAGGAACATCCTGTCCAATGGCACAACAGCCGCCGATCATCGCATACTCCCCCACTCGCACATATTGGTGAATGCCTGTTAAGCCTCCAATAATCGCGTAGTCATCAATCGTGATATGCCCGGCCAAGCTTGCCGCGTTGGCCATAATCACATAGTTGCCGATTCGGCAATCATGCGCGATGTGGACATACGCCATCAGCACATTGTGTGACCCCACCGAGGTAACCCCTCCGCCCTGCACCGTGGCTCGATTGATCGTCACGTATTCGCGAATCACATTGTCGTTGCCGATTACAACCTTCGTGGGTTCTCCACGATAACCGAGATGTTGGGGAGGGCCGCCGATTGATGCAAATGGATGCACCACGTTTCGCTCTCCGAGCTCCGTCCAACCGTCGATGCATACATGGGATAACAGTTTGGTGCCCTTGCCGATCACGACATGTTCGCCAATGATGCAATAGGGACCGATTTCGACATCGTCGGCGAGATTTGCCTTGGGATGGACAATCGCTGTGGGGTGGATTTTCACGCGCAACCTCCGCAATGAATGCTTCATAATAGATAACGGTCCGGCATCCGAACGAGCGCTCGGCAATTCGCCCCGCATTATTTCTCTCCCTTCATCGACTCCTTGGCCACCGCTTCCTTGTCCTCGGCCACCATGGCCGTGACAACCGCTTCGCAGACCATTTCATTATCGACATATGCCTTTCCTTGCATTTTCCAAAACGGCGGACGTTTCTTGAGCACCTCGATTTCAAACCGCAATTGATCGCCGGGCACCACCGGTTTTCTGAACTTCGCTTCATCAATGCCCGTCATATACACCACTGGCTTTCCGGACGGCCAGCCGGACTTGAACACCAACACGCCACCAGCTTGTGCCATCGCTTCGATGATCAAGACTCCCGGCATGACTGGCCGTCCAGGAAAGTGTCCCTGAAAGAACGGCTCATTGACCGTGACGTTTTTGATCGCGGTTACCCGCACGCCTGGTTCCAATTCTTTGACACGATCCACCAGCAAAAAGGGATAGCGATGTGGAAGAAATCCTTGAATTTCGACTTGTTCAACCTTACCCATTGGCGCTGCCTCCTCTCCGGACGGTGTTCCACCGCGATGCACATTGGGTTTATTTCGCCGTTGCATTCTGACGATCAAATTCTTTAATGACGAGATCGGTCACGTCCAACGTTGGTTTGTGATAGAGCACGATCCGAAATATCGCCTCGTTCCCCTTGTCTAAAATAGCCGTATAGCCTTCTTTTTGAGCGACCGCCTTGGCCGCCTCGGCAATCTTCTTGCCGTACTCTTCGACCATGCTCCGCTGTTTTTCCTGAATCTCCCGATTGAAATCCTGAACCCGCCGCTCATAGGCGGCAAGCTTGGTCTGGAACAACTCCTGTTTTTCCTGCTTAGCACTCTCGCTGAGCTTGCTGTTGGGATCCTCTAGAATTTGCTGGAGGTCTCTCAGTTCCCGTTCATCATCGTCGATGATCTTCTGCCTGGTCATCGAATACGTGCGAACCTCGTCTAAGGCGGCCTTGCCGGCCTTGGAATTTTCCATCACCCTTTGGGTATCCATCACCCCAATCTTCATCGACGAAGCGGCCTCGCCCCCCAACGTCCAGCCCCCTGTCATGAAGAGCGCCACCGTTGCAACGATGCCCGCCTTCTTCATCACCACACCTCCACGGCCATTTTATGGATATTCCTGATCGAATTCTTCAATCACCAATCCCGAGATGTCGAGTGTCTCATCATGATACAGAGTCGGCCCGCCCTTGCTCTTGTCCACGATAATCTGCAGTCCCAGTCGCTTGCCAACCTTCGCCGTGACGAGCTCAACTTTTTCTCGAAAGGCTTCCAGCACATCTTTTTGCTTTTCTTGGACTTCGCGATTGAGCTCTGCAACTTTCTGTTGATAGTCTTGCAGACGCCGCCGGAATTGCTCTTCCCGCTCGCGTCTCGCAGATGGACTGAGCACGCTGGATTGCTTCATTAAATCTTCTTCCAGCCGGCGCAATTCCTTCTCTTCCAATTCCATCAGCGCTTGACGGCCTTTTGAGAACGACAAAAGGTTTTCCTTGGCTTTCTTTCCTGCATTGGTCCGTTCGAATACTCGTTGTGTATCGACGACACCGATTCGACCGTCGATCCTGCGCTCGACTTTCAACCAGGGAGACGCACAGCCCGTCACCACCAGTGCCGCCACCAGCGCTGTGCTTGCCGTCCACCTCCCCTTCTGTTCAGACCAGCCGAGACTCATACCGTCGCCTGGTTCGTGACGATCCCTAACCACCCAAGGTTTGCTCAAAAAATCGATCCAATCGTAAATTCAAAGACTCCGCGCCGCTCACCGGAACGGGGATCCAAATTGATTCCATAGGCAGCACGCAGGGGACCAAACGGTGAAATCCAACGTCCTTCCACCCCCGCCGTTTTCCGAAGATCCAAAGACAGCGCTTCGTTTTCATCAAACCCTTTTCCGTAATCGAAGAAGATTACCCCGTTCAACTTGGCTTCTGACGAAATGGTGAAGATCAGATCAGCATTGAAAATAATTTGTTTGGCAGCACCAATCGTCGTGTGCGTCGACGGCACAACCGGCCCCGCCCGCCCAAATACAAATCCTCGCACTGTGTTGATGCCACCAACATAGAACCGCTCACTAAGCGGCACCGGTTTCCCTTCGAACGCTCGAATTTCACCGAAGCGTCCCCGAAGCGAGAGTCTCATATCGAAAGGCAGCGGTGTCACCTTGATCACATCCGCCATGTACTTGATGAAATGGTTACTGCCGCCCATCCATGGCGTGCCCCAATCAAATCCGCCGCCGATTCGCCAGCCAGACCGGGGATCAAGAAAGTAATCGCGGGTATCTCGAAATGCGCTCACCCGGAATCCCGTGGTGGATTGAAATCCCAGTTGCGCGCAAATATCGGGTCGTGACTCACACACTCCCACCGCCGGACTCCGATAATTAATTTCTTCGCCAAAGATGCTGATACTCCCCGTGTTGTATTCGGACAGCCATCGACCGAGCGTGATGCTTCCCCCCGTCCGGCTCTCAAAAAACGACAGGAAGTTCGTGATGGTTCGATAGCCATCAATCTGAAACGATGTTAACGAATCATTGAGGTACGGATTACGAAACGTAATAGTCCCCATGCTTCGCCGCTGACCGAGCTGTCCGCTAATGCGTCCCATGTAACCGTAACCACCAATGTTGCCTTCGGTGATGTTCGCGATGGCCATTAGCCGATCCAATGAGCTAAACCCACCCCCGATACTGAACTGTCCAGTCGGCTTCTCTTTGACACGGACGTTCAGGTCCACCTTGTCTGGTGCAACCTTTTCGGGAAGAATTTCAACCGTCTCGAAGTAATTCAGGTTATTCAACCGCTGAAAGCTTCGTTTGAGCGATGGGGTATCGATCACATCCTGCTCATCCACCCGGATTTCCCGCCGAATAACATTGTCGCGGGTTTTGTTATTGCCGAAAATATTGATTTGGCGGATGCGCATCATCTCCCCTTCTTTGATGTTGAAGATGATACTGACCGTCCGCTCCACGTCGTTGGGAATGACGTTGGGGGTAACCTCGGCAAACGAATACCCTCTGCCCCCATATTTGTCCGTCAATCGGGCGATTTCATCACGCAGCTTGGCTCGTTGAAAAATTTCGCCGACCTTGAGTGTCATCCCTTCGCGCAACTCGTCCTCTTCAAAAACCGTATGCCCACGAAACCCTACCTGGCCTACCGTAAATGGTTCCCCCTCGAAGATATTGAAGGTCACCACGAACCATTGTTTGTCTTCCGTCAACTCAACCGATGCCAAACTCACTCTCGCATTAAAGTAGCCCCTATTAAGCAACACTTCCCGGATCCGTTCCACATCATTCGACAATTCTTCGCGTTTCAGCACGCCAGCGTCAGAAATAAATGACGGAAGAGCAAAGCGTGTAAAGAGGCCATACCACGGCACCCATTCGCGCGTGCTTAAGACTTTGAATAGCTCATCCCGCGAGATGGTGCGCAGGCCGTCAAACACCACTTGTTTGATTCTCGCCTTCTTGCCTTCCTTGATAAAAAAGGTTAGCCGCTTGCGATCCTGATCCAACGTTTGAATAACCGGGATGACTTGGCAGTTGAAATACCCTTCTTTTTCGTAGGCCAATCGGATGTTTTCCGCACTTTCCTTGACCTGTTGGAGATCCAGAAACGTTTGGCTTCTGATGACAGTTTTTTCCTTGAGCTTCTCGTCGCTTAGCTGTTCATTCCCGTCATACACAATCTCAGTGATGAACGGTTTTTCTTGTACAACAAAAATCACTGCTACCCCGTCCGCAACTGATTCGGTCTCCACCCGCACATCCTCAAAGAAGCCGGACTCATACAGAATCTTGACCTGTCCACGTACAACCTCCTGCTCATAGAAGTCGCCAACTTTCAGCGTCAGGCGGCCGAGAATGGCAGGCACTTCGATGCGTTTATTACCTCGAATCTCTATAGACTGTACCCTGACCCCCGTCGTCTCGGAAACCGCTTCACACCAGAGGGACAAGGTGAATCCCATCACGGCCAAGACCAGCAGCCATCGAAATGGTTTCAGAAGAATTGTGGTCACGGACAAGTGATTCCGTTCTGGAACGACCAAGAAACAACCAATCAGTCGTCGCGATCCTTGGTGTGTTCTGTGCGCTGCTCACGCACCATCACCCTGTCGTCATGCACCCATCGCCATCCCAGTGCCGACTCATACCCGATAAAACCGCCAGATTATATTGATGCTCCGACTTATTGTAAAGAATCGCCCTGCAGAACTCGCACGAGCGAATAGTACGAGGTTCTTCGCTCGTCGTGCCACAGTGCCCGCTTCTACCAACGTGCTAAAGCGTTTCAGTGTCCGGTCCCAAGCGCAAGCGGATTGCCTTCTCGCTTTTCACATTGCCCTTTTCTTGACATCCCTCTCTCCTTTCCATACTATCCGGGCCATGTCTCCTGCGACCGTCAGAAAAGCTGTACTGCCCGCCGCCGGCCTCGGCACCCGTTTTCTTCCAGCGACCAAAGCCTCTCCGAAGGAAATGTTGCCGCTGGTGGACAAACCGCTGATTCAATATGCGGTGGAAGAAGCAGTGGCCTCAGGGATCGAGGACATTATTGTGATCACAGGCAGGGGAAAGCGGGCAATCGAGGACCATTTCGACCGCTCAGTCGAGCTCGAAGAAAATTTGAAAAGCGCTGGCAAGAGTCAGATGCTGCACCAGATCCGCCACATCTCAACCTTGGCCAACTTCTGCTATGTCCGCCAGCCTGAGGCGTTGGGATTAGGGCACGCTGTCTTGTGCGCCCAGCACTTGATTGGCGACGAGCCCTTCGCGGTGATACTCGGAGACGAAATCATCGACGCCGAGGTGCCGGCCCTTGCTCAATTAATTCATGTCTATCGAAAACGCCAGGGAGCGGTCTTGGGTGTTCAGAATGTCGCCAAAGCTGATGTCAGTCGATACGGGATCGTCGCGCCCAAACGAGTGGCCTCCGGTCTGTATCGGGTTGAGGATATGGTCGAAAAACCGTCACCGGCCGACGCGCCCTCCACTTTAGCCGTCATCGGGCGCTATATTCTGCCGGCGGAAATTTTTCCCATTCTGCGGAAGACCCCTCCGGGGAAAAACGGGGAAATTCAGTTGACCGACGCCCTCAAGGCATTGAGCAGAAAATCACCGATGTTTGCCCATGAAATCCAAGGGCAACGCTATGATGCCGGTGACAAACTGGGATTTCTCATTGCAACCGTCGAGTTTGCGCTCAAGAATCCGGCATTGGGCGCGGACTTTCGCGAATACCTGTTGACTCGTACCCGGACAATGGTTCAAAACCGTCGCTCGTAGGCTCCGCTGGCTCAGCCCTTATCCCGTCCAGGGAGGTCGTCACCTTGACCGCCCCCAATCAGAAAAGGAAGCACGTGCCATGACCAATCCAAACGAACGAGACGAGCAAGAAGTCCACCTTCCTCACAATATCGACATCCCTACCCAACTGCCCTTGCTGCCGGTTCGTGACATCGTGGTATTTCCCTACATGGTGCTTCCCCTGTTCGTGGGACGCGAGATGTCGATCAAGGCCATCGAGGCGGCCTTGGCCGGCAACCGCATGATCTTTTTGGCCACCCAAAAGGCCCTGGACGTGGAGAGTCCTTCTCCCGACGACATCTACACCGTCGGTACAGTCGGCATCATCGTGCGCATGCTTAAATTGCCTGACGAACGGATCAAGATCCTGGTGCAAGGCCTAGTGAAGGGCAAGATCATCAAGTACATCCAGATTGACCCCTATTTCTCGGTTCGCATTGAGAGACTAGCCGATACGCAACCGACTGCTCCTCCTCTGGAAGCTGAGGCGGTCATGCGCACAGTGAAGGAACAAATCGAACGACTGGTCAGTCTGGGCAAGACCATGATCCCCGACGTCATGGTCGTGATCGAAAACTTGGAAGACCCAGGGCGATTGGCCGATATGGTGGCATCGAACCTCGGGCTCAAAGTGGACGTGACGCAATCTGTGTTGGAGGTCCTCGACCCCCTTCAACGTCTCCGCCGCGTCAGCGAAATCCTCGCGAAGGAAATCGAAGTGCTCTCGATGCAGCAAAAGATCCAAGCGCAGGCGAAGGGGGAAATGGACAAGACACAGCGTGAGTACTTCTTGCGCGAACAACTCAAAGCGATTCAAAAGGAACTGGGTGAATCAGACGAGCGTACCGAAGAAATCGCCGAATTTCGCAAACGCATCGCTGAGGCCAACATGCCGGAAAAAGTGCTCAAGGAGGCTGAAAAACAGCTCAAACGGCTTGAAAAAATGCACCCAGACACTGCTGAATCGGCTACGGTCCGCACCTATTTGGAATGGCTGGTTGAACTGCCCTGGTCTAAACGTTCCAAAGACAACCTTGACTTGAAAGCAGCAGCGAAGGTTTTGAACGAAGACCATTACGATCTGGAAAAGGTCAAAGAGCGGATCTTAGAATACCTCGCCGTTCGCAAGCTCAAAGAGAAGATGAAGGGCCCCATTCTCTGTTTCGTCGGTCCCCCAGGGGTGGGCAAAACCTCGCTGGGCAAGTCCATCGCCCGAGCGCTGGGACGGGAATTCGTCCGTATCAGCCTGGGCGGCATCCGCGACGAGGCAGAGATTAGAGGCCACCGTCGTACCTATGTTGGAGCATTGCCCGGTCGCATCATCCAGAGCTTAAAGCAAGCAGGAACCGCCAACCCCGTCTTCATGTTGGATGAAGTTGACAAGGTTGGCATGGATTTTCGTGGCGATCCTTCTGCTGCGCTCCTCGAAGTGCTGGACCCAGAACAGAATTCTTCGTTCACCGACCATTACTTAGGGGTACCCTTTGACTTAAGCGAAGTGATGTTTATCACCACCTCCAATTTGATCGACCCAATCCTCCCCGCCTTGCGCGACCGCATGGAAATCATCGAAATCCCCGGCTATACAGAAGAAGAAAAGGTGGGCATCGCACAAAAATATCTCATCCCCCGTCAGTTGGAAGAACATGGCATCACCAACCAGCATGTCCAAATCACCGAACCGGCCATTAGGAAAATCATCTCACATTACACGCGGGAAGCCGGTGTGCGGAATCTAGAGCGGGAGATCGCCAACATCATGCGCAAAGTGGCCAAGAAGGTCGCTGAGGGCAAAGGGCGGGGATTTGTCGTGGATACCACCAATCTTCACAAGTATCTGGGGGTACCCAAACATGTTCCAGAAGCCGATCTGGAAAAAGACGAAGTCGGCGTGGCCACTGGCCTTGCCTGGACCGAAACCGGTGGCGACGTGTTGCACATCGAAGCCACCGTCATGAAGGGAAAGGGCCAACTAACCCTGACCGGCCATCTGGGCGACGTCATGAAAGAATCAGCACAGGCGGCACTTTCCTATGTTCGATCCCGTGAAAAGACGTTGCACCTCGCCCCCGACCTCTTCACCAAACAGGATCTACACATCCATGTACCGGCCGGCGCCATTCCCAAGGATGGTCCTTCAGCAGGCATCACCATGGCCACGGCCATCGCTTCAGCGCTGTCTGGCATTCCTGTCCGTAGGGATTTAGCCATGACAGGAGAAATCACTTTGCGCGGACGGGTATTACCGGTTGGTGGGCTCAAGGAAAAAATTTTAGCCGCCAAACGAGCCAAGCTGACCACGGTCATTCTCCCCCGACGCAACCAAAAAGATCTGGAGGAGATCCCCAAACATCTTCTGAAAGGCATTCGTATCCTCTTCGTCGAGACCATGGACCAAGTGATGAAGATCGCACTCCATCGGAAACCCAAGAAAGCACTAAAGCCCAAGCCAACTCCGACTTCAGGGAAGACGGCCGCCTCTCCCGCTGGTCACACAGAGAACCGGCGGCCGAAGCAAACCGATGCACCGGAGCTACCCGCCATGCTCTGACGAGTCGCAGATCCTGGCAAGCATCACTCTTCGAACCTCGCTTGAGCAACCGGTGGCAAAACAAACAGAACAACCCCTCACAGAGTTTTCTTTGATCCGCGCAATCGCACGTCGATTTGGCAGAGATGCTCGTCGGCTCATCAAGGGAATCGGCGACGATGCTGCCGTCATTACTCCTCCCCCATCGGTTTGGTGGCATGTCACAACTGATCTGCTGACCGAAGGCGTACATTTTGACCTCACGACGGCCGATCCCTACACTGTCGGGTACCGGGCTGCTATCGCCAACCTCAGCGATCTTGCCGCTATGGGCGCAACACCTCGTTACCTCTTCGTGGCGTTGGCAATTCCGCGGGGCTTCACATCACAGCATATTTTTTCGCTGTACGATGGCTTGATGGAAGGCTGTCGCAACCACCGTGTCGTCCTGATCGGGGGCGACACCTCTGTGTCACGTGGTGGTTTGTTTGTCAGCATCACCCTCATGGGAACCTCAGCAGCGGGACAGGCGTTGTTTCGCCATGGCGCTACCATTGGTGACCACATCTACGTGACGGGAACGTTGGGCGATTCGCAAGCTGGCCTACAGTTGCTCAATGAACCCCGATCCTTTCGAGCGACCAGCCAACGGAAATGGTCCCTGTCGGCCAAGGACCGTCAGTTTCTCATCAAGCGCCATCTACGTCCATCGGCTCGGCTTCGGGAAGGGCAATGGCTCAACGGGAAGAACCTTGCTACGGCAGCCATTGATCTCTCCGATGGTCTTTCAGGTGATCTGCAACATCTCTGCGAAGAAAGCGGTGTGGGAGCCGAAATCGATAGCGGTGCTCTTCCTATTTCTGCGGCTTGCCGGGCCTATGCCGCCGCCTACGGTGTCTCCCCGGTTGATCTTGCCCTCAAAGGAGGCGAAGATTACGAATTATTGTTCACGGTGTCGCCGTCGCAGCAAACCACCATCGAACGACAGGCTCGGCGACGGGGTTTTCAGGTTACCCGCATTGGCGTCATCAGGCCCCGGCAGTTCGGCATTCAGATAACACAAGCCAGTGGCTTCCCCCGTCCCATGCCTATCACTAGTTACGAACACCGTTTTTCATGAGGATTTTCAGCAAACAACCGTTGGGCTCCCCCCCTCGTTCCTTTCGAGCCCTCCTTCGCCAGCTCCTCCGGCTAGAAGAGCCTCCGGAACGGACTGCACTGGCCTTTGCCATAGGCGTGTTCATTGCGTTTTGCCCGGCCTACGGACTCCACACGGCACTAGCACTTCTCTGTGCATGGCTGTTCGGTCTCAATGTGGTAGCGCTTCTGGCCGGTGCCTTTGTCAACAATCCCTGGACGATCTTGCCGATCCTGGGAGCCACCTATTGGACAGGGGCACGTCTGTTGGGACAGACAGAGACTGCGCCATTGAGGTGGGATGATCTCAGCATGTTTGGAATTTACACCCAGATTGCTCCCTATCTCACCCCCTTCATAGTGGGGGGAATGGTCTTAAGCCTGATCGGCGCATGTATTGCGTACCCGCTAGTCTACATCTTGCTCGTTCGGTACCGATCCGTCCCCCAGCAGGATCCCCCTCCCTCGTTGCCGCACTCTGATCAAGTAGGCTAAGATCGATCTCGTATGGACCAGCCGGAGCGATCGGAGGACCCTTACGACGGATCGGCGCTCATCGCTGATCCCATTCATCGTTACATCTCCTTTACAGTTCCTTATGCGGCTCCGGATCCCTGTGAATGTACTGAGAAAGATCTGATTGATTCACCCTGGATCCAGCGGCTCCGCTACATTTACCAATTGCAGAGCGCCCGTTGGGTCTATCCCTCCGCCGAGCATAGCCGGTTTGTCCATTCTTTGGGCACCATGCACGTTGCAGGACGGTTCGCTCGTCACCTCTATCCGTTTCTTCGGAAGGTCGCACCTGATGTTCCCTCCGCCAACTACGTGGAAGCGTGCCTACGCATCACCGCACTGGTCCACGACATCGGCCACGGCCCCTTCTGTCACTTTTTCGATGAGAACTATCTCCACAACTTTGACCTGACCCATGAGCGCCTGGGACAGATCATCATCCGCGAACACTTGGGCCCTCTCATCAGAAAAATCCGCCGCAGTCCCTCAGGGCCCTTTGCCGAGGGAGAGGAGTTGGACCCGGACCAAATTGCTCACCTCATCCTCAAAGAGAAAGGAAAGGACAACTCACGGCTACCCCGTTGGCTTGACCTGCTCCAGCCTGTGATCTCCGGCGCTTACACAGGCGACAACCTCGATTACGTGCTACGAGATTCCTACATGTGCGGGGTGGCTGTTGGTCCTGTTGACCTCACCAGACTCATCCACTACACAATCGTAACCGATAAAGGGTTCACGATCCACAAAACTGGCCTCCCCGCACTCCACATGTTTCTCAATACCCGCATGTACCTTTACTCCAACGTCTATTTTCATCGAACGACCAGGGCCATTGACATTCACTTGCGAGATATTTTCGGCGAGACGATGAAGCTTCTGTTTCCTTACGACCCACGTAAACACATGGATAAGTACCGTTTACTCACAGATTGGTCCTTGCTAGAGGAGGTTCGGTCTTGGAAACGCAGTAGAATCAAGGCTCGCCGACGGCTGGGAGAAGAATGGAGCCGTATTTTGGATCGAAATGTGAAGTGGAAAATGGCCTATAGCACCTCGCTGAAAGCACGACGGGACGCCCGAGGAATGGCTTTCCCTGATCCTCGTCACTTTGAACGCCTCATTGTCAAGGAATTGCCGAAGCAATTACGGAATGTCGCGTTCCGGGTGGATATGGCTCCCCTCGATCCCCGACCCGACCCCCAAGATCACCGCAGTCATCCCCTCTACGTCTATGATCCGGGAACCAAGCAGGTCTCCACTGAGCCTCTGGAAGAATCTCTCGATCTACTGCCAACTAGGTTGATTCTCTTTCGCATCTACTCCCTGGATCATCGGTATGACGCCGTCCTTTCTCGCGCGGCTGCAGCCGTTCTCAATAAAGCGCCGTCCGGCCTTGAATCCACCTATTAGACTGTACCACCCAAACGTTATGCCGCCACATGGCTGGGCTTATTTTTCTGCAACAGTGCTTTCTTCCTTTTCATCCCATGGCGTTGCTCTCTGGTGGGGAAATACAGCCCCTGCCTCGATTCTGGAAACCGCGACTCAAAACGCTCAATGACCTCTAACACATGATTGATCTCCTTTGAACGCATCAGAAGGTGTGCCAATCGAAGATAAGCAGGAACGACCCAGCACAGATGCCGAATGTCTTTTGCTTCCTCAGCCACATAGCGATAGCCCGCTATAGACACGGCTGGATTGATTGTTTCGTAGCAAATGGCTTCGAGCATTCGGACCCCCATCCGATCGGTGTCAGCGCTGATACTCTGCTCCCACGGCCCGTCCACCAACGCCCGCAGAGCCTCTGGCGACAACTGCATCCATCCTTTGGAAGACCTGGACCGTAACTGTTGCACAATCTCCCGTGCTTCGGGCCACGCGCCATACAGTCCAATTAAGACCCCGGTGCAGGGAACTTGTCGCCGACATCGCTCCGGAAGCGGCACGAAGCCTTTTTTCACAATATACGAGGGAAGAAAGGCCCTCCTGTTCACAGTTGAACAAACTTCACACACATTCTCATCTTCCGGTACGGCATAAATGTACATTCGAATACCGGAACGATCGAGAATATCAATAGCCATGATCCGCCCGGCCAAGACCTGCACACGATAAAACCGCCACACCACCAAGAGCGCCAGAACGGCGACCAACTGAATCACGATGTCGGGGAATTCAAAATCAAACATGGAAACAGCGGATGCTGTGGCGAACCGTGCCCAGGATAGCAGCTCCTCCGGTTTTCACCTAGAACAATTGCGCTTCTTGTACCAATCGAGCCATTTGCATTTGGCACCTATCTCTCTCCTAGGTAAACACCCTATTGCTCACACCTCGTGAGCCTCACACGCTTGTCTTAGGTGACCACCATTACCTATCCAGTTCGGCACTCCATCGGAGCCTACCAGCTTGGCGAGGGCAAATCTATCATCGCCGGTCCTATCCGACCCGTTTTGCCCCGGAGTGTGTAGAGGAGTATTGCCCGTACCAGTACAACAGGCGCCATTCTTTCGCACCGTGAGCCATGGTGGAACATTGTATGGTCCCGCAACGACCGACCAACTCCGACATTACCTACGACCAAGTGCGCTCGATGGCGAGATGTGCTTCAAAGGGCGGGAGGACATCATCGTTCTTCATTACGCTCTCGTTACCCGCTACGGATCGACGGCTGGAAGGGTTTCACTCCCCTTTTCTCAATATAGCCCCATTGAGGGGAGCAATCCGGGCCTCTTTATTTTTCTTGTGCTGGCCCTCTTATTGTGGAATTTCTCGGCCTGTGAATTCCGCCAGGCGTCGGCACATTTCTCGGACAATCGCCAACTGCGTTCGCGATGCGGCGGAAATCCTCAACGATTACCCGTTCTATCGGAAAAGAGGCTCACACGTCCTACCGTCGCCCATGTTTATCAGCACGAATCCTGAATGCCAATGCTGGCGGAACAGCACCACCACCGGAGAACAATTTCCTGCGCCGTTTGTTGTGTTAGGCGCGCTGACACAATGCAGTCCGACTTATCCACAGACCAACCGGTCGAAGGACAAAAGCCCTTAGGGCAGCTTCCACTGCAATTCTAGGCTGGACTGATGAGAACGTGCGATTCGTAGGGAGTCCGGTCAAAGCCGCCATCGATATAAACACGACGCCCTTCGACGCGGAGGCGGCCTTCGGCAAAAAGTTGCACAGCGCGAGGATAGATCTTGTGTTCTTGAACCAAGATGCGGGCGGCAAGGGTGTCGGGGGTGTCGTCATCAAAAACCGGCACAGCAGCCTGGATGATGATTGGCCCCTCATCCACACCCTCTGTTACAAAATGGACGGTACAGCCGGCTAGTTTGCAACCCCAGTCCAATGCCTGTTTCTGGCCATGTAAGCCGGGAAACGACGGCAGTAAGGATGGATGAATGTTCATCATCCGGTTTTGGTAAGCGTTCACCAGCACGGAGGTTACAATCTTCATGTAACCGGCAAGCAATACCAATTCAACATCATGTTGGAGAAGAATCTCCAAGATGGCTCGATCATAGGCTTCACGGCTGTCGGGCAATCCAGCAAAGAGCTTCGGATCGACAAAGAGATCAGGCACTCCATGGTTTCGCGCCCGCTCCAAGGCCTGCGCATCCTTTCTGTTACTGATGACGGCCACAACTCTGGCTTCGACTTGGCCAGCTTCAATAGCATCGATGATCGCCTGCAAATTGGATCCACGGCCTGACGCCAACACGGCCACACGTAAGGGCGCCGTCCGCTTAAGCCACATATTCCACCTCCGGTTCCGCCGACTGGGCTGCCACGATTTCGCCGATCACCTGCGCCTGTTCGCCTAGAGCAACGGCACGAGACACCACCGACTCCGCAACATGCGGCGGCACAACGACGATCATGCCGATCCCCATGTTGAACACGCGGTACATTTCCGGTTGCGCAATCTTTCCCAGTCTGCCCAGCAGCGTGAAGACGGGGGGAACAGACCATGTCCTTGGGTCGATCCGTGCGTTGACACCGGGAGGAAGCACCCGCGGGAGATTCTCCGTAATCCCACCACCGGTAATATGAGCCAGGCCTTTAATGGGCATCTCACTGCACAGAGACAGAATTGATTTCACATAGATTTTGGTCGGGATGAGTAGTTCTTCGCCCACCGTTCGACCAAGCTCCGGTACCACGCTATCCACTGTCAGCCCTGCCTGTTCAAACAGGACGCGGCGCACCAGCGAGTAGCCATTGCTATGCAGACCGCTCGAAGTCAAGCCAACTACGACGTCGCCCGGCATAATGGAACGACCATCGATGATCTTAGATTTTTCGACGACTCCTACTGCAAAACCAGCCAGATCATATTCGCCATCGCGATAGAACGACGGCATCTCGGCTGTCTCGCCGCCAATCAACGCACATCCAGCTTGACGACATCCTTCAGCGATACCTTTGACTACATCCTGCGCGATTGCAATCGACAATTTGCCTGTCGCGAAATAGTCTAGAAAAAACAGCGGCTCGGCTCCGCTCACCACGAGATCATTCACGCACATGGCCACAAGGTCAATGCCAACTGTGTCGTGACGGTCCATCAAAACAGCAATCTTTAGCTTGGTTCCGACTCCATCGGTGCTGGAAACCAGTACCGGTTCCCGGTAACAATCGGCATTGAAGCGAAACAGGCCGCCAAATCCCCCTAGATCGGTGAGCACTTCAGGCCGAAAGGTGGAACGCACGAGTGGCTTGATACGATGGATAAATGCATCGCCGGCATCGATATCCACTCCTGCTTCTCGATAGGTGGTCATGGGCGCGCTATCTTAGAGGAGGGGCCCAGAGAGGGTCAACGGTGGGGAGGGTCCGTTGGTGTCATGTGCACAGCTCGGCTGAACCACCGTGATCGCCGCTGCTCCTCGCGAAAAGATGACCAACCGTGCACTCTATCCCTCTGGCCTCATCTCCACATCCAGCAACTTGATCTTGCGATGGAGGTGGCTGCGCTCGATCTTCAGATCCTCCGCGGTACGTGAAATATTCCAATGGTGTTCTCGTAATTTGCGGCTGATGTATTCCTTCTCAAACGCATGGCGGGCATCCTTTAAGGAATTGTACGACCGTGAAAAGAGCGCAGCAGCCAGCCGCCCATCAGCCTGCACCGAGGCCGCGGAACTCACTTTGACATGGATCGACATCGCAACGTGAGAGGCTTCGATCACCGGACCTGATACCATGATCATTAATCGCTCAACCAAATTGCGCAGCTCGCGAATATTGCCAGGCCACTCATACTGTTGAAGCACCGCCATCGCCTCTGGCGTCACCTCTTTTTTTCTCAATCCTTGTTCCTCGGCATGAATCTGCATGAAATGGTGCACCAGCGCCGGAATATCCTCCCGCCGCTCACGCAGCGGTGGAACAATGATGGGCACAACGTTTAACCGATAGTAGAGATCCTCGCGAAAATTCCCCTTCTGAATTTCAGTCTCCAAATCCTTATTCGAAGCGGCTAACACCCGCACATCTACCTTGATCAGTTTGGTACCTCCCACACGTGTAAATTGCTGCTCTTGCAACGCGCGTAAGACCTTGGCTTGGGTGTTGAGGCTCATATCGCCAATCTCATCGAGGAACAACGTTCCTCCGTCGGCTTGCTCAAACTGGCCCCGTTTCATCGAAGTAGCTCCGGTAAAAGCACCCTTTTCGTGGCCAAACAGTTCGCTTTCAATCAATGTCTCAGGAATGGCCGCGCAATTGACAGCGATGAAGGGGCGTGTGGCTCTGGCACTGTGCAGATGAATCGCTCGCGCAACCAACTCCTTGCCGGTGCCGTTCGCTCCGCTGATCAACACCCGGCTGTTCGTCGGGCCAGCAGTCTCAATCAACTGCCGCAGCCGTTGCATGGCCGGTGATTGCCCAACCAACTCAAACTTTCGCTGGACTTTGGTGCGTAGAGCCCGGTTCTCCTGCTCCAAGCGAAACTGTTCCAGGGCATGTCTCACCCGCAGGGTGACACTCTCCAAAGACAGCGGCTTCTCAATGTAATCATAGGCACCAAGCTTGATGGCTTTGACTGCCGTTTCGATCGAGCCATGCCCAGACATCATCATGACCTGCGAGGCTGGCACCAATTCCTTCACTCGGCGTAACGTCTCCAAGCCATCCATCTCCGGCATCCAAATATCCAGCAGCATCAGATCAGGAGGATCGGTGCCATAGATTTTGACCGCTTCCATCCCACTAGACGCCACTGTCACCTGATACCCCTCGTCTTCAAGAATGCTACGCAACGACGTCCGAATCGCCTCTTCGTCGTCCACCACCAAGATCGATGCCGGCATCGTCTCGCTCCTCCCCTGATTCGCTTCCACAGACTGGGCAGCCCTCGTTCCACTACACTGGCAACTCAAACGTGAACACTGCCCCCTTTGGTTGATTGTGCCCAGCTTGGATGTGTCCATCATGGTCCGTGATGATCCGTCGTACAATGGCAAGACCCAAGCCAGTGCCGCTCTTCTTCCTGGTAAAGTAAGGGACAAACAGCCGCTCTTGATCTTCGGGCGGAATACCAGGCCCCTCATCCGCCACAATCACCACCGCCCGTTTGCGCTTTGTTTCATACTTTGTGGTGACCCAGATTCGACCCTCGTGATTCATCGCATGAATGGCATTGTCAAAGAGGTTGATAAAAACCCGCTTGATCTGTTCCCGATCGAAATTAAGGAAGGGCAAGTCCTCGTCCAATTCTAAAATGACGTCAATATTCTTTTGTACTGACCGATACATCGCCGCCACTTCCTGGATGACCTCGTGCAATGATTGGCGCGCCATCTGCGGAACCGGCATCCTAGCAAATTTTGTAAACTCATCCAGCAAATGCTTGATCCCTCCCACTTCGTTGATGATGACGGTCGTGGCTTCATCAAACACCCGATCAAAATCGGGCGACCGCTCAGCGAATTTCTTGCGTAAGCGTTGCGCAGACAACTGAATAGGAGTCAAAGGGTTTTTGATCTCATGGGCAAGCCGCCTGGCCACTTCCTGCCACGCCGCGACTTTCTGGGCCTTAATCAGCTCAGTCAAATCTTCAAAGATTAACACGAAGCCTAGGTCTTGATTCGTCTCATCGGTCATCCGCGATCCACGCAACCGGATCATGATCAATGTGCCGTGGACATCCAACTGTCCCTCGACACTCACTTCATGTCGCTCCCCAGCCAAGAGACGGTCATAGACCGTCTGAAACACATCAAGGCCGAATTCTTTAAAAACTTCATTAGCAGGGCGATGGCGCAGTTGATCACCGGCGAGTCCGAGAATGCGCTCACCTGATGGATTAAACGTGGTCACGATGCCTTGCCGATCAATCGAAATAAGGCCTGTGGGAATCGTGGCCACTACCGTCTCAATGTAGGCCCGCCGGCGATCGAGCTCAACGTTGATGTGACGCAATGTGAGGTTCGTCTCTTCCAACTTAGACTTGCTGATGAGCAAATCCTGCGTCATACGGTTGAAGGATTCAATAAGGGTCCCGATTTCGTCAGTCGCTTTGGCATCGATTTGGACGGTCAAATTTCCTTGTGCCACTGCCTCCGTCGCCTCCGCCAGCCGTTGGATCGGCACAGTGATACCGCGAGCCACGTAAAATCCAAACCAGGTCGCGCTAAACAGAATCATGACCGTCACGATGGCGATCACGAGATAGGCGCCTGCCTTGATGGGATTTTTCATCGCCTTGATCTGCTTGTACTCTTCATACTGGCGACTGATGCTTTCCATTTTGTTCAGCAACGATTCCGACATATAAGTCTCAACGACTACCACACCAGCCACTTCGGCGCTTTTGGTCCCTGATGGCACTGGGATGGCAGCTCGCACAAGGCGCCCTGACTGGGCCTCTTGGACCGAGGTGGACTCTTGCTTACCGTTGATCACCTGCAGAACAAGTTGACTAACCGGCAGATCAAGCACGCCTTCCGGCACACTCGTATCAAAAGTCCTGGCCAGCACCTCCATCTTGTTGGAAAAGACCTCGATCCCAGCCACGTCATATTCCGCACGTTTCCGCGCCATCGCCGCGATGAGGAGATCCCGCTGTTCCGGCAGCAACATGTCCTCTCGATAGATTTCCTGGCTAATCGCCCGTGCACTGTTGACTGCCAACGCGATGTGGCCCGCCTGCTGCAGTTTGGCGACTTCATAGGAATCTCTCATCACATTTTCAATTCGCTCGCTGAACCACACATCCACCGCCTTGTTGAGAAACCCGCTGGCGACAATCGCCAACAATACGGTCGGAATCAGCGAGAATCCAATAAACGCCGCGATGAGCTTGGTACGGAAGCCAGAACCGACGAGCCGATGGCGGCGCTCAAAATACGCTTTGATCAGATTCCGAGACAGGAGCAAAGTCAGGACAACCAGCCCGATCAAGTCCAGGTTGACCAGCAGGAGCACAAGGGCATAGCTAGCCGATGGTAAGAGTGATCCTTTCTCTTCGCCACCTGGAACCGCCACATACGCGTAATAAAACGTTAGCCCTAGACAGGGGATGAGGAGGAGAAGAACAATCCACACAGGCCGCAAGTGGGGTTTTTTTCTCTCGGATTGCGTGGAGGTTCTGGACGGAGTTGGACTCAGCCGGCTATCACCGGTCTGCGTGGTACCCGCGGAGAAATAGCCGGAAGGCAGAGCTTCCGGTGGGGGCTGTTCGTTGGTCACAGAGTGCGATTCTGGCATGGGATGAGCGTCTCCTCCTGAGGGCAACGGCTCGGATACCTATGAGCGACCACAAGCTCGCGACCATGATCGAACAGGGACCGGATACGCCGCTGTTGGGGAAGAGATTGCGCACAACGGAGTCCCACCCCTAACAGGCTAAACCGCGATCCCTCTATTTGGACGGAGCCAGCGCGACGTATTTCATCCGAAGCGCATAGAGCATGTCGCGGAGGACCGTTTGCTCCTCGGACGTGAGATTCCCCTTGGTCTTTTCTTCCAAAATCGAAAGGAGATCGATGATTTCCTTCGCCTGGGGCAAGTTGACCGGCATGGCTTCTTGACGAGGATCCAGCCGTTCTCCCATCAACATCAAGGCAGACGACCCTAACGAAATCACAAAGGACGAAAAGGTAACCGGTAACGACGCCTCCTGCGGTGCGCTGGTACTAGGCCTTGACGAGGATGTCGTGGGCTTCTCTTCAGCAGCAGATTGCTCTTGAGCGGCAGATGGTCCCGTTGTCGCCGACACACCAATCCCTCGCCGGTCCCTCACTACAAACCCTTGTTCCTGCTCACTCATTCATTCCTCCCCCTCACACGCGTTGTTGGCCATCTCCTTAGCTGGATGCTAGCAGATGGGTGGTACCCTACCATAGGGGCTGTTACCCCGCAAGCCGACGGCCGCGACAAGCCGGCCGCAAAATGATGGTGGGATGTCATCCTTGAAATCACCACAGATCCGGCGCATGACCCCGAACCTGAGAAACGTACACCACTGCTCGAGCCCGCACAAAAGCTGCGGCGTGAATGACCGTATTAAGGCCGGTCAGGCCGGATACCACGGGAGCCTGTGAGGTAATTTTTCTAAATAATTGCGATCAGAGAGGTGGTTATCCAGATATTCGATCTGTTTGAAGCGGGCCTTGAGCTGTTCTTTATATTCAACGAAGCAGTATCGATATTTCGGCTCACCGGCTACATCGACGGAGACGTGGATCAGGCCATCTCCCCCTTCGATAGAAGACGACGGTGGGTCATGGTTGTCTCAGCGTCCCAGACACTCGGAATCGGCCGATACCTCAAACAGCCCTCAAGCAAAGCAGCGGCAAACGCACACCCTGTTCATCCGGCCAAGCGCAACGCTCGCGTGCTTTGTCGGCCGATTCATGTTTACCGTCAAGTCCTATGGTCATCTGCCGCCGACATTGAAGAAACAGCCGCTCTCGGTATAGAGTGACGACGCATCGGGGTCTCATTGATCTGACGGAGCGAAGCGGATCATGTCGGAACTCTTCGACAAGGTAACGGACATCATGGCGACGTTGCGCGCTCCCAACGGATGCCCGTGGGATCGCAAACAGACCCATGACTCGCTCAAGCCATATCTGCTTGAAGAAGTCTATGAAGTTCTGGAAACGATCGACGAGGGTAACGAGGCCAAGCTGCGGGAAGAACTGGGCGACGTGCTGTTGCAAGTGCTGTTTCACAGCCAGATCGCCGCCGAAGCCGGCACCTTTACCATCGACGACGTCTTGAAGACGCTGGCGGAAAAGCTGATTCGCCGACACCCCCATGTGTTCGCCACGGATGGCCAGCCAGGCTCCGTCACTACCAGCGAACATGTCCTCAGCCAATGGGAACAGATCAAACGGGCCGAGCGCGAAGCGGCAGGAGCCCCCCGGTCAGCCCTCGATGGAGTCCCGAAGACCCTTCCAGCCCTCCTGCGGGCCTATCAGATCCAAGCCAGAGCGGCTCGCGTCGGATTTGATTGGCCGCACAATGCAGCGGGTCTCGATCAAATTTTCGGGAAGATCACAGAAGAAATCGGCGAATTGAAACAGGCCTTGGGGGATGCCGAAATGGACCCTGCCTCCGCCCAGCCGACCAAGCAGACCGAGGTCGAAGCGGAACTGGGAGATATCCTGTTCTCGCTCGTCAATCTGGCCCGTTTTCTCAAGGTGAACCCGGAAGAGGCTCTTCGGCGGGCTACGAATCGGTTTGTCGATCGCTTCCACTTGATTGAAGCTCTGGCCGTGGAACAAGGACGATCCCTCTCGGATATGACCTTGGCTGACATGGATGTCCTGTGGGAAGAGGCGAAACGGCGCCTCGCCGATTCCCCGCCGGACCAATCTACACCTGCACGGCCCGTTTCGGAGAAAGGCAGCCGCGGATGAGCGACCAACAGGGTCCTTACGAAGAGGGGAAACGGGCCGGCCTGCATCCACTGGTCGTCATGTTTGGAGTGCTGGCGGGATTGTGGCTGTTCGTCGCCTTGATTGTCCCGACTTCCCGCAATAAACAGGCGACCGGTACGGAGGGACCTGCCATCTCGTCAATTGAAGACCCTGATGCGGCTCCTGTCATGTTTACCGTGCAGGCTGTTGTACCCGAGATGAATGCCGTTGGATTGGTCGTACCGCCGCAAGCAACAGATAGCCAAATTGTTGCCCTGTTAAAACGTCTCAAGGAACAGCGACTAGCCGGCACCCTGGGTGATCAACTACCCGCTACCTCGCCAGGCCATCCATTAGGCGATCACGCTGTCGCGAATATCTACATTTTTGCCGATCACTCATATGCGGAGGCGGAACCCCTTCGCACATTGACTAGAGGGGCCCACGCCCCGGGCAGTCTCTACCCTGGTGCTATCCCGTTTGAAGTGATCATGGAAGCAGTACGAGGCCATTACCGGATTGATTTGAACGACACTGCCAATCCGGATACCGGCTCACTCGGATTCGCCGATGAATCAGGCATCCATTCCAAACGCTATCGACGAATTTTCTAGCCATTCAAATCCCCACCCGCCTTCGGATCTCCTCTCGAACGGTCCTCTGCTCCTTGTCAAACCATTCTTCCAACTTAGGAAGCAGATGCGACCACGGTCCAACAAACGGTGCCAGCATCACATCACCCCGTTCCGCCAAGAGACCCTCTTCTTCAGCTATCTTAATCTTCCAGTCAGCAATCTTCTTCGAAAGGATATTATTAATCATCAACTGACGCCCTGGGGAACAGGCAACCGATCCCAGCAACCGTTCTCGAAACACCACCAGCTCATCGGGGATGGAGACCTTGACGCGAATCCCATGGGGAGTTGGCCAGGTTGATCGCTGAATGGAATAGTCATACGACAAAACCTCTTCCCTGGGCTCACGAAACGGCCCACCAGCCTCAATGACTGTCAGGTTGTTATCAATGGACTGCACGGTTCAACCCTCCATCCTGTTCAAGTGGTTTTGGCTTTTTCGTGTTATAGAACCTTCTTGCCCCAGAGGGAAGTAGGGAGAGCACCAGTCGGTCTCCTCCCAGAGGTAGGTATCATCTCTCCACGACGCTCACTGCCATCTCTCATCGTTCAACCACACCCCAGAGGCACTTTATCGTCTTCTCTCTTCTTCATTTATTCCATAAAGAGCTCCACGACAATGGGGAGGAGATCGTGATATACTGAGGCCTGGGTTTCTGGGAGCAGGTATGGACAAGCAGGGCTATCCCGGGCTCGTTCTCGTTCCTCCTAGCGATCGCCAAATCGCCAGGCGTCGATTGAGGCGGTGGGCCCTGCTCACCATTGGATGTGTGGGAGGTCTTTCCGCGCTGAATATCTGGTTGCCGGTCCCCCATGAATCTACCGGGTGCCCACAGAGTCTAGACCTTAATCTCTCTACCACTCTCCCTTCACCGTGTCAGCCAGTGGACCAGGCTTCGTCTCCACAGGAAGGAGATCCCCCTGCTCCTACCACCGTAGCCGCTCTTGGCATTCCAACAGACCCTGAGAAAGACCGGCCCGGACGGGATCAGAAGATTGCAGGGGAACGGTCGAAGGCAAAACAGCTTCCGACCCAACAAAAGACCGGACAAGTCCCTGTACCCCCGTTGGCTTCGTCTCTGTCCAGAACTCCGAGAGACGAAAAGCACCATTCGCTTCCTCCCCTCGCCGCTCCAACAGCCAAAGCGGCGGCTTCTGTAGCGAGTCAGCAGAAGACACAACCGGAAACACAATTATCCCTCCATGCCTCCACTCATCCATCGGCTGTCGCTCGCCAACCAGCGCAGCCAGAACAACCATCCGTCGTGCCGACTTCTACTGTCACGTCAGCCCCGCCTTCCGGCGGAGTCGGACATCGCACCCGTGACCATGAGCTGGCCGAGCGCGGCGATGCCTTTGCTCAATACCGCCTCGGACGATTTTATGCTCAGCGGGATGGTCAACAGGCGCCCGAATCCATCGCTTGGTATCGAAAAGCTTCCGCTGGCCTTCGTCGTTTGGCAGAAGCAGGCAACGGAGAGGCTATGTACGTGCTCGGCGTGATGTATGCGTTCGGGCGAGGCGTCAAACGTGATGCCGACGAAGCCCGCCGCTGGTTAAGCCAGGCCATCAACCACCGTGTCTCTGCCGCACGCCCCGTGCTGGCCAGTGTGGAGCGACACTACCTCACAGAAGTATCGCGCTCAGACCACGATAGCTAAAGGAGCCTTTTCTCGAGTCTTTGCAAGAACCAACCCGTTGGTTCGTCTCCGCGGCAAACAAGGGGACGACGAAGCGAAGCACTATCCGCTGTAAGTGAGGCCTACCACCATGGATGCCCATCCCCCCTCTTGTGTTAGGCACGTTTCTATCCGGCATTGCGTTCATAGCAAATCCACCGTATGATGGAAGCCTCCATGGCGGCTGTGACCCGTATCAAGACCATTTCGCCCGTTCCCTATACACTCATTCAGATTGAGCCGGATACGCACGACACCAAGACGTTCCGGTTTGAACTGCCCGCCAATGCAACGCTTGATCTGGCGCCAGGCGATTTCCTCTATGTCCATACCACCATCAATGGCAAGTCAGTGAAGCGGGCCTATACCCCCTCCTCCCTACCGGGCGTCACAGGCTATTTTGATTTGACTGTCAAACGGTACGAAACCGGTCTCATCTCCCGCTACCTCCACGATCGGCGCATTGGCGACACAGTCTTGATGAGCGGTCCGAACACCGGCGGTCATTGGGTAGATGGCATGGCCACGCACGTGGGGTTCGTAGCAGGAGGCACTGGTATTACCCCGATGATCGCCATCATCCGTTGGATCCTCTCTCAACAGATCAAGGCCGAGCTGTTTCTAATTTTTGCTAACAAGACCGATAAGGACATTATTTTCCATCGCGAATGGGATCGGTACATTCAAGAGTTTCCCAATTTTCACTGTTACCATCTTTTGGAATACCCTCCTGCCGGATGGCAACAAGGAACTGGCCGTGTCACACCTGACGTGTTGCGCCAACACCTTCCCGCGCCAGGACCGGAGACACGCATTTTCTTGTGCGGTCCTCCCCCCATGGTCGATGCGGTGGAAACTATGCTCCGGGACTTGGGCTACCCGCAAGACACGATTATTCTGCCTTGACTTAGTCCTCGTAAGGCGTATTACTTTCTGACCGATTAACGCTACCCTTCCTTCAAAGTGCAAAATGCCTCTATCCTTGCCGCTATTTTCATAGGCAGGCATTTACGCTAAGATCGTTCGTACAATTGGCATTGCATCTCATCAGGGTCGAAGGGAAACCTTTTGCACAACTGGAGGAAGGGACTGGATGTCTCACCGAGAACGGTTCTCGCATGTCACAAAATGGATCTTCGATAAGGCCCTGGGGCATCGCATTGACCACTTGGCGGACATGCTCCGCGCCCATGGCGGACAGCCAATAGACATTGTGTTGCCAGACGGACTGCGATTCAACTTGGGATTACCCACAAGGGCTACCCTATTTATTCACGATCCGGCTGCCCTCTCGACCCTGGCCCACCCAACACTGGGAGCACTTGCCGAAGCCTTTATCAACGGACAGATTGACATCGAGGGAGATATCACCACCGCCATTGTTGCCGCTGAGCAGCTCGTGGCGGCCAGCGGTTCGCCAGTAACCTCACGTATTGAGGCAACACGCAGAGATCACCTGCCTCATCAAGATCGCGCCGATATCCAACACCACTACGACGTCGGTAACGAGTTTTACCGCCTCTGGTTAGACGAACGGATGGTCTATTCCTGCGCCTATTTTGAAACCGGCGAGGAGACGATCGACGTGGCACAACTGGCCAAGTTGGATCATATTTGCCGCAAACTCCGGCTGAGTCCGGGTGAACGATTCCTGGACATCGGCTGCGGCTGGGGAGGATTGATTATCCGCGCTGCTCAACGCTATGGAGTTCATGCCGTCGGCATTACCCTGTCGGCCAATCAGTTCGAGTTAGCTCGTGAGCGCATTCGGCAAGCTGGTCTCGAGGGGCAGGCGGAGGTACTGCTTCTCGATTATCGGGATGCCCCGGCACAATTCGGAGAGCGATCGTTTGACAAGATCGCAAGCGTTGGTATGTTTGAACATGTGGGGATCAACAATTTTCCCATCTATTTCTCTGCCATCCGCCGCCTACTACGCGATCGCGGCTTGCTACTGAATCACAGCTTTACGTCATCCGACATCGATGGACGCCCTGTCGGATCGGGTGTCAGCGAATTTATCGACACCTACGTGTTTCCCAACAGCGAACTAGCTCACCTCCACACAATGATCCGGGAGCTGGGAGCCCAGCAATTTGAGATTTACGACGTCGAAAGTCTACGGCCACATTACGCTCGTACGCTTACCCTCTGGTCCCAACGGTTGGAACAGCAAGTGGATGCCGCCCGTCAACTGGTCGGAGAAAAGACCCTGCGCATTTGGCGGGTCTATCTCGCCGGCACATCGCTGGGATTTCACCGCGGTTGGATGAACGTCTATCAAGTATTGGCCAGCCTGCAAGAAACAGAAGGGCCGACCGAATTGCCACTGACGAGAAGATGGATATATGAGTAAGTCTCTGGCGCCCCTCACAACCAGCCCTTCGCACCTGGCGCCTTACAAACGCTGAGCTTCACCTCACTGCTTTTCCGTGGCGGCCGCCTGCAAGATCGGCCAGCACCTTTTCCGCCGCCGCGGTTCCGTCCCTGATACAATCCGGAATCCCAACTCCTCGGTAGGCTGCTCCCACCAGTACCAAGCCCCGATAACGGCTCAAGGCTGCTTCCAACTGAGCAAGCCGGTCCAGATGCCCAATCGTGTATTGCGGCATGGCCTTCCACCAGCGATTGACCTCGGTATAGTGCGGCTTCTCCTGGATGCCGCAAATCCTAGCCAACTCGCCGTGCACCCTTGTCACAAGGGTATGATCATCGACGTCGAGCGTCTTTTCCCGTCCGACCCCTCCGACGTAACAGCGAACCAACACCTGATCGGCTGGCGCGCGATAGGGCCATTTGAGCGATGTCCACGTTGCAGCGATGAGATCGCGCCCCTCTTTCCGTGGAACCACAAAGCCAAATCCCTGAATTGTCCCTACAACATTCTTGGCTGGATACGCTAGCGCAACGGTCGCCGTCGAGGCATAGGGAATCATGTCTAAGAGCCCCCCAGCAATCGGCGACAGCGGTCGCACCAACTCCGCCGATACGTAGGCTGGTGTCGCCAACACCAGCCCATCAGCAGAAAGCGCCGACCCATCTTCAAGAAGAAGGTCATACATCCAGCGACCTGGTTCGTGGGACCGAACTCGGAGTGCTTCAACCTTGCACCGTAATCGAAGATCCACTCCCTGTTCCCTTAACCGGGCAGTCAAGGCGGACACCAGGTCGCCAAGACCGTTCTTGAGACTCACAAACATCGTATGGTGAGAGCCAGCTCCCTTGGTTTGGGAAGCTGCTCGTGTGGCCGCCACCATGCCTCTGATAACACTGCCATGTCGTTGCTCGAGCTCAAAAAATCTCGGGAACGTCGCCCGGAGGCTCATCTGCTCCGCATCGCCCGCATAGATTCCCGCCATGAGAGGTTCCAACACCCGCTCAAACGCTTGACGGCCAAACCGTCTGCGGCAGAACGACGCCAACGATTCCTCTCGTCCAGGGACTCCTCGTGGGATGACCGTCTCAAGACCCAGCCGAGCCAGCCCGCTCCAACTCAGCAGACCACTCCGCAACAAAGGCGTCCACTGTTGCGGCGCAAAGGAAATCAAGCCGTCTGGCAAATCATAGAGCCTGCCGCGCCACAAAACACAGGCTTTCTTCTTCGTGTCGTTAGTATTGATGAGCTGCTCTGTCAAGCCAAGCTTGGCACAGAGATCCAAACCTGCTGGTTTTTGGGAAAGAAACGAATCCGGACCGGCCTCGGTAAGAAGGTCACCAGCTCGATGCGTAACAATCTTGCCTCCCCAGTAAGACGCAGCTTCGAGCACAGTGCAATGGCAGGCCAGCCCCTTCACCACCGAGGCTTCCTGTATGACTAAGGCAGTAGCAAGCCCTGAGATGCCACCGCCAACAATGACGATGCGGAGTGGTCTCACTGTTGAGGAGCGGAGAGGGCGTGATGCGTCATCACGAGGTCGGCCAAGACCTCGACCAACGCTGGCTGGTCATTAAGCATCGGCATACGTTCCAACCTCATTCCTAAGCGGGTCGCCCGTTGCTTGAGCTCAATATCGAGATCATACAGCGTTTCAACATGGTCACAGATAAAGCCAATGGGTGCCACGATGACCTGCCTATGTCCAGCTTGGTAGAGCAGAACAAGGGTGTCTTCCACAGTTGGTCCCAACCAGGGTTCAGATGAACGTCCTTGACTTTGATAGGCAAACGCCGTGGGTTGCGTCCCCAAATGGGCCGACACCGCCTCAACAGTGGCTTTGACTTCATCGGGATACGGATCCTTCATCGCCACCACCCGTTCCGGCAGACTATGCGCGGTGAAAAGCACCGGAACGTGCTGCCGCTCACAGGGTGGAAACCTATCCAACGTCTGTTTGATTTGATCCACAATGGCCGTAATCAGTTTCGGATGGGTATTCCACGAACCCACAAAGCTGACCGGCACAGTGCTCTGCAACACTGCTCGTGCTTCTTCCACCTTTCTCTTGTACGCACCAGTGCTGAGCGACGACTGTTGAGGCGCCAGACAAATCCCGATCACACAATCAGGATTTTCCTTCAACAGTTCCGCATAAGCCGTTTTGATAAAAGGATGCCAATGACGCATTCCGATGTGAACTCGGTATCGTTCTGTTCCTGCTTCATTTAAACGTCGCTCCAACTGATCGGCAATTCGTCGTGTAATGTCTAATGCTGGTGACTTTCCTCCCGTCGCTCGATACCTTTCACGAATTTCTTCAACCAGTTCCGGTGGCGTCGGACGCCCTCCCCGCACATCCAACAAAAAAGGCTCGACGTTTTCCAGACAATCAGGCCCCCCCATCGCCATCAGCAACACAGCACTATGACGTTTCTGATTCCGCATTGGGAAATCCATACCTTTCAGCGGAAGGCAAGCCACAGCCTCGTGCGAACCATGGAATAGACATGGGACACCCAGAGGGCTCTAGCAGCTTCACCGTTGGCTGAGCTTATGGACCATGTCAATCGTTGCAGCGACATGATCAACCGGCGTTGTTGGAAGAATACCATGCCCGAGATTGAAAATATGCCCTGGCCTGCCGGCAGCCCGTCGGAGGATATCCTCGACACGACGTTCAATTTCCGGAAGTGGCGCAAAAAGGACGAGCGGATCCAAATTGCCCTGCACCGCCCGATCGTAACCTACCCTCGCCCACCCCTCATCGAGATGAACTCGCCAATCAAGCCCGATCACATCTCCTCCGGCCTCACGCATCAGCCGAAGCAACGAGGCTGTCCCCGTGCCAAAATGAATCATTGGCACTCCCTCCCGCTTAAGTCCTGCAAAAATCAACTGGACATGGGGCAACACATACTCCATGTAGTCATTGGGAGACAGGCATCCAACCCAGCTGTCGAAGAGCTGAATCGCTTGAGCCCCGGCTCTGATTTGCTGCCGGAGGTAACCGGTAATGACCCGCGCGAATTTATCCATCAACTTGTGCCACGCCGCAGGATCACCATACATCATCTGTTTGGTGTGGAGATAGGTCCGTGAGCCTCCCCCCTCTATGGCGTAACTGGCAAGGGTAAACGGTGCCCCAGCAAACCCGATCAACGGCACCTTTCCATCAAGCGCTTGCCGCACTAGTTTGATGGCATCCGCGACATAATCAAGTTCGTCTCCATCCGTCACCTTTAAACGATCCACGGCAGCGCGGTCCCGGATCGGTTCACGAATGACCGGTCCTTCCCCACGAGCAAACTCCAGGTGCAACCCCATTGGCTCAAGGGGAAGCAGAATATCTGCAAAAATGATGGCTGCATCGAGGGGAAATCGATTGATCGGCTGGAGCGTCACCTGCGCGGCCAGCTCCGGCGTCTTGCACATCTCCAAGATGGAATGTTTGGCCCGGAGGGCCCGGTATTCGGCCATGTAACGGCCGGCTTGTCGCATGAACCAGACCGGCGTGCAATCAACCGGTTCACGTCGGCATGCTTTTAGAAAACGGTCGTTCATTTGCGACATTCTAGCAGGGCGCGGAACCACTATCCAGCGCTTTTGACCGAAAGCATGTGGCCCAAAACGTTGTTCGCCGGCTGCTCCCTCCCTCAAGTTTTATTGAGCTTCAATTGAGATTGGCGCCGAGAAACGGTCGTGGCTCTCTCAACGTTCTCACCGGCAGCAACATGCTTTCTTGCTTTTTTCAACGCTCACCGTTCACATCCGATCTCTCTAAGAGAAACCAATGAAACCCATCGACATTGATTGGATCTTCACGCCAGGTTATTACTCTCAACATCATCCTCTAGACTGTTTTTTTTTCTTGGCATCGCATGTATAATGCGCCCCTATCGTGATTCGAGTTCTGCTGGACACATCGTTTTCACCGACACAAACTGGCGGACAAGGTTCGCGACAGACGACCGTTTCATCTGTTGCCTGACAACATTGATGATACGGCAAACGGAGGTACGTGCATGGCCGATACAATGACATCCCCCCCTGCTACTCCACCCAATTCGAAAGGCCGGAATCTCTGGTATTCGTTTCTCCGCTGGTTCGATTCGTGGGCCGGTTTAGAATATATAAAAACCGACGGCCCTCCCAAGTTCGACTGGATCCGCAGCATTCCGTTCATCGCGGTCCATCTTATGTGTCTGGGAGTCTTTTGGGTAGGCTGGAGCTGGACAGCCGTCGGCGTTGCCGTGGCGTTTTACTTCATCCGTATGTTCGCCATCACCGGCTGGTATCACCGATATTTTTCCCATCGCACATTTAAGACGTCCCGCGTCACTCAATTCGCTTTCGCCGTACTGGGCGGCATGTGCGTCCAACGAGGTCCCCTTTGGTGGGCAGGTCATCATCGCCATCACCACATTGCCTCGGACACACCCGATGATGTTCATTCTCCCCGCCAGAGAGGATTTTTATGGTCTCACATGGGATGGTTTACGTCCCAAACCCATTTTGCTCCCCGGTTTAAAGCAGTCTCGGATCTCTACAAGTTCCCCGAACTCCGATTCCTCGACCGATTTGATGTTGTCGTACCGGTACTGACCGGATTTGCCATGTTCGGCCTGGGGTACGTATTGGAAATTTCCGCTCCGCATCTTGGCACAAATGGCCCCCAAATGCTCATTTGGGGATTTTTCATCTCCACAGTTGCCTTAGCCCATGGAACCTTTACGATCAATTCACTATCCCATGTCTATGGGTCCCAACGCTACGATACTGGTGATGACAGCCGGAACAACTTCCTCCTTGCCCTTATCACCATGGGAGAAGGGTGGCACAACAATCATCATTACTACCCCGCCTCAACCAGGCAAGGATTCTACTGGTGGGAAATTGATCTCACGTATTACTGCTTGAAACTGCTGGAGCGGCTTGGCTTGGTATGGGATATTCGCGAAGTCCCTGATTATGTGCGGGAGGGTAAACCAAAGCGCAAGACGCTCAAACAGGAAGAGGGTCATAGCCTCCTCAAACACCCCGTCGACATAAGTATTCCAGTTCAAGCCGCGGCAGAAAACAGCCCAGCGTGATTTCCGGCCGGTCGGTGTTTGCAGGATATAACAGGCGAAGAAATGAGTTATCCTGTCCCGATGAAAATCACGTATGGAATCGGGGTAGAAGAGGGGGGTCGGTTTCATGCTACAAGACAGTACAACGACATTGGGCAGCTTCGGAGGCTAGATCTCTTTTCGATCAGAATCAACGAGAGGTGGCTTAAAAACGAGATTCGTGAGTGATGCACGAATTTTCTGGCTTTCTTGGTCAATCATCGCCAGCTCTGCCGCTTGGACTATCCAAGCCTCACCTACACTTAACTCAAACCGATAATGCTCTCCTTTCTGGGAAAACCATTCCACATAGGGATGTGGCATAAGATTGGGATGAGGATCAAACGAGATGAGATAGACTGTTCCCAGTTGGGGGTTTTCCATGTCAGCGAGGACATGTGCAGCCATGTCCTCCTCTTCAAATCGACTGTTGCGAAAGCGAATCACATTACCCGCAATATCGGTCTTGAAGTCGCCCCGTAAGAAGAAATCCACTGCCCCAATACCAGCGAAGACAACCCGGCCCACGACAGTCCCTGGTACGCGGTTATCCAGAAACCCTTCTTGCACCCACCGGCCATTTGCAAATTTTTGTGCCATCCCCTCCTCCCTCTGTGAGGCCTGTCGTCGTTTCTACCCTTCACCCCAGTCATCTCGCCCCTCGACCCCACAAGCACGACTGCTTTCGTTCGCCTCTTCGTTCACCGTTCCTACCGTGCATCAGCCTCCACGGGCACGGCGACCGCTGACCGATTGACTAGCGCCCCCATGACCACTGATGCGACAATCAGTGCGCTGCCAATCCACCCTTGGACATCTAAGGTCTCTCCCAAAAAATACCATGAAAACCAGGCGGCATACACTGGCTCAGAAGCAAACACCAGTGCCACCTGCTGCGCGGGGACAAACCGTTGAGCCCATAGTTGCACCGCAAAGGCACCGGTGGCCAACACTCCTGTTACTCCCAATCCGATCAACAGAACAGGAGTCAGCTCAAACGCTTTCACTGGTACCCGTTCCCACAGCGCCAACAATACAAACAACAGTGTGACGGCCAGGAGCTGCCAGACCAACAGCGACCAGGCATCGTGGTGACGAGTGAAGCGTTCCAAACAAATAATGTGACCAGCAAAGGCCGCGGCACAAATCAGAGTCAGCAGATCACCGATGTTCATTCCCATACTGGGCTTCACCAGCAACCATAGTCCAGTCACAGCCCCGGCGGTCGCCAAGAGGGTTTGCCCTCCCCATCGTCTTAAAAACAACGGCACAAAAATCACGTAGAGCGCTGTGAGAAACGCGGAATTGGAAGCACTGGTATAGCGGAGCCCAATGGTTTGCAACACATAGCCGAGAAATAGAAAGACTGTGGCCACCCCACTAGCCACAAGCAAAGACCTGCCCCGTTCGATCACTCTGTGCACCACGGCCAACGACAGCCCAACAACAAGGGTCCCGAGAACAAATCGTAGACACAAAAACGAGAGGGGAGGAATTTGCTCAAGAGCCGCCTTGGTTGCCGGGAACGTCGCCCCCCAAATCACCGTCGTCATAAGCAACATGAGGCGCGGCATCGTTTCCCCCGGCACACATGACGTACTCTCTCATCATTCGTCACGCAGAGTGTACAATTATGGTTTGCAGAGAGGACACCGTCGTTGTTCACCCACGCCCGCCTGCTCCATGGCGTGAAGAGCCCGTTCTTTGTCAGGGTAGTCAAACCACCCTCCCTCCCAAAAATCACTGGAAGTCACATTGGAGGGAATTTCCGAACACCGATCACGATGTAACGTCACCCGATCAATCGATCGGGCGACGTGAATCCAGTAGGCCATAAACCAGTCAGTGAGGGCAGGAGCACGGATAGTCTTACGGAAGCAGTTGCCACTCGTCTTTTTCAATAAAGACCTTCTCGCCCGTCTCTAATTTCTTTAAGTCATCTTTTTCGAACAGCCGTTTGTATCGTTCGATGCGATCCTCATCATCGATCCGTTCTTCCTGCATGATTCCATGTTGCCCCTTATACCGTCTGATCAGCACCGCCATCTTTTTCCTCCTCTTTGGTAAACGGTTTGGACCAAAATCATGGTACAATAAACGCATTACAACAATCCGGTCAAGAGTGATGGAACCCACGATTCTACATGAACAGGATGTTCTCCGTGTGTGGGCCCAAATCTGTTTAGATCGTGGCGCAGTATGAAGAGAACATAGGCCATGCCCGTCTACGAATACCGATGTGAAGTTTGTTTCACCCAGTTTGAAGCCACGCAGTCCGTTTATGACCGCATCGAAGATACAGAATGTCCTTCATGCCATGCGAGGCAAGCCACCAGATTGCTCTCCTCTTTTTCATCAAAGATTGTGGGAACCCGCAAACCCGGCTTCGCGGAGATGAAAGCGTCGGCCATGAACCAGGAGCGCATGGAGCGATTCGCCAAACTTCCGCCTCTTGATAAAAAACGAAACACACCTCGTCCCAACACCTTTTTCGGATGGGAGTCCGCCTCCCCACCGGACGGTTCCTCCGATTCAGCCGAATCGTGATGATAGTCTGGTCCCCTCACAAGTCCTTCCGGCATCATTTCCATGATCATCATCGCCCATTTCCGTCGCCTGCTCGCCGACGAATCCCCCTCACAACCACCCTGAGTGCCATGATATGGTTCATGGCATGGGGGACAAACCTCGTTCTCGCCGACAACCTGGCAGGAAACTTGGTCGTGGTGGGGAATGGCCCGGAACAAACCCTCATGGAAAGATTGGCTCGAGCCTTTGAAAAGATCCATCCGCGGGTCTACATCGACGTCTTATGGGATCAACAAAACTCAGCCGAGATGGTCAAAAGTGGTCATGCTCACCTTGCCAGTGGATCTCGCCCTCACCCTGACCTTACCCACACGCAAATCGGATGGGACGGCATCGGCCTCCTGGTCCACCTATCAAACTTCACAAAAGAACTCTCTAGTCAGCAGGCCTCCCTTCTTTTTACCGGAGCGATCACGGAATGGGCTGAGGTCGGGGGACCGGAAACAAAGGTGCTCATTATTAACCGCCCATCCGATCATCCCCTTCGCACAGCCTTTGAATCCTCTTTGGGCATTACCGGCAACATACCCTCCACTGCCAGAGTCATCGACTCTGATGATCAAGTGATTAAAACCGTAGCAGGCACATTGCCCCCTCTGTCGGCTATTGCATATATCTCGTTAAATGCGGGACTATCTGCAGTCTCGAGTGGCGTCGCTGTCCGTTTGTTGCCCCTCGACAAAGTGGAACCGGAGGCGCCAACAGTGCGGGACGGTCGCTATAGCTTGCGTCGACCACTACTATTGTTGTCCAGACCAGACTCCAATTCTCTGGTACAAGCCTTTCTGGCATTTGCCTTGTCGGCATCTGGTCAATCAATCATTGGAAGTGAGTACATTGCACTCAAAAGCGAATGATAGAGCTCCCTGGGAGGTTTCCATGCGTCTTCATCGATGCTCATTGACCATCGCGTCATTCCTGGTTTGTCTGCTCCTTGAGCCACTGCCTATCCGATACAGTTACGCCGAGGAGGGCTCCATCGTCGATGGGGCAGGGTTTACGTTGTATGACATGAAGTCCATTGAGGGCTCTGACGAGCGCGTCATTGAGCAAGACCCAGTCTGCGATCGCAGCAAACGGCCGAAGATTCTCTCCGTAGAGCCGGACGAGGCCAAACCGGGCGAGAAAGTCACGATCAAGGGGGAAAATTTCGGAACCAAGGAATGTTTTCACGGCGTCGCGTTCAGCGCCGCCGGCGCGGCAACGATCGACTACACCTTCATCAACGACACGACCATTGAGGCCACGGTGCCCGATGTTCCATCCGGCATGTCCTTCATCGACATTGTGGCGGGAGGAGGCAACGCCAGGTCGAAAGCTTTCCTGGTGCTGGCGAAGTGACTCCTCTCATCATGCGGACGGCAGAGAAGAGACCGGCGCAGCTGAAATTCCCTAAATGGAATTCCATACCCGCAGCAGATCGAGCGTCAAACTTGCGCCAGTTCAAGCCGATCTTATTTGAGATGGTCGAATCGTATCTGGATCCATAACCGTCCGTCGGCGTAAACCGATTGAGGGTCAGCCCGGCAACCACCGTGGAATACTGATCCGGGAAGGACAGGCTCCCCCAATGAACGGAGGGCGCCGGACTTTCTCCCCACGCCGATACATGGTTGAACCCTACGAATGCCAGGATGCCAAGAATCCGCGTCCAACGTGTCGAGAAACGACCCCACCTTCCGACATACCGACGAGACCGTTGCATCATGACAGCCAATGCGAAAAATTCCATTTCGTTAGAGACGCGACCGACGAGCGATGCTTCCATCTGCTTGCCGAACAATCAGACCTGCCCCGCAGACCTGCCCCGCAGACCAGACCGATTGAAGCCTGAACCTTTTGCACAAGCATGTCAACGGTGGACCGGTGCCCCTCCATTCTCCTCATCTGTTCTCACGCAATGATGTTCCCTCTCTCGACAGATGATTTCATCCTATGTTAGCCTAACGCGCTTGTTCTCCTGTGGGGCTGATAAGGCCATGTTCAAGAAAATTCTGGTCGCCAACCGTGGAGAAATCGCCATGCGCATCATCCGCGCTTGTCGGGAGCTCAACATCGCCACGGCTGCGATCTACTCAGAAGCAGATTCAACAGGTATTTATGTCAAGAAGGCGGATGAGGCGTATCTCGTCGGCCCTGGCCCGGTCAAGGGCTTCTTAGACGGCCCACAAATCGTGGGTCTCGCCGTTCGCATTGGTGCCGACGCCATTCACCCTGGGTATGGGTTTCTCTCGGAAAACGCGGAGTTTGCAGGGCTCTGCCGAGATGCCGGTATTACTTTTATCGGTCCCTCCCCCTATGCCATCACCATGATGGGCAGTAAGGTCAAAGCGCGTGAGATCGCTCGGACTGTCGGGGTACCGATCGTCCCCGGTACAGACACAGCGATTACCGATGTGAAAGAGGCCATGGCCTTCGCAAGAGAGGTCGGCTATCCCCTCATGATCAAAGCCAGCGCTGGCGGAGGCGGTCGTGGCCTCCGCGTTGTTCGATCAGATGAGGAGCTCCGCGAAAACATCGAAGCCGCATCACGCGAAGCCCAAGCCTCTTTTGGGGATGGCAGTGTGTTCATCGAAAAATACATTGAGCGCCCCCATCATATTGAGTTCCAGATCCTAGGCGATCGCTACGGGCACATCATCCATCTCGGCGAGCGAGACTGCTCAATCCAGCGTCGACATCAAAAGTTGATTGAGATCGCCCCGTCGTTAGTCTTAACGCCAGCGCTCCGCGAAGAGATGGGACATGCAGCGATTGCCATTGCACGAGCCGTGAACTATGACAATGCCGGCACCGTGGAATTTTTGCTCGATCAGCAGGGCCGCTATTACTTCATCGAGATGAATCCGCGATTGCAGGTGGAACACACCGTCACAGAGCAAATCACGGCCATCGACATTGTCCGCCACCAAATCACAATCGCGGCGGGCCATCCCTTGGACCTTCAGCAAAAAGACATCCTGCTCCAGGGGCATGCGATTCAATGCCGGATCAACGCGGAAGATCCCAAGAACAATTTCATGCCGTCCACGGGCACTATCACGGCATACCTTTCACCTGGAGGAATTGGAGTCCGAATTGATGGGGCCGTGTACAAGGATTACACCGTACAGCCCTATTACGATGCTCTTTTGGCCAAACTCACGGTACGAGGGCGCACCTGGGAAGAAGCCGTCAGCCGCATGCGCCGCTCGCTTGAAGAATATGTTCTGCGCGGAGTAAAAACGACCATCCCGTTCATGGAAGCCATTATGCAGGAGCCAGATTTCATCGCTGGGCGGTTTGATACGTCGTATTTGGAAACCCACCCGGAACTGTTCTCGTACCATGAATATCAGCAACCGGAGGATTTAGTCCTGGCAATTTCCGCAGCCATTGCCGCTTACGAAGGGTTATAAACCACCACGAGCAAGACTGCGTTCGCGAGCACTTCTCATTCACTCGTTATGGCAACCATCCGCTCTTCCAAAAGAAAACAACCCGCATCTCCCCGATCAGTTGGCCCCAGCAGCCGACGACCAAAGGCCATTCCCTCACGCCCACAGGAATGGACCATTCGTCCTGCGCCAGGGAAGCGCCTGATGATTACGGAGGTCGCACTACGAGATGGTCATCAGTGTCTGTTGGCCACCCGTATGAGAACGGAGGACATGTTGCCGATCGCCCAGAAACTTGACGCGGTGGGATTCTGGTCACTGGAAGTATGGGGCGGTGCCACATTCGATACCTGTCTGCGATATTTGAGGGAAGACCCCTGGGAACGGCTCCGCGCTTTGCGCGCGGCCATGCCCAACACCAAATTACAAATGTTGCTGCGTGGGCAAAACCTTGTCGGCTACCGGCATTATGCTGACGACGTCCTGGAGCGGTTCATTGAGCGGTCTGCAGCCAATGGAATCGACGTCTTTCGTATTTTCGATGCGCTGAACGACGTGCGCAATCTCGAGCGGGCCGTACGCGAGGTGCGAGCCTGCGGTAAACACGTCGAGGCCGCCATCAGCTACACCGTCAGCCCTGTCCACAGTATCGATCGGTTCGTCGAGCTGGCCAAACGGCTGGAGGACCTTGGCACCGACACACTCTGCATCAAGGACATGGCCGGCCTCTTGACACCGTTTGATGCCTATCGCCTGGTCAGTCGCCTCAAAGCTTCCGTCTCGGTTCCTATCCACTTGCATTCTCACGACACAGCCGGCATGGGCAGTATGTCGGCCTTGATGGCGGTGCTGGCCGGTGTCGATATTGTGGATACTGCCATTTCTCCCCTCTCTGGCGGCGCATCGCATCCCCCCACCGAGTCTATCGTCGCCGCCTTGCAACACACCCCCTACGATACCGGCCTTGATCTCACCGCTCTGCAGCCGATTGCAGATCATTTTCGTACAGTTCGTCGCAAGTATCGGCAGTTCGAGAGCGACTTTACCGGCGTGGATACAGCCATCCTCACCTCACAGATTCCTGGCGGCATGTTGTCGAACCTTGCCGCACAACTGGCCGAACAACAGGCACTGGAACAAATGAAAGAAGTGCTTGACGAGGTGCCGCGCGTGAGAAAGGAGATGGGCTATCCGCCCCTCGTCACGCCAGCCAGCCAGATTATCGGCACGCAGGCCACATTAAATGTGTTGACCGGCGAACGATACAAGGTAATCACGACCGAGACCAAGAATTACTTCCTCGGCCTGTACGGGCGCCCGCCCGGTCCGCTTGACCCAGAGGTCATGGTGCGCGCTATTGGAGACGAAGAGCCAATCAAAACCAGACCGGCCGACCGATTGGAACCGGAACTCAAAGCCATCAAACAAGAACTTCCAGATGCCTCTATCGAAGATCAACTCTCCTTCGCCCTCTTTCCAACCATCGCACGGGAATTTTTCGAGGTGCGCAAGAAAGGTGACCTGACGCCTCCCCCGCTTGAAACGACTTCTCCCAAGGCCCCGGCCGTCGCCCACGAACTGCATCTAGCACCAGTCGAGTTCAACATCACGGTGCACGGTGAAACCTATCACATCAAGGTATCCGGTTCTGGCCGCAAGGTAGACGGCCGTAAACCCTATTACATCCGCATCAACGATCGGTTGGAAGAAGTGTCGCTCGAACCGATCCAAGAAGTCTTCGCCGGAGTGCCGGAGACTCATGAAGCCGACAAAACCACCCAGGCAAAGCGACCGAGGCCATCACAACCCGGCGACGTGGCGCCGCCTATGCCGGGCCGGGTCGTCAAAATCCTGGTATCGGTCAATGACCGTGTCAAGGCTGGTGATTCGCTCTTGATCATCGAGGCCATGAAAATGGAAAGCCGCGTGCCAGCGCCTATGGATGGCACCGTTACAGCCATCTTGGCAGCAGAAGGAGAACACGTGAAACCGGATGAAACTGTCATTCAATTGCAATAAGCCGTGGAAGGGACTGTTCTGTGGGAACGCCGCATCGTGGTCCGGCCCCATTCTGTCTAGGGCCCATTCTTGCCATCGCTGCTTGCTCTTCTCCGCCGGCAATTCCCCCTCATTTTGAAGTCTTTGAACGTATTCCCATCCAGATTGTCACCGTTCAGGACTACCGTATCGCCTATTTAGACAGAGGCATGGGTCATCCTCTCATTCTCTTACATGGCTTCAGCGGATCCATGTGGCAATGGGAACATCAGCAGCAGCCCCTGGCTCAACACTATCGCGTCATTACACCAGACTTGCTCGGCTTTGGTCTTTCAGACAAGCCGGACATCGACTATCGACCGGACCAACTCGTGGACTTTTTGACCAACTTCATGGATGCGCTTGCAATCCCACAGGCGACATTGATTGGGAACTCCATGGGCGCCGGCCTGGCAATGGCTATGGCACTCGACCGTCCAGAACGAGTAGATAAGCTGGTGCTAATCGGTGGATTGCCGCCGAACATTCGCTTGAATGTCACCAGCCCCATTGTCAAACGGACTCTTGATACCCAGGCACCGTCATGGTTGCTCTCCCTCGGCAACCGACTCTTTGGCGGTTGGCTAGCCCAATCTGTGCTTCGTGAGTTAATTTACGACCACTCCTTGATCACTCCCGCCGTTCTTGAACGATCCACCCGCCATCGACACAATCCCGGCTTGATCAAATCGATGCTCGCCGTAAAAGAATCGATTGGGCTGTGGGAGTCCAACTATGCGGTGCGCCTCCATACCATACGGCATCCCACCCTCATCATCTGGGGAGAGGAAGACCAGGTCTTCCCCCTATCGGTTGGCGAAGAGCTTCATCGTCTTATCGCCGGCTCTCAGTTTGTCTCCGTCCCACTGGCAGGACATATCCCTCAATGGGAACGGCCAGACCTCGTCAACAACGTGCTCATTGCGTATATTGAGTCTTCGTAATAAAAAGAAGGTTCCCAAGCCGGGTAGGAGTATGGCTCATCAACAGAAACGCCAACCGAAAGGAGCGGATCATGAGGGGAAGAAGATACGTGATCGACGGTGCTGCAATGAGTCTTGTGTTCGCCATGGCTAGCTGCACCGGTTTAGGTATCTCGAGGGAGGCAGGCTTTACCTATAAGGACATCACCGTGGCCAGCGGCACCGCTCTGGCTGGAGAAGGCAACAAAGTCCTGTTGAAGGGCGAACCATTCATACTGTCTGGAACGGCCATCAAGGTAGGCGACATCTTGCGCGATGTCCAGTTGACTCAAACCGACTTATCGTCAGTCACTATCACCCGTACCAAAGGAACAGGAAAAGTCCGCATTATCAGCATCGTGCCGTCACTTGATACACCGGTTTGCGAGCAGCAGACCCACTATCTCAGCGAAAAGAACAACGGCCTCGACAACATGATCGAGCTGATCACGGTGAGTATTGACACGCCGTTCGCTCAGAAACGCTTCGCACAAGAAGCCAAGATTAACAATGTCACGTTCCTGTCCGACTATCGTGGAGCCGAATTCGGCAAAGCGCACGGCCTCTTGGTAAAAGACCTTCATATATTGGCCAGAGCCGTCATGGTCGTGGACAAGGACAACACCATTCGTCACCTTCAAATCACACCGGAGCTCAAACAGCTGCCGGACCTGGACAAAGCGTTCCAGGTCGCACGATCCTTGATTTCGGCCAGTTAATCTGCACCTCCAGCTCAACTCACTTTGAGCCGGAGGTTGTGCAGACCCTATCACGGTTCATTTTCCGTTACCGGAACATCTGCGGGAGGGGGCCGATGGCGCATTACGACATGTTGGTGATCGGAACAGGACCAGCCGGCCAAAAAGCCGCCATCCAGGCAGCTAAGCTCAACAAGAAGGTCGGCATCGTCGAACGAAAGAGAGTCGTAGGCGGTGTCTGCATCAATACCGGCACCATTCCCAGCAAAGCGCTGCGCGAAGCGGTGCTGTACTTGTCCGGATTTCGTCAGCGAACGATCTACGGCGCCTCGTATCGATTGAAAAAGACGATCACGGTCGAAGACCTGGCCTTCCGTGCCCACCACGTCATCAAAAACGAAATTCTGGTGGTGCAGGATCAAATGGCCAGAAACGGCGTCGATCTGTTTTTCGGATCAGCGAGCTTCGTCGATCCGCATCGGCTGCGGATCGACTCCGATCGGGGTTTGTTCGAGCTGACGGCGGATTTTATCGTCATCGCAGTGGGTACGGAACCGACCAGACCCTCACACGTCCCGTTC
>JANDJK010000104.1 GCA_024330925.1 Nitrospira sp.
GGATCAGACCAAAAAGGCAACCAGTGGTTCTTTGTGCGCGATCGCGCATTCGGCTCACGCGGTACCGCCGGCCACTGGCCGGCGTCCTGCGGCACCGTGGGCGCCTGGTGGCATGAAGGCGCACATTGGCGTGGATGCCGAATCGGGGCTGGTGCACAGCGTTCTGACCACCTCGGCCAACGTCAACGACCTCCCCCAAATGCATGCCCTGCTGCACGGAGGGAAGACCGATGTCTTTGGCGATGCGGGCTATCAGAGCGTCGAGAGGCGCAAGGAGAACCAGGACAAGAGCGTCACCTGGCATGTGGCCATGCGACCGGGCAAGTGCCGTGCTTGGCCCAATACGCCCCTGGGCCGGCTGCTGGGCGCCATCGAGCAAGCCAAAGCGAACATCCGGGCAAAGGTCGAACATCCGTTCCGGGTGATCAAGCGCCAGTTCGGCTACCTCGAAACCCGCTACCGTGGGCTGAGCAAGAACGGTGCGCAGATCGTCACGCTGTTTGCGCTGGCGAACCTGTTTCTGGCGCGTCAACGATTAATGATGATGACAGGACAGGTGCGTCCATGAAAGGCCAACCGGTGGGAAATTGGGCCGGATTCGGGCCCAAAACCGTCAAACTTGCTCATGTATTGAGCAGTCCACACCCGCACGGTGATCAGCGACCCGCCGTGATAGTTTCGTGCTCATCTGTAGGACTCGGAATTCGCGGCTGTGCGGAGCTTCCTTAGCGTAATTCAAACGGTTGTTGCGTTCATAAGCGATAGATGGTTTGTCTATGGATGGAATCGGAAGACAAGTTTGGTGGGCCTTAGTCATTCTTTTATTGATTCCTGTCATGACGTCTGCCCAGGAAGACAGGAATGGGTGCAAGGATCATCCGTTATTCACTAGGATGGAAAATTTTTATTTGTCCTTTTGTAGAGAAAGAGAATTCGACAGAGTGGATTTCAGGGACGAGAATGGGAAGGAGGTCAAAGTCGAAGGTAGATACTCTTATTCCGAGTACTCTCTGAAAAAAGGCTTTGCTGTTCCAAGTGGGTTGCAGATTATCAAAAACTTTGAGAATGCCGTAAAGAAAATAGGCGGCGTAAAAATATACGAAAAAGGCGGTAATGACATATGGTTGAAGCTTGATCTGGAAGGCAAGATCTTTTACGTGTACGTAAGGGCACCCCACGGCAGTACATACTATCTGACCGTTGTTGAAAAAGCAGGCATGAAACAGGAAGTCACGGCAGACGCAAAGAGTCTAATGAATGACATCCAGGCCAAGGGACATGCCTCGGTATACGGAATCCACTTCGATTTTGACAAGGCGGACATCAAGCCGGAATCGGAGCCGACGATTCGAGAAGTAGCAAAACTTCTCCAAGAGAACAAGGGGTTGAGACTCTACGTCGTAGGGCATACGGATAACGCGGGTACCCTTGATTACAATCTGAAGCTATCAAAAGCGCGGGCGGATGCGGTAGTGAAGGAGCTCATCACAAAGTACAGAATCGCCGCTGATAGGCTCAAGGCGTTCGGCGTAGCGTCTCTCGCGCCCGTTGCGTCGAATAAGACGGACGATGAAAGGGCGAAGAACAGAAGAGTTGAATTGGTGGAGCAGTAAAAAAGAGAGTAAGGTGAGGGGGATAGGGGGAAAAGAATTCATCCAAAAGAAGGTATTGAAGGACGATGAGAGATAAAAATACCGTATCGATCCGTGAAGTGCCATGCTGGCGGATAAACAAAGGGGGAAAATCCGTCACCAGAGAAGGTGCGATCGCCGGAGGTTGAATGACGTCACGCGAACTATCATGAAGAGGAGAGAGTGAATAGAACGGGAGGTCGGTATGTGGAAAAACTCTCAATCAATGATTTCGTTTTTGGTTTTCTTTTTCTGTATTTGCCTGTTTCCTTTCCCGTCTTTATCGAAAACATGCTGCTGGCGGAACGTGGGAACGGAAATTCTCTTTCCATACGACAAAGAGTGCAAGATCTACAATGATATGGGGTATATCGGCTCTGACAGCGGCTGGGATCAGGTCTTCCTGAGTGCTCAGTATGGAGGGGGGCCTGCGCTGAAATGTCCACGAATAGATGTCATAGAGTTGAATCCCGTCAAACCAGTTCCCCGTAAGGCATTGCTCGATTACGTATTCTCCGGCAGGTATATCGTGACCGGGGATGGTTCGCCCCCAGGAGGTTACGCTGTAACGCTTCATGTCGATCTTATTGATCAGGGACACGGAAAAAAGGTCATAAGCGCGAACGCCAACTGGTCCTGTGTGCGAAGGGAAGCAGGCGACTGCTTAAGGGTAAGATTGGAGGAGACGGTAAGGCTTGCAAGGACGTTCCAGCCCCTTGATTCGTTCATATACGAATACGAGAGGATTCCTGAAACAGCGCGAGTCGAATTAGAAAAAGATCCGATTCTTGCTGGGGAGAGAATGAAAATTGTCCTCAGAAACCTGGCCGACGCAAACTCGAAGCCTTCCCAATCGTGGCAAAGGATACTAATAAAGGTAGAAAAGGGAAGGATACTCAACGGTGAATCCAGGGGAGATTTTAAGGTGTTTCAGGTCGGAAGCGGAACCGTGGAAGTTGAGTATCAGGCTCCGGATAGTTGTAAGAATGACGTGGAAACATTGACCGTTATGAATTCCTGCACCATTCGACCTGATATGCCCGCCATCCCGGAAAGTGAAATAGTCCGACAAACCTTCAACATATTCTGTGTTGAGGGAAAGATACGGATAACTGAGGATTGGACGTCCTCACACCCGCTTAAGTCGATGCTAGTAATGCCGAACTGTGGCTACCAAGGCGGCGCAACAAAAAAAGTGCCTGCGTTTTTAGCATTTCGGTTGAAACCTACAAAGGATCCTTGTCTTTACGAGGTTATCGATAAAGGCAGCAGTCCGTCAGTATACGAGGAGCGGTATGTGCCATCCAATCGTAAGTGCTGTGATTACCAATACGCCTCCTCCAAACTTTATCGATTATCCGACACACCTGCCCCTTCAGTGGTGGATCTTCGCAACAGTCCTGAAAAATTTCTCTCTGTCTCAATAACCAACAGACACACTTATACAGCGGAATGTCTGAACGCACCGCCGAGATCACCGTTGAGGAAAATAGACTACTCGGGCGAGTGGGATTTGCACAACAACCTCTGGCCTCTCAAAAACGGACATGTTGATGACATAAAGACGTCACGATTTGAGCTCATCATTGATGAGAAAGAGGTGAAGGAGCTGAAAAACAGGTGTGTAAGAGGAAAATGAGCGATGTCATGGGTTGTATGAGTATCGATACAAGAGACGAGACGGTTTCGCGATACGGATGAAGCCTATCAACAAATGAAAACAGGAATCACATACGGACTAGCAACTGGTAGGATCGCCATTTTTTTGTATTTTTTCGGCCTATGTCTTGCGCCAATCCCCTGCCTGGGTCACGGTGGGCAGAACCCGGGTCATGCGCTACAGACGAGAACAACTGATGTTGTGCGCGTAAAAACAGGTTCAGGATCAGATCAAATAGGCGTGGCAACCCCTTCAGAGGCTAATCCGGAGGGACCCATGAGCTTTGCGTTAGGCAAAGATGGCGAAATCTATATTCTTGACCAGTTGAATTCTAGGATACAGGTTTTTGAGGATGGACGTTGGGTGCGTTCGATTCCCATCCACGCCGACAAGGCAATGCATTTCAAAGATGTAGACCTTGCCCCGGATGGCAGAATTGTGCTGCTGGCAAATTCCTATGTGAAGGGCCGCGAAAAAAACTCTCTCCTGCTTATAGATTCACATGGCAAAATCCTCCATGTTTATCCCCTCGGTGATCTCGAGTGGGTTGGAGAGGTTCAAATCGTCTCAGAGGGTAAGCTCGCCGGTATTTGGGTGGAACTGGAGGGCTGCTCGGTGCGGATAGCTTCTCTCGATGGGAAAGCCACTGAACGGGTATTCGTACCGGGTAAGGTGTTATTGAATGGGCAGGGCTTTATCAATGGTAAGAGGAGAGGGCGTGTCACGGCTACTGTTTCACGTTCGCAAAATGGTTTTTCCCATTGGGAACGTGAACATACAATGCATTTTGACATAGCCATCGATCATCTGCTTGGTGTCTGGGAAGACAGGAATGGGAGGGTCTATGTCGGGGCTTTTCTCGAAGGTGAACAAACGGCGGGGAGAAAAAAGTATTCTAGTGAAATGATAGTCTTTTCTTCAGAACTAGAGGAGTTGGGAAGGTTTAAACTGTTTGTACAGAATGCATCCCATGAGATACACCGTTCAGTTCGTGTTTCGCCGGAAGGACACGTGTACCAGTTGTCGTTGAATGACCAGTGGGTCTTCATTCGAAAATATGAGATTGTCCCCTGACCGGAAGCGGCATGGTGCTAGTGTCCTATTCCTAAAGATACTCTGCAAAACCGTTCTACTGTAGGACGATTCTGATGAAGGACGACTTGGCCGGGGGGATGATGCTAATGAAAACGCAGCCTTCCCGAGATGTGATACGAGAGGCGAGCGTAGACCATCAAACGGCAACGGTTTTTGCAAGAGATGGACGCTGTGATCCCCTGGTCACGGCTTGTGGTGGGGGTATAGACGCATAGCCCAAGATGACGGCGCGTGGCGGTCGCCAGCCGTTTCCCGCCGAGACCATGGATTGTGCAACTTCTTTTCTGTAAATTTCCACGGCGGCGGTCATGACGCCTGGTTCACAGGTTGAAGTTGAGATAGACCTTGCCAGTCATCCAATCGTCGTCAAGTTCGGCGAGGAGAGCGGAGACGAGGCGCAGGCAGGAATCCGGGTTGGGGAAGATACTCGCCACGCGGGTGCGTCGGCGCAGCTCGCGGTTGATGCGTTCCAGGCCATTGGTGGTGCGCAGCCGGATGCGATGCGCCGCGGGGAAGTCGAACACCGTCAAGCTCTCTGGGATGGATTCCTCGGCCCAGTCGGCAAGCTTGGGATGTTCCTTGCGCCAGGCATCCAGGGCGGTTTTCAAGAGCCGTTCGGCCTCCATCCGGTCGGGGGCGTTGAAGATGGTGCGCAATTGGGCGGCGACCGTCTTTCGGGCCTCCTGTCGAGTAACGAACTGGCCGGCGTTCTGTTGCAGATGGAACTGGCAGCGCTGCCAGGGCACGGAAGGCCACACCGCCCGGCGGGCTGCCTTGAGCCCCGCATGGTCGTCGGCAACGATGAGCTTGACGCCCTTGAGGCCTCGGGCCAAGAGGCCCTCCAGGAAACGGCGCCAGTTGATTTCGGCCTCCGAGGTGGCGATGTCGCAGCCCAGCACCCGTCGCTTGCCGGAGGATTCGATTCCGACTGCAATGAGCACCGCGCAAACGACGATCTTGCCTTCCATGCGCACCTTCTCGTAGCGAGCATCCAGGAAGAGGTAAGGCACTTCGCCCAACGGGCGTTCACGCCAGGCTTTGAGTCCTTCGTCGAGATTGGCGGCAGCACGGCTGACCCTCAAGTGCTGGACAAAGAAATCTCGGGGCCGAGCAGGCGTTGCAGAATCTCGATGACACGGCGGGTGGAGACGCCTTGCACATACATCTCGGCCAAGGCGAGATTGACGGCCTGGTCGATACGGGTGCCTTTCTCCAGAACAGAAGGGTAAAAATCGCCGGAACGCACTTGGGGCACCCGAAACGTCAGCTCGCCATGCTGGGTGAGCATGGTCTTGGGCTTGAAGCCGTTGGCTGAATTGCGCCGGGTCTCGGTGCGTTCATAGGGACGGGCGCCGATGAACGCGTCGCGCTCGATCTTGGCGGCTTCGTTGACGAGGATGCGCAGGGCGCAGCCCACGCCATCGAGGC
>JANDJK010000105.1 GCA_024330925.1 Nitrospira sp.
CTCGGCATTGTGCTCAAGCTTACGCCGGCACTGTTTGTTCTCTTGTTTGCTTGGAAGCGGCAATGGCGTGTGGCGACCTATACCGTCCTGGCCGTTTTCTTTTGGATTCTGTTGCCTCTTCCGTACATGGGGGCGGCGAGTTGGTGGGATCACCATGTTGAATGGACAAACAATGCACTGTTGTCCGTGCTTGACCGTCAAGTAGAGGGACGACAAGAAAACGAGCTGCAAAAGGCCAATCTTTCCTTGCGACACACGATGCTGCGGTATCTCGTCGCCTATCCGAAGACTCATCGGCTTCGCCAAGTTGATCCCCAGTACAGGCCGGTGTTGGATCTTCCCTCCCCGGCTGCCAACGCGATCGTTGGCGCTGCGGCGCTTGGCCTGCTCGCTTTTTTCGCGTGGACCAGCAAGCGGTCGTTCAATGGACCAGGCGATCCCACCTGGGCGAAGGATTGCGCCGGCACTTTGATGCTGGCCCTGTTCTTGTCTCCCATTACCTGGGATCAGCACTTGGTGTGGATGATTCCAGCGGCCTGCATCGTGGTGGCGGCCGCAGCGCGAGTAAACGGCCAAGTGAGTCGAGTCGGGTATGTCATGCTGGGGCTCTATGTTGTGCTGACGGTGATTCTGAATTACGAAGTTGTAGGCTCCGCGAAATGGGAAATGCTGAAGAGTTATCATCATCTCGGAATTGCCATGCTCATTTTGTTTGGACTGCTGTTGAACAGCCAGCCCTCCCCGAAGGCCTGTCAACCCTCTCTCGGAGACCGATTCTCCGAGCCTTCGAATGTGGTCGGACAGAACTGACTCGGGATGGGTGCGGTGCGACGCGTGTGTTGTGTTCATGAAAAAGAACCGACTATAATGCCGCTTCTTCAGGGCGCCGTACCCAAGTGGTAAGGGAGCAGTCTGCAAAACTGCGATGCGGCGGTTCGAACCCGCCCGGCGCCTCCATACTCCCAGGAGAGTCACGCATTCGTGGGGCCGCGTTTGAGTTGGGATGCTACCCCTGCTGCCCGCTGAACAAACCGGCCATCCCTCAGTCTCTCGCTCGTTGCCCTGTTCCGTTACCGAATAGACCAAGCGGAGAACTTGACCTCGATGTCTGCGGGTCCGCCTGTCTTGCGGTCGCTGAGACTTCTTCTGCTTGTGGGGTAGTGCGAAGGGCGTCATCCGCCTCATTCTTTTAGAGGCACAGAGAGGAGCAACAGAGGAAAGGTCTTCGATCGAATGAGTTGTCCCGTCACGCTGTGTAGTGGTTTGGCAGAGAAGCGCGTTCACCTATCCTGCCTTTATAAGGTGACGCGTCCTGGCACGAACACACGAACAATAGCTCTGCAACAGAGGCATGTCAGCGTTCAGCTACGTACTTCTCTTATACGTTATCAAGATGACAAGACGGTACTGCCCCAGTACGCCCTACAGCCATACCTCACCTGTATCGTTGTGAGTACAGCATAGTATCGAGCGCAATACAGAGCAGAAGGATACGTACGTAGAAGTAGCAGAAGGAAAAAGTACGTACAGGAGTCTGTGCCCTAGCGATGATGGAGAAGTTGGCGGTGTGCAAGGAGTGCGTTTCGCATGATGGGCGTAGAGATAGGCCAGTGCGTGTACGAGGACGGCTTCAAACAACCAGAGCGGTGGCCGTGAGTGATCAGGCGTCTCTCTTGTTAATTGTAGACTGGCATGATCCGTGCTCTTGATTTTGGTCAGGATTCGTACTTGTGATGTGAATCAATCGTGAGCCGCTCTCCTTGGAGGAGGGGGCAGGACAGAATGTGGGGTCCCAAAAAGAAAGGCGATTCGCCGGCCATAACTGGGTTGGAACCCGGAGAATGAGTCGGAGGAGCAGGATAACCAGAGAGGAGGTGGTGAGGGATGGAAAGAGGTGCTGCGGAGCGAGGGCGCCGTGGCACCTTGGATGAACTGCCAGTGCTTAGAGCAAGGGTCTAGAAGACAGGCAATAACGGAAGGATCGGTATGAGGCGGTCGCTCTGGCTCACAAAAAAGTGCGATAGAGCTATGGGATAACGGTCGAAATGGAAAATAACCCGCGCCTGCTGATTCCGGCAACCGATCCCAATGAGCGACCGAGCCTGCACCGGAGGTTAAGGAGACATCTATTTTTTTCTAGAGGGCTTCATGTCGGCTGTTGACAGAGGCTCTCGACATGGGAGGTGACCAATGGCCATCGATTTTCAACGCCAGCGATTCCTATTTCCATCACATAGTGGGAGTGCGCAAAGTTTAGAGCAGACTTTCGTGTTCCCCACGAACGTACGGAGAGCAGAGGCGGCAATAAACGGCTTTAGCATTGGATTCAGCAGTAGTGACCATCACCTGTTTAGGCAGGAGATTGACGCCGCGGTAACGGCTATCAACCTCAACACCGTAAGGGTAAGAGTGAATTTCGCGTTGAGAGACAGCTCAGGATTTTTCGACGATCGGTATGATGGTTTTATAGATGTCATGGTGATTGTAGATCGACAGTAAGAACGGCCTAGCCCATGGCAGAGCGGATCTTGTGAGCTAGGTCCTCATTCAATGGGAGCCCCCCTTGTAAAGGGGGGCTCTAAACGTGGAGGAATTCTGAGTGGCGAAGCCGGAACGGCTATTCAGCAAGGGGGCAGATGGCGAAATACTGATTTGAGGGAGAGACAATCATGATGCAGAAAGACGGGGCAAATCTCTTGACAACATTCGAGGAAATTCCATGCTGTCCCAATTTGGATACGGAGCCGGTGTGCGACGTGATCGATTTACGTCGTCGATTGGTCTTTCCGACCAAGGTGCGCACGGAGAACGGGCAAGCGGTGAGGGTCGAAGTGATTTTTCATATCCGCTTTAAACGCTGCGCGGGTCCACTCGCGCTGGGTGATCTGGCTTATACGACTACGCTGCTGCCGGGAGAAAAGGTCAGGCTGGCGACCACGGACCGACGCAGTCGGTTCAGTTTCGACAGCGAGACGAACCTGAGCTATCGAAGCGAGCAGATGTCGGAAGAGCAATATCGCATGTCGGCGCTTCGCGCATTTATGACGGATGAGCACGTCGTGGATCGCGGTCGCGCCGAGCTTCATCCAGCGGTTCATGGGATTTTCACGGCGACGCCAGCGGCGGCCTCGGCTTCTTTTCAGTCAGCGCCGATACCAATGCACGGGGGAGCCACAACGCCCAGTCCGCTCGTGACTATCTGCGCGAACATCGCGCTCATGCCGAGATGGCTGATCACCAATCGGTGGAAGCGACGCGGAAAGCACACTCTCTTTCCATCGGCGAAGTTTCATCGAGAACACACAAGGAGGGCGAATCGCAAGAGCACTTCGAGTCCTCCTCGCGTGTGTTCAGCAACCCGAATCATTGTCATGCGGTCACGTTTCTCTTTTATCGCATCAATAAAACCGAGACGATCAAGCTCGAACTGGTGTCGATTGATCGCCGCGTGATAGATCCGGTGGCGCTCATGCCGGTACCGGCGAATCCTCTGCGCACGATCGGGCAGGTCTCAACGATTCATCAGGAGGTCCCGGCCACGAGCAAGGCTCGGTTGGAGGTGGAGACGCGGGCGTTACAGAGCGAAGCCCAATATGCACAAGCGGCGGGAGGAGGCGGCGTGGTGCTCAACCGATTGGCACTGACAACGGCTTCCTCCACTACCCCGGTTGCTGAATTGGGCAGGCAGGACCCCCTTACCAAGGAGCTGAGAACCGCCGCATTGGCCGAAGTCGATAAGCAACTGGCGGAAGAAGGGTTGATCGAAAAAATCGGTGGGCCTGTATCCAAGCGCGCGCAGGAAGAGTTTGGATACGAACGTAAGACCGCCCTGCCAACGGCGGGTGTCATTGTCAAAGGGTGTCTGGATGTCTGCAACGTGTGCGAGCCTGAACTGCAAAGAAAAATGCAGCTTGAGCTGGAACGGATGGAATTGGAAAACCAGCTTCTGAAACGCAAGATCGAGCTGCTCGACAAGGCGCAGGAGTATCGTTGTTGCCCTCAAGGGGCGAAGGAGGAGAACGGTTAGCTCTGGAGGAGGCTCTCTATTGGCGTGTCCTCATTGGCGTGTCCTCTTTATATGTTTGATGTCTGGAGAAGACCGGAGCACCGGGTTCACGAACTGACCAAATTTAAATGAAGGAGATATCACTATGGACAACAATAAGGCCGCTCAATTCGAATCCCCGGAAGAAAGGCGGCTGACCGATCGCCAGGCGCTTTACTTATCGAGGCTGGCGAATCTCGAGGTCAAGCAGTTGGTCGGTTTGCCGCTTGCCAAGGCACACGAACTGCTGAAGTGGCGGATCGATCCTGCACTGCTGTTGTTCCGCCGCGTCTGTGGGAGAGTGGTCAAGTTCAATGCAGCGACGGGTGGCTATGAGCCGGTGCCCAATGCCACCGTTTATGTCGAGGACACGGACTGTTCGTTTCTCGGCTTCTTCCCCGTGGAGAACCCTTTCTTTTGGCTGTTTCCTCTCCGTTGTCGGCGGGAAGTTCTAACTACGGTCACGACGGATGCCTGCGGGAACTTCTGCGTCTATCTTCCCTATAGGGATATCGATCGCTACCTGCGCTTCCGCCGAGAACGGATCTGTTTCCCAGAAATCTTCAAGCCGAATCTTCGGGACCTCTTACGTCCTCCGTTTATACGGGACGTTCAGGTTCCGATTCCGCCCATTCCGCAGCCAGACCCGCCTCCGATTCGCCTTGCCTCCCAACAGATCGATATGATCAAGACCTATGCGGGCGAGGAAGTGGCTCGGCGCCTGGAAGTTCTCGCAACGAACGCTGAGTTCGGGGCAGACATCCACGAGATTGAGGCCGAGCTTGATCGCCCCTTGTTCTCACGTCCGGTCCCTCCTCCCATTCCTTCTGAGCTTCGCCGGATTGGGGAGAAAGGTGGGATTGGCGGGAAAGACAAGGGAGTGAAAGCTGAAGCAGAGACTTCCGTGACGGCATTTGCCGCGCTCTCTTCAGTGGAGATGCTGTCACAGCAAGTCAGCTTCGATCGGTTTGTCGGGCCGTTTTGGCGGTGTCGTGATGTCTTCGTGCCGGTCTGGAAAGTGATGCTGGATGTGCCCGACCTGACCTTCCGGGTCACACAGGATGTGGACGGGGATGGAAACGAAGAGACGATTTACTCGGAAGGATTCTTCGATGTGCGATGGAATGCACCGAGCAATCTCCACGTGACCCTGGTTGCCTCGGGAGCCGCGATTTCCGTGCCTCATTGTAGGCCGGTGGACGGGATTGAGTGTCGGGATGTGCCGGCGATTGTGACGGCTGGATATATGCCTCTTGAACCGACGCATCATGATGATGCACTTGGTGTGGCGACTCGGATCAATAGGCCTCGGCCTCCGGATGGTCGTGTCACAACTCCACAATCCTTCCCGGGACATGCACCCTATGCTCGGACGCTTAATCTCCATGGCTGTCATCGAATCGGCAACGCGACGCATTACCGGCTGACATATGCCTATCAAGCTCCGGGGTCCGCAGCGTTTACGACTCCGGTGCCCTTTACCGGACTGCAATGGTGGGCGCCAAGACTGGGGCCTGGGGCGCCGATTCATGTTGTGCCTGATGCGAACGGCTGGTATCCCATTCTGCCTGCAGGCCAAGTGGCGCATCCAAACTGGCTCCTTTCCTGGCCCACGCACAATTTTCCTGGAGGTCTCTATGAGACACGCCTTGAATTGGGCGCGGCTTCCGGCGGTTCGATCACGGTGACCCTTACGAGCAATCCCAGACG
>JANDJK010000106.1 GCA_024330925.1 Nitrospira sp.
CAATGATCGCTTGGCCAATAGAGATGGATGGTCTCGCCATCTTGCCAGGCTCCCTGTACATGCGGATCGTCCAACAACCCAAGCATTTCGCCCGCATCCAGCAAGGAATGGATCTGCACCTCTATCCAATCGAGTGTCCGCTCAGACATCATTGACGCCGCCACCCCCGTCCAGTATGGTCACGACTTGATGGATCAGTATCTACCAAGTAACCGTTCGCGCGCCGCGCAACTCGATCGTCTTCTTGGTCGGATCGATCGCTTGATCGAGCGTGGTACGGCCGCCAGCGACAGGATCACCACGTGGCGTTTGGTGATTTTTGTGACCGGTTTGGTCTGCATCATCACCCTCTATCGATCAGCCTGGTACCACATGGGAAACGTCGCGCTGGCCCTGTTTGTCGGCCTGTTCCTTGTCGTGGCGGCGTATCATAACAAACTGGAGGGAGCGATTCAGCGACTCAAGCGATGGAAACAGATCAAGGCAACCCATCTCGCGAGGCTCAAGTTGGATTGGCCCGCCATCCCCACGCACCAATGGGAGGTGCCGCCGGACCATCTCTACGCCAAGGATCTTGACCTCGCCGGCCCCCATTCATTACTGCACCTGCTTGACACCACCATATCCGACCACGGCCGTGCTCGATTGACTTCGTGGCTGTTCGACCAGCCCCCCCACCTCGAAACCTGGAGCAAACGACAACGATTGGTTCAAGAACTGACACGCCGCCCGCTCTTCCGCGATCGCCTGACTCTTTTTGCTCAACTCACCGGTGAGGAAGAGATCAACGGCCGCCGTCTGGAAGCGGCACTGTTGCATCCGATAGGGTTTCCCCGGTTGAACGTGATCCTTGCCGTGCAGGCCAGCCTGGCCTGTAGCACTGTTCTGCTCGGCGCCGGCGCCTTATTCGGCTGGATCCCCGGTTACTGGATGTTTTCGTTCGGCGCCTATGTCGCGATCTACTTTCTGACCGATCAGGGAGAGGAGCTGCTGGAACATGCGGTGGGCCTGCACCACGAGATGGAACGATTGGGAACGGTCCTCTGCTATCTGGAGCGGCAGGCTCGTTCAGCGCGCTCGGCATTGAGCGAGGTCTGTGCGCCGCTCATCGACGGCGCCACAGCCCCCTCTCTCCATGTGAAACAGATCGCCAGAACTCTGCATGCCATCAGCGTCAAGGCCAATCCCCTCGTTCATCTGTTTCTCAATGCCCTCTGTCCTTGGGACCTCTGGTTCGCCCGACGACTGTTATTGATTCAAACAGCCGTTCGCAATGACCTGCCTGTTTGGCTTGATCGTCTGGCCGAAGTCGAGGCGGCCTGCGCCCTTGCGAATTTTTCCCACCTTCACCAGGACTATGCCTGGCCGACGTTGATTCAGCCGGACACCGCCCTCCCTGCAACCATGGCCTCGATCACCGCCGAACGACTGGGCCATCCGCTGTTGCCCGCGAGCACTCGCGTGGCCAATGACATTCGACTGGAAGGACTCGGCTCAATCCATCTGATCACCGGCTCAAACATGTCGGGCAAGAGCACCTTTCTGCGCACCGTTGGGATCAATGTCTGCCTCGCCCAAGCTGGCGCTCCGGTGTGCGCTTCCGATTTTCGCTGGACGTGGAGCCGCATGGCCTGTTGCATTCGCATCAACGATTCGCTGGAGGCCGGCCTGTCGTTTTTCTATGCGGAGGTCAAGCGGCTCAAAGCGATTTTGGAGTTGACACACGTCCGGTCGGAGCCACCGGTGCTGTTTTTGATCGACGAGATTTTTCGGGGCACCAACAATCGGGAACGACTGATCGGTAGCCGGGCCTACATCACCGCTCTTTCACAGGGCCACGGCTTTGGTTTCGTGAGCACGCACGATCTGGAACTGACCGATCTCGAAAAAGACATTTCCTTCCTGACGAACCTCCACTTCCAAGAAACCGTTTCGGCCGGCGCCTTGCAATTCGACTATCGCCTTCGCCCCGGTCCTTGTCCCACCACCAACGCCCTCCGCATCATGCAATTGGAAGGATTGCCGATTTCCGATCGAACGCAAGACAACCACGGCCAACACCCCGCATGACCAGGAACCGCCATGACATCGGCTCGACTAGGTGACACAGAAGCTTGTCCGTTCTTCCCGCGATGCGATCGTCAACCTCGACAACTCCTGGTGCACCGGATTGTCAGGATTCCGGTGCTGGTCCTGCTGCTCCTGCAAACGGGCTGCGGCGCCGCACAATTCGCCACCTGCGCACCGCACGTGAACGAAACGGGCACGCCTCAACGAACATGGAGCGAATGTTTCACTGATCCACTGTCCTATGAAGGAACTACCCATTCGGTCTATTGCCTTCATGAAGACCCATCGAAGCCGCCGGTGATTTTGCTCCATGAGATGACGGGGCTGACTGCCGGCACCCTCGCCTACGCGGAAGAGCTGGCTAATGATTTCACGGTCTACGTGCCCTTGCTCTTCGGTAAGAAGGGCACTTTCTCTCCGGCAAGCGGGCTACGAGCCTACTGGTTCGGCGGGATGCTCGATCACTTTCCTTATGGCGAATGGGGAATGCCCCCTCACGGCAGTCCCGTCATCGTCAGGTGGCTTCGAGGCCTGGTCAGAGAAGTCGGCACACGACACAACGGGCAGCCGATCGGGATCATCGGCAACTGCATGACCGGCTCCCTCCCCTTGGCATTGCTGGACCACCAACAAGTCAAGGCCGTCGTCGTGGCCCAGCCGGCCCTGCCGATGAGGTTCTGGTGGTCTTCGGATGAGGATCGAGCCTCGCTGGGCTTGTCACCGGACGATCTTGAAGTGGCACGCCGGAGCTCGGCCGACATCTACGGGCTCCGATTTGAAACCGACTGTATGGCGGACCGGGCCAAACACCTGGCACTGCGCCGAGAATTTGGTGATCGGTTTATTGATGGCGAGATCCCAGCGAGTGTTTACCAGCCGGACGGCAAGTCCATCAACGTTCATAGCACGTTGATCGGTTCTTGGGGTACTCCCGGCCCAGTAGGAGAAGCTTCGCGTCTGGCGCGGGAGCGGGCGAAGAACTTTTTGCTTCGAGCATTGGCGGGGTGATGGCGATGACCGGTTCCCACCGTCGAGTCCTCATGAACTTGCACCTCGCCTGTTGTTGAGCCCGAGGGGATTCACCTTCATCAACCGCCAGCCGGCGACCCGGCTTTGGACTGCCACGCGGCCGATCGAATCATGTTGCCCCATTCGCCTTTCGTCCTACGCAGCCAGCGCACCAGTCCGACCACCTTCCAATAGGCATTGAGCTGCCGGTATCCGAAATTTTCCAACACTGATACGGCTAACAGTCGCCAGAAATCGGAAGGCCGTTGATACACATGAAAGGTCATCTCTTCCATGAGAATCGCACTCAACGAGAGAACGATACCCAATCCCACCGCCACTGACGTGGTAACGAGCCATACCTGCCATGAAACCAGACCTAAGAGGAACCCAATCAGCAGCAACACATAGCCGAGCACTTCCACCACAGGCCCGAACCACTCAAAGATCATCATAAACGGAAAGGCCACCCAGCCAACCAGCCCCCCTTTGGGATGACAACACAAGGCCAAATGTCCGCTCAGACTTTCGCACAGTCCCCGTTGCCATCGGACCCGTTGGTTCTTGAGCGTGCGCAGATCCTCCGGCACCTCGGTCCAACAGACCGGATCAGGCACATAAGTAATACGGTAGGGCAACCCAGCCAGTCGATAGTGGTGATGGAGCCGGACGACCAGCTCCATGTCCTCGCCGACGGTATCGGTTCGATAGCCGCCGACCTTCAGTACCGCCTCCTTGCGAAACAGCCCGAAGGCGCCCGAAATAATCAACATGGCATTGAGCGGCGACCACCCTTGCCGACCGGCCAAAAACGCCCGCAGATATTCCACCAACTGCAAGAGCGCCAGAAAATTCGAAGGCAGGCCAACGGATTTCAACAAGCCGTTCTCCACATGACATCCATTGGCCACACGGATCGTCCCCCCCGCCGCGATCGTACGATAGTCCAGCAAAAACGGTTGCACCACCCGATACAAACTGTCTTGCGACAAGATCGAATCCGCGTCGATGCAACAGAAGAGGGGCGCCGTCGAAACGTTGATCCCGGCATTGAGCGAGTCGGCCTTGCCGCCATTGTCCTTATCGACCACGCACACATTGGGATAGAGAGCCGAGCGATAGACGGCGCGAATCGGTCTGGTCGGCAGATCATGGGCATAGGCTTCAGGAAAGGGTTTCAACTCGAGCGCCTTTGTTAGCGCCGCCAGGGTGTCATCTTTGGATCCATCGTTGACGACAATGATTTCATAGTTCGAATACGTCAGTTGGAGGAGCGATCGGACCGAATTCACGATCGTCGCCTCCTCATTGTAGGCCGGCACGATAATGCTGATTTGGGGTTCATAGCCGGTTAAGGCCACGCGAGAACCCAATCCCCGCCGTTCCTCAAAATACCGTCCGAGTGTGCCGATGGAAATCATATTCAGAGCGAGGTAGCCAGCCGTCAACGCGAGCAAATAGAGTAAAAACAGCACCTGGACTGCGCCAAAGAAGGTCTCAAAGGTCATAGGCGTCTGCCTCGCAAAGGGGCGTTGTGTCGTGCCGATACCGTTCTTTCGGCATCCTTCTCGTTCATCTTAAGAGGAGATGGCGTCGTGGGAGCCTCTCGATCCCCTCCAGAAAGAAGACATCTCATGCCGGCCGCGATTCTGCCGGTCTCGACCGGACAAGACCGTCACACCCATGATGAGCCTTCATGACCGTCCCTCAAGATTCTGATCCACGAGACCGATACCCTAAGTGTTTATTGAGTGACAGGAGTCTGAACCGTAGGAGCACCAGCATGCCTTTCGTCATCCGATTGCTCGTCGGAAACATCGGACCTTCTGGGTGAGAGCCAATCCCTCGACGAGAGACACTGACCACTCATGGCACAGGACATTTCCTTCTTCACATTCTCTGTCACGCAACCTCACTCACTATCAGCCCTGGCGATCCTCCGTCGCCAACTGGGCATTCCATCAAAACGGCGAGCAAAACGGCGAGCCGTCCTCACGGCGCTGATTCTGTGCTGGACACTGTCCATGGGCGGGGAGTTGTTCGGCGCAGCCCTTCCTGGCGAGACTGACGCGTCGGTGCCCCACCAGCACTATTCAGACAATCTTGACAATCTCAGGGAGCAGGCCCGGCAACTTGAAACGGCCCAACACTATCAGGAAGCGGAACTCCTCTATCGAACCATTCTGACTCGACAGCCCACCAACGATGACGTTCGCGCCGCCTTGGCTCGCGTGCTATCGTGGCAGGGATCGTACGCCGAGGCGACCGACCTGTATCGCTCGCTCGTTCAACGGCACCCACACGACCTCGACCTCAAAACCGCCTTGGCTCGCGTGCTGTCGTGGCAGCAATCGACGGCGGAAGCAAACGCGCTGTATGGGCAGGTGTTGCGGGAGAATCCAAACCATGCAGAGGCCCTTGAAGGCTTGGCCAATCTCCTCTACTGGGACGACCGCTTGGATGAGGCGTTGCCCTATTATGAGCAAGCCTATGCCATCACACAGAATCCCGCACTGGCGGAGCGGATTTCTCTGATCAAAAATCGGCAGT
>JANDJK010000107.1 GCA_024330925.1 Nitrospira sp.
GACTATCGAGTGGACGCCATCGATCTCGATCGCCTGAAGACCATCCTGGCGGATGCCATCCGCTACTGACTGGCGTCGTGATGCCGTTTCGAGCCAAGAGCGGAAAGAATGTTTGTGTCTGAGGAAGGTGGAGTCGTTGGCTCTGCCGGACATTCCGTTAATATCTCGATCGCTCCGTTTTCCACGTGATAGAGGGCGCCGACAAAGGCGAGGCACTGGTCATGAACCAGCTTGTCCAGCGGGCGACTATACCGGCGGAAGGATTCGACCGCCCGCTGCACGTTTTGACGGGTGACGGCGTCGATGAAGGCGTCGAGCGTCCCCTGTTTTCCCTCTCGAAGGTCTCGGCAGGCGGTTGGGTCGAGGGACGACTGAATGTCGGTGATAATGGATCCGAGGTGATCGCATCCCGTGGCCGCGGCGGCGGTCTGAGCGGAGCAAGCCAGATTGACCGCCGTGGTGACGGCCCCACAGCGTGTATGGCCCACCACAAGAATCAGCTTGGCCCCGGCGACCGCGCAACCGTACTCCGCGCTGGCCAGAATCTGAGGACCTACGACGTTTCCCGCGATGCGGATACTGAAAATATCTCCTATCCCCAAATCAAAAATGATCTCGGCGGGGGTTCTTGAGTCGATACAGCTCAGCACGACGGCCAATGGATGTTGTCGATCAGCCGTCACTCGGACTTGACGGACCATGTCACGGGTGAGGTGACGACCGCTGCGAAACCGCTCGTTGCCGTCTTTCAGGATTTGAAGGACCTGTCGGGGAGTGAGAGATTGTTGAAGCTCACAGGTCGAATAATCAAGGTATTGAATCTGATCCTCGAACCGGTATCGGGCCTTAAACCCGACCAGGCTGACCTCGATATGGCGAGCGGGAGCGGACAGATCCTTGAAGTCGCGAATCAGGTCGAGCACATCTGGGTCGATGTAGTCTGTCTGTCGGGCGTCGATCAGCACATGGCTGTTTGCCGGGACCTCCGACAGCGCGTGAGCGAGAGCCGCGCGATTCAAGAAGCTCACCTGATTGGTCAGTTCAATGTGCAGGACTTCCCCGCCCAGGTGTTTCTCGACGACGCGCCGTATCGGGTGACGCATGTTGCTGTGGAGAATGAACCCGATGGCGGTCGCCAAGCCGATGAGGATGCCGGTGAGAAGATCGGTCAGCACGATGGCGATGACCGTCACCACGAACGGCAAAAACTGAGATCGTCCTTCGTTCCACATTTGTTTGACCAATGCGGGGCTCGCAAGTTTGACGCCGGTCACCAGCAGAATCGCCGCCAAGGAAGAGAGGGGGATTTTGTTGAGCCATGTCGGAATGAGTGGAACAGCCACCAGGAGCAGGGCTCCATGGATGATGGCGGACCGTTTCGTTTTTCCTCCCGCCATCACGTTGACGGAGCTGCGCACAATGACCGATGTGACGGGAAGCCCGCCGATCAACCCGGAGACAACGTTTCCAACCCCTTGGGCCAGCAGCTCGCGATTCGGTGGAGAAGTCGTTGTCGAGGGTCAAGCTTGTCCACGGCTTGGATATTTAAGAGGGTCTCCAGCGATGCAACCACCGCGATGGTGAGGGCTGCGGTGTACACCGCCGGGTTTCTCCACTGTGAAAAGGCCGGTGGTGAGAGGAGGGACAAGAATCCCCGAAGGTCCCCGGCAATGGGAACTTGGACAAAATGGCTCGATGTGATCAGCCAGGGATCGCCGAGGTGCTCAAACCACAAGCCTATTCCGATGCCCAGCATCACCACGACCAGAGGAGCCGGAACCAGTGATTCCTTCAGCGGTTTCCACCTGTCCCACATCACCAAGACGGCGAGCGACAGCAAGCCGATGACGGGGCACCCAATTGAAAATCACCGAACAGACCGAGCAACTCGGAAAACGTCGTTTCTTGATCCGGTTGGGAGAACGACATCTCCCCTTCAGGATCGGTATCGTGCCCCAAGACATGGGGGATCTGTTTGAGAATGAGGATGGCGCCGATCGCAGCGAGGAGTCCTTTAATGACGCTGGAGGGGAAAAACGCGGCAATGAACCCCATCCTGGCCAGGCCCAAGCCTATTTGAATCAATCCCGCAACGGCCACTGCCAGGAGAAACGTCTCTAACGAGCCGAGCGCGGTAATCTGGGCTGCCACGACAGCCGTCAAACCGGCCGCCGGTCCGCTGACACTTGTGTGCGACCCGCTCACCGCTCCCACGACGATTCCGCCGACGATGCCTGCCAACAGTCCCGACATCAGCGGCGCGCCGGATGCGAGGGCGATTCCCAAACAGAGGGGCAACGCGACAAGGAACACGACGAGCCCCGCCCTCATGTCGGCCGACAACGTAGCTGGAGAAAAGTTGGCCATCGTCGTGTTCCTGTCCGTCAGTTAGCCTATACCGCTCCCTCTGTTCGGCTCAAGCAATGTGAATGACGATGAGGAAGGCGTCCAGGTTTTGCTCCAATCGTATACTTTCGTATACTTCCACGAAAGAGGAAACAAGCGTGGTTACGTTCAAGAGACGATCTGGCGATCACGGATGGCCAAGAAACTTGCAATTGCAGCGCCCTCTTTGTATGCTCACTCCCGGCTCTAACAAACGGTTGACGTGATGGGAGAGTATCAAATCGGTGGTGGCCTCAAGCTGCTGACGGCGGTGGAAAAAACCGAAGCGTTTGCGGAATTTCTGAAAACGCGCATGGTTCGGGCGTTGGAAACGGAAGATCCCACCGAGCTGCATTATCTGCTTGCTCAGCTTGACGACTATCACTCTTATCTCTGGCGTTATTACAAGAAGTTGGCGCAGGATCGGGCTCAACGGATGGACCCGGGGGTATGAACGAGCCCACGGGACATTGGACCGCTCGCCGCGGGGTTGGCCGGTATCCCCCTTCACCTCCCATGCCGTCGGCATTACGGTTTGCTGCTGCATTGTCTAAACGAGCGGAGGTGGAGTCGGCTGCTGGCGAGCTTGCTGATAAGATTCGGTCTCAATTAGGGACCGGGCCCGTTGATCTTGCGTGTCTCTTCCTCTCGCCGCATCACAGAGAGCATGCGGAAACATTAACCTCGGCTGTCCATCAGCTACTGTCGCCGACGGTGTTGATTGGATGCAGCGGTGAAGGAGTCATCGCGGGATCTGAAGAAGTGGAGGCCCTTCCAGGCATCGCGCTCTGGGCTGCTTCCTTGCCGGGTGTGCGACTTGACCCCATTCGTTTTTCATTTTCTTTGACTCACGATCAATTTCAAATGCACGAGAGACCTGAGCCTGTCGAGGCACCCTCTGCCTTGCTGCTGCTGGCCGATCCGTTGTCGATGCCCATCCAAGAAGCGCTCGCGCTGCTCGCCGAGCAGTATCCGGAGACGATGGCATTCGGAGGTTTGGCAGGCGGAGGAAGTGAGAGGGGCGAGAATCGTCTGATCTTGCAAGGCAGGGTTTTCAGTGATGGATTGATCGGGGTCCGGCTTGCCGGTCCTGTGGCTGTCCGTCCCGTCGTCTCACAGGGATGCAAACTAGTAGGAGAACGGTTTGTGGTCACAAGTGCTCAACACAACTGTATCTATGAGCTGGGTGGGAAACCAGCGCTGGATCGGCTACGGGATTTGCTAGACAGCCTATCTGACAAGGAGCGAGATCAAGCGAGACATGCCCTCCATATTGGCCTTGCCATTGATGAATATCGTGATCGGTTTGAGCGGGGAGATTTTCTCATCCGGCACGTGATAGGCGTTGACCAAGCAACGGGGGCGGTGGTGATCGGAGAGACGGTGCGCGAAGGCCAAACGGTCCAATTTCAACTACGAGATGCACCGTCGGGGAGCAAAGACTTACGAGCGTTGCTGGATGCCGATAGAGCACGGCGTCGCCGCAAGCCTCTTGGAGCGTTACTCTTTAGTTGTTGCGGGAGAGGGCAGGGGTTCTTTGGCAGCCCTCACCACGATGCCCGCACCATCGAGGAACGGTTGGGGAGCATTCCTGTTGCGGGGTTTTTTGCTCAAGGAGAGATTGGTCCGGTGGGGAGGCGAAATGTTCTCCACAATTATTCGGCCTGTGTCGCCATCTTTGCCGAACCAGAGGGGCAAGCTAATGGTGAAGCGAGCGTCACGGTCCCATAAACGTGTGCGATCCTCGGATGGGCCCTCAGGGGACACTCTGCAGGAAGGTGTCATCGATGAATGATCGGCAACAGACTCCACTGATGACCTATCATCGGGCCGCAGGTGCCAGGCTTGTGGCGTTTGCCGGTTGGGATATGCCTCTTCAATACAGTGGAGTGGTGGACGAATATCAAACAGTGAGGACCTGTGCGGGGTTGTTTGACGTTAGTCATATGGGACGTATTCTGGTCGGAGGACCGTCGGCTGGTCGGTTTTTGCAGTTCGTGACCACGAACAATGTTGCGGCCCTTGCACCGTGGCAGGCCCACTATTCATTGGTCTGCAATCCCGACGGGGGTATCAAGGACGATATCTTCGTCTATCGGGTAGGGGATTCCGACGAATATTTACTCTGTGTGAATGCGTCAAATCGAGAGAAAATTCTATCGTGGTTGCTGGACCAAGCATCGGAGTTTTCGCACTGTATCATCCGGGACCAGTCACAGGAAATTACCCAAATCGCCTTGCAGGGACCGGCTAGTAGGGAGATCGTCGCAACGCTGGGAGTACCGGCACTGGAGAAGCTGAAGCGAAGGGAATCGGCGAGAGTGACCATTGGAGACGTCTCGTGTCTTGTCGCCCGGACCGGCTATACTGGTGAACTTGGCTACGAGTTCTATGTATTTGGCTCCCCCGCAACAGTGTGGACGACCTTGTTGGAAAGCGGGCGGCCCTTTGGCATCAAACCAGCTGGGCTTGGCGCACGTGACCTCCTTCGCTTGGAAATGGGCTACCTTCTGTACGGCAACGATATCGACGAGAACACAACACCGCTAGAGGCAGGGGTAGAATGGGCGGTCGATTTTGACAAAGAGACGTTCATTGGGCGGGAGATCTTGTGGGCTCAGCAGCAGGCTGGGCCATCTCGTCGCCTGGTTGGTTTCGAGTTGGTGGAGAAAGGTGTTCCCCGGCAGGGGTTTCCCATTTTAGATGGCGTGACTGGCCACGCGATCGGAAGAGTGACTAGTGGAAACTTCTCGCCCATTCTGCAAAAGGGAATCGGGCTAGGATATGTGCCCGCTGCCTCTGCCAGTCCTGGAGCGCCTCTTGCCATTGAGATTCGTGGGAAAGCCGTTCCCGCCATCGTTGTAAAACTGCCCTTCTATCGCAAGCGAGGCAAAATCTAACGGCAAAGGTTGATGAAGAGGCGGGTCGCGTTCCAGGGCTTCCCGAGAATGAGAGGACCACTGCTGATGACACGAACCATTTACAGCGGCAAAGTCGTCACGTTGAATCTCGAACAGGTTCTTCTTCCAAATGGAGAAACTGTGGAACTCGAAACCATTCGCCATCCTGGTGCCGCTGCTGTTGTGCCAATCAAGGACGATGGTACGGTTGTCTTGGTCCGACAGTTTCGCCATGCGGCGGGGGGATTCATCTATGAGATTCCAGCGGGAAAGCTTCAGCCGGGAGAAGATCCTTTATGCTGTG
>JANDJK010000108.1 GCA_024330925.1 Nitrospira sp.
GGCCATGCACCGGCTGTGCGATCGAGCCGCAATTGAGAAGCTGGTCGAGCGCATCAGGACCCGTGTGCCAGGCGTCACGTTCCGCACGGCCTTCATCGTGGGCTTTCCGGGCGAGACCGACCAGGCCTTTGACGAACTTAAGACCTTCGTCGAACAGGCACAGTTCGATCGGGTGGCGGTGTTTGGCTACTCCGATGAAGAAGGGACACCGGCGTTCGGCTTGGATAGCAAAGTCGAGCGGACCGTGATGGAAGAACGCCGGACTGCAATCTTAGCCGTGCAGGAGACGATTGCGGCGGCGAAGGGCCGGGAGAAAGTCGGCTCGGTGATCGAGGTCTTGGTCGATGGTCCCTCGGAAGAACAGGAGTGGGACCTCGAAGGCCGTCACGAGGGGCTGGCCCCGGAAATCGACGGCGTGGTGTATCTCGGCCAAGCCGACGAGGAATCGTCTGCTTCTCACACCCCGATGGTTCGGAACGGTCACCTCCCAACACCAGGTGACATCGTCACCGTCAGAATCACCGACGCCACCACCTATGATCTCGTCGGAGAAATCGTCGCCTGACCCTGCGCCTCACACATCGGTCAGCTCACCGTCTTCTCAGTCCAATCAACCTGTTCCCCGTCAACCTCTCCCGCGCGGGGCAACTCTCACATGAATTCAGAACGCCGTGAATCTGTCATCATCCTGATCCTCTGCTAAGACCGACAAGACATCGTTATCCTCGTCTCAGATTTCATCCACGATTTCGGCGGGAACATCCTCGTCGTCAGCCTTTGCGCCGATCGCCATAGTCTTCGACATGCGGTATGAAGTCCACCGCTCAAGCCATCGGACGCGCGTCGGCATCCTGGTGTCCAAACAGGACCATTGCCTGGCGGATCTGTTGCAGCGGCACCGGCGCGACTGCCCATCGACAGTCCCGTCATCATCTCCAATCATGACACCTGCGCCCGTTGGGCCGAGCTGTTCAAGATTCCGTTTGCCGTCTCTCCCGTCACCAAAGAGACCAAGCCCCGCCAGGAGCAGCAGGTCTTGGCACCGTTGAAAGAACATCAGTGAGAGCGAATCCCTACCGCCAAGCCTACGAACGTGGCGTCAAGATCATCGGCGCCACCGCCCACTACGCGACCGAGGACCTGGATGAGGGCCCGATCATCGAACAGGATGTCATCCGCGTCGGCCACCGGGATACCGTGGAGGATCTGGTTCGAAAGGGACGGGATCTGGAAGAGATCGTGCTAGCCCGCGCCGTGCGGCTGCCCACCGAGCACCGCGTGCTCGTCTACGGCAGGAAGACGGTCGTGTTCGACTGAAAGCCCGTTACGGGCCGCACTCTCCCGTTAACGATCCTCTCTGCCAAACTGTGGCGACCAGCCTGCCATTGCCAGATACGTCGTCTCATGGGCTACCAAGGCCTCGGGAAATGTGGCAACCATCAACATTCACGGTGATGACCGTTTCGCGACCACCCGTCGCAGCATCGGCCGCCATCCCGACCATCCCCAAACCGCCGGCGAGTCCGCCAATACCGATTCGGTTCGGGCAATTCGTTTCACAGAAATGTCGGGGGACTTCCCAGGACAATACCGGTTGCCACGAGCGGTGGGTGACGTGGAGCCCGACCGTGAGGTCTTGTGAAGTTGGTGGAGCTGGCCTTCGATCCAGTCGCTGGCAATCGGGTATGTCGGTTGCGGAGAAGCTTGCAAAAACACCAGACGTCTGTCGCGCGTGAGCTGCCAATCATCCTCGCCGAGCGCCTGTTCGATCCACGCCTCGTCCGACATGATTGTGTCGTAGGCCGTCTCGTAGCCGAGCAAGCGCGGCCGACGGCTGAGAGGCGCCGAGCATCGTCTCGGCGATGAATGCGAAGGGTTGCGGCAGCGTAATGGACGGATCGGGCACGAACGATTGTGCGCAGTAAACGATACTCGATTCCGGAAGTTTCCGACCGATGTCTCTTCCACTTTTCAGGGTACGGCGTTTGATGGGCAAGAGGTCCGCAATTGCGGTGAACATGTTTCGGCTCACCAAAATGGATGATTCCTTCATTCACCCGCCATTTTTCTCCGGTGTTTCCAACAAAAAACAGTGACGGATTGTCCTGGTGAGAGAAATCCGATAGACTGACCGCATGTCGACGGTCACCCATCCTCATATCGTCAGCGATCCAGGCGTCTGTGGAGGCAGTCCGCGTCTTGCGGACACGCGCATCACCGTGCGAACGGTGGTGATAGCGACCTTGTTTCACGGGGTCACACCCGAGGAACTGTTGCAGCAGTACCCCCATCTGACGCTCGCGGCGATCTATGACGCACTCTCGTATTACTACGATCATCGGGAGGCGATCGATCGTGAGATCGCCGAGCACGAGGCGCTCGACCCTGGCTTCCTCACCAAGACAGCACGGTGAGACTGTACCTCGACGAATCCGCGTCGGTTGCGCTGTCGCCTGTCCTGCGCCAACACGGCATGGATTGTCTCACCGCTCGCGAAGCGGGAAACCTGGGTGCCACGGACGAATTCCAACTCTCGTTTGCGGCCCGCGAACACCGCACCCTGTTCACACATGACACCCGGGACTTCTTGCAATTGGCTGAGGCCTGGAATGAAGCCCATCGGTCGCACGCCGGCATTCTGCTGGCGCACCAAGTCCCGCTGCGAGAACTGATTCTCCGCTTCCGCGCTTTTTTGCTCCGCTATCACACGGTCGATTTCTCCAATCAGGTACTGTGGTTGCCGCCTCCGCTCGACAACAAGTAGCGCCCCGCAACCTTCCACCAAACCCACGTGCCGGACACATCGTGCACTGCCTCCAATAATTGTCCCTCGCCCCTTGTGGGAGCATTCGACGAGCCTCAGACAGGCAAGGGTGTGGTGAGGGGGATTCTGCCAGGTAACAGGCCTCCTTCCCAGCCGTCGCCGATCCCGTTCGCAAAGGGACGGGATCTGGAAGAGATCACGCTCGCCCGCGCCGTGCACCGGCCCATCGAACACCGCGTGCTCGTCTACGGCCGCAAGACCGTCGAGGCCCGTTACGGGCCGCACTCTCCCGTTAACAATCCTCTCTGCCAAACTCTGGCGACCAGCCTGCCATTGCCAGATACGCCGTCTCATGGGCTGCCAAGGTCTTGGGAATGCAATTACAAATGAGGTCAGATCTCGCAGTTACACAAGAGGCGTGGCTAACGTCATCCGTGAAGACCGAGCGTGTTCGATCAAGTGAGATGGCATCTTGGCGATGGAGAATCGGCTCGTTGCGATTGCCAAGGAAATGGACCAGTCAGCGGCAACTCGCCGTCACCTCTGACAGAGGATCAGACTCCTGGACGATGGTAAAACCTGATCCCATTTCTTTTTGACCCCATTTCTTCAAGGCTCGTCCTTTTTGATCCTTTGATCCCCCAGATAATGGGTCCCTGGGCAAACGGATTTGTGAAATTGCTTGTAACTTACGTGGCCGCTGCTAAGGTATTTAGCGGTATCCAGCAGCAGCCAATGGACGGCACCTGTGCGAAGCCAGGAGCTGTGGCGAAGGCGGAATGCGGGAGGCAAAGCCGACAGTTTGATGAGTTTCGGAAGATCACCTGCCGAACAAGGAACGCGACTTAAAGTCAAATGGTTTTGCTGGAGGACCCCGATGCCTCCAAAAGGAAAAACTATCTTACCAAACACGAGGGAACGTTGATGGCGCAGATTGTCCCTTTGAATCACTTAGACTCCTATCCTAATGAGCTCTTGGCGCAGCTACTCGACGGGGCTCCCCAGGTTTCGAAGCTGAAGGAGGGAGTTGAGGTTGTCATGCGCGCCATCCACGGTTTGCCTGAGATCATGGATTGTGAGCTCTCTCAAGTAGAGGTCTATCTTGGCCGAGCCGCGGCTGAACCGGCACGCCTCCGACAGCGTTGGGGGGAGCGCCTCTTCTGGTTCGAAGGGTGGCGGTCCACTGTTGCCATGGTCGCGTTCCGGACACGGACCTCCTTGATACGCACCGAAAAGTGGGAATTAACGGCTCAGCGCTTTGTTCGGTTTCTACAACAACGTGGTGTGCTGTGTTGCGCAAATGCGCACATGGGAGGCGCGGGCCGGTGGCCAGACACCAGAGAGACAGCGATTTACCTCGTTGCGCGGAAGCGCAGAGGCCGGCCTACCGATGAACCAACCGACGATGAGCGAAAACTTGCCGTCGGTGACCTCATTGATCAAAAGAGCTTTGAGGATACTGCGGCAATGCATGAAGCTGCGAGGCTGATCCTGCATCCTGAGGAAATGACGGAGCATGAATGGTGTCCAACGAACACTCTCCTGCATCGAAACGGCAACTCAGAATTGTCCGAAGCAATACCAGCATGCAAGGTGTGCCACCATCCAGCACGACCAGGCAACTATGGATTTTGTGGGTACCACCGGAGATGAAGGAGGTAAGAGAGGAATGGCCCTCTCGATCGAGACATTATGGAAACAGGCTAAGTTCAACCCCGACCAGCAACAGCGGGATGCCATCTTGCATACCGAGGGCCCCTTGTTGATCACCGCAGGCCCCGGTTCGGGGAAGACGCGCGTGCTTCTTTGGCGCACACTTAACCTGATCGTCTTCCACGAGGTTCCGCCCGAGGAGATCTTTCTCGGCACCTTCACCGAGAAGGCCGCGCTACAGCTCCGCCAGGGCCTGACAGCTTACCTGTCGATGGTCACAAAGCTGAACGGACGTCCCTATGACCTCTCCCGCATGCTGATTGGCACAGTCCACTCGATCTGCCGGCGCATCCTTGCCGATCGCCGCTTCTCCTGCGGCAGGATGCGCCAGGAGAACGTCAGACTGGCCGACGAGCTGGACCAGTACTTCACTGTGCTCGAACAGTGGAAGCATCTCCTCAAGGCTGCCGGGTTCGAGCGCGAAGGGAACGAGACGATCACCGAGTACCTGACCGAGCGCCGATCGAAGTCGCACCACGAGGCTGTTGCGGCCACCATCTCGCTCTTCAACCGGTTCAGCGAGGAGTGCCTCGATCCCGCCTGCGCCATCCGTGCGACGCGCGACCCCATCCTCCAGAAGCTCCTCATGCTGTACCAGGCATACCGTGAGCTCGGGCTGACCGATCTGTCGCTGCTCCAACAGAAGGCCCTCGATCACTGCCGCGCTAACGAGGACACCAGCAAGGTTCTCCGGCACGTCATCGTTGACGAGTACCAGGACACGAACCACGTCCAGGAGTTGCTCTTCTTCCATCTGGCTCTCGGCCACCGGAACCTCTGCGTCGTCGGCGACGACGACCAGGCGCTTTACCGGTTCCGCGGCTCGACCGTGGAGAACCTTGTGGAGTTCGAGGACCGCTGCCGCAAGAAGCTCGGTCGAGCGCCACGCACGATCAACCTCGGCATGAACTACCGGTCCCAGCGCGCAATCGTGA
>JANDJK010000109.1 GCA_024330925.1 Nitrospira sp.
GGGCGGCTATGACACGGTGGACTTCGCCTTTCTTCCCGGAGAAAAAAAGGTGGAAGGGGCGGACATGTTGCGGCACGTGCATCGGGCCAATGTGTCCTATCTCGCGCCGATGGGCAACGGCTTGTTGGTTACGGTCGGATTGTTCGAGAGCCTGATGGGGTATGAGTCGCTCTCTGCGAAGGACAACGCGAACTATACCCGCTCATGGACCGCCGATTATTCCCCCTATCTGATGTTCGGGTTCAACGTTCTTTATCCGGTGAACGACCGATTGACCATCTCACCGTTTGTGATCAATCGATACGCTCATCTCTCCTACACGGTTGCGCAGCCGTCGTATGGGGTGAAATGGTCCTTTCGCTTCCTGCCGCACCTGACCGTCCAACAGACTCTCTACTGGGGACCGGATCAAACGGATGCCTCGCTGGAGTTTTGGAGACTCTACGCCAATCACATCGTAGAGTGGAAAAGCGAGGCATTGACGATTGCCGCGTCCTACGATGTCGGAACGGAAAACGTCGCTCATCGTCCCGATAGTCCTCGCGCCTTTGTCATGAGCGGCACTCTCACGGTACGGCGGCAGGTTACCGACTCATGGGCTGTGGCGGTACGTCCCGAGTTTTACTGGGATCGCAACGGACGATGGACTGGTTCGGAGCAATTCGTCACAGCCATCACTTCTACTGTGGAGTATAAAGTGCCCTTTCCTTGGCTCACGACTGTGACCAGGCTTGAGTATCGCTACGACAGATCAACCGGGGTGGGGGGAGGGTTTTTTAAGAATGGACAACAGGCATCTGGTGCGCCGTTCCTAGCCGCCGACCAGCATCTTCTTCTCTTTGGTCTGTTGCTCTTCTTCGAGGCTCGATGAGCATTGCCGCGCCGTGCTTGTCGCTTTTACCACGGACAGAACAGGGGAGAAATCGTCACATGATCGACGAGGGGCGAGGAGTTTGTCTGCTGGTGTCCTGCTCCACCAGCTCCATCATCGATTCTATTCTATGACTGGCCGAATGCGATCGGCGATGGCCTGCACGATGCCATCTTGATCGGTCATCATCTTGAGGCCGCTGAAACTCAAGTGGTATCCATGATGTCCTGGCGCTTGGATGGTGGCGCTGACCTCGACCTGATCGCCTTCCTCCACGTCTAGGTCCCGGATCACTGGGGTGCCGCACAGGCCCAAGATGGCAACAGGGATACCGGCGGTCTCATCTTCAAGGCGGAACAGGTAGGCACCGTAGCAGACGATCTCGTCTGGACGTTTGTAGGGATCGAGCGGAACGAGGTCATGAACGGTGCCGCGCAGCGTGACATGACGCAAGTGATAGGCTTGTGGCTCTTCGAGGATTTGGCGGATGGTAATGGGCTCGTCTGTCCACGGAAAAGCAGAAGGATACGCACTGAACACTAGCAATAGGAATGGGAGAAGGCTGTGGCGGAACGGGGCGTTCATGGGAGGAATAAGTCAATCACTAGCTCCACTCTATATTCTAGCACGGAGCTTGCCAAAAGCTTGCGTTTACACTTTTTCTTGGCATAAGTGACCGGCTACAATCTGCTCCTTGCGGTGACGCGTGCAGAGGTCGGGAAAGGAGGATGGGTAGGATGGTTGAGGAACGGCGGCTCCAGTCTTTCGTCAAAGCCATTCGTCCCCGCTATGAGGACTTTTTGGCGCAGATGGTGCAGGTTCCATCGATCAGCATGGACCCCTCCCGTGCCGGCGACATGCGGCGGATGGCGGAGCTTGCTGTGAATTGTTTGACCGAGTTGGGAGCGGAGGCGACTATCGTCGAGACGGAAGGGTATCCCCTTGTGTCCGGAGGATGGACTGCTGGATCGCGGTATCCCACTGTGACCATCTACAATCATCTGGATGTGCAACCGGCCCAGGAGCCTGAGTGGAAGAGGGAACCGTTTGCATTCAAGAAGGAAGACGGCATCTACCACGGTCGGGGCGCGACGGATGACAAGGGACCGGCACTGTCCGCCTTGTTCGGCGCATTGTTCGCTGTCCAACAGGAGATGCCGATCAATGTTCGATTTCTTTGGGAACTAGAGGAAGAGATCGGAAGCCCGCACTTTGCCGCGGGTCTGAAGAACCGAGCGGCCGTTCCCCGTCCGGACTCGGTGGTGGTGTCCGATACGATTTGGATTGCAAAGGGCCGGCCGGCCGTCCCCTATGGATTGCGGGGATTGCTGGGGGCGCGGTTGACCCTCCGCACCGGGAGCAAGGATGCCCATTCAGGACTCACAGGGGGAGCGGCGCGCAATCCCTTGGCCGAGTTGATAGAGGTAGTGCAGGGCTGTGTAGATGCCAAAACCGGACGGGTCAAGATCCCCGGCTTTTACGACGAGGTGGTTGAACCGACCAAAGAGGAACTCAGGGATTTCCTGAGGTCTGGTTTTCGGGTGAGTCGATTCAAAACGGCCTATGGATTCCGATCACTTCGTACAGACGATCCTCTTGAAGTCATGCGCCGGATCTGGGCCATGCCGACGTTTGAGCTCCATGCGGTCAACGGAGGATACTCGGGAGCTGGAATCAAAACCATAGTCCCGAGCTATGGAGAGGTAAAGGTTAGCATGCGCCTTGTGCCAAACCAGGTTCCAGAAACCATCTTTGCTCTTTTGAAGAACCATGTGGCGCAGCTTAATCCAGATGTCACCGTAACCCAAGAAGGGGTCTTGCGTCCGTTTCGTGGAGTGTTTGAAGGACCCTACGTTGAAGCAATCCGCAGGGCGATAAAGAAGGGATTTGGCAAAGAACCGGCCTTGGTGCGGGAGGGGGGCTCCATCGGAGCTGTGGTCACCATGCAACAGACATGGCGCGTACCGATCCTCTTCATGGGCTTAAGCTTGCCAGAGCATGGATACCACGCGCCAAATGAACACTTCGATTGGAGACAAGCATCAGGAGGAATCCGCGCCTTTGCCCACTACTGTTCGGAGTTGGCCACCATGGGAAAGGTCGAGCAAGAAAAGGAGGAGCGTCAACGAACGGCTAGTGGGAAAGGACAGCGGGGGTGAGAGTATATTCATTTCTTATCCCCTTGTTCCAAATTGAAGGCTGTGACAGACAATCCTTGTCACTGCAGAGCAGTTCCCAACCGTTTGGTTGCTTAACAGATTGAAAACAAATAACTTTATATCTCTTCTTCTTCTCCGTGTGGGTATAATTGTTGCTTGTGCCCTGGGAAGAACGATTGCGAGCGTGCAGGGTCAGGAAGTTCTTTGGTGGGGTGGTTGGCATCTGAGTCATTGAAGTCATTAGGAATGGCCATGAATAAGGATGTTCCTCAGGTGGTCGTTGTCCTTGTAACAGCGCCCAATCAGCAAGAAGCCGATCGGATTGCCGAACAAATGGTTCAAGAGCGATATGTTGCTTGTGCCACGACAGTCCCTGGAGCCCACTCCGTCTATTGGTGGGAGGGGAAGGTGATAAAAGAAGAGGAGGTTCTTCTGCTCTTGAAAACAACAGAAGATCGGTTTCCCCTGCTCCGGGAAGCCCTGTTGAAGGTCCACCCCTACCAAGTACCGGAAATGCTGGCCTTATCGGTTACAGATGGATTACCACAATATATCGAGTGGGTCATGAAGGAGACATCATAGATCATGTGGTCTTTGATCAAGATCGCAAGTTTTTTGGTCCCATGCCGATAACTATCCTGACAAAAGAAGGGTTGACCGATGGGGTTGGGATGAGTAGACTGGCGGTCTCTTTGAGCGATTGGGTCACCCCGGTTCACAAGGAGTGAACACCATGCCGCAGACGAACAACCAAGACAGCAACGAGGCGTACACCGTTGTCATCTTTCGCGGATCGACGGCCAAGCCGATCCGGTTTAATTTTCCTAAAAAACTGGTCCGCAATCTTGCGATTGTGTGCTGCGTGCTTTTCTTGGCTGATTTTCTTGTCATCTCCCATTATGTCATGAGGACCAGAGAGGTTTGGGAGCTATCGGCATTCCGTGCTGAAGCCATGAGTGCCAGGGAACAAACGGCTGCCTTCTCCTCGGCAGTGGAGGACCTCAAACGGCGACTGTTGGCTATGAAAGAGGTCAATCAACGGCTTCGCGTGATGCTTGGCATCGAAGTGCCTCAAACCGGAGATATGGTCAACGGACGTGGTGGAGAAGACGTTCCTCTGCCAGAAGGAGGACAGGCGATGGGCGGAGGATTGTCAGAGGTCGGGTGGCTGCCGGCTGGATCTCCACGGACCACTCTCGATGGCGAGGTGAAGCACGACCATTCTGCTGCGATCGACCCCGATTACCTGGAAAATACCCGTCTTGCTACCTCCGTGAAAGAGAGTCTGGAATGGCTGTCGAAGGAAGCGACCGTTCAGGAACAAATTTTGAGCGAGTTGGCTCAGGCAGCCGAGCAACGGTCTTCTCGCTGGGCCGCGACGCCCTCGATTTGGCCGGTTAAGGGATGGGTCACGTCGGGGTTTGGCCCCCGCATTTCACCCTTTACAGAAAAACTCAGTTGGCATGATGGACTGGATATTGGCGCCCCTCCGAATGCTCCGGTTCATGCCACTGCACAGGGCCGAGTGATCTTGACGACGTATGATTCCAAGTTAGGAAATCTCGTCAAACTAGACCATGGGTTTGGAATCGAAACGGTGTATGGCCACCTAGCCAAGGCCCTTGTCAAGGAGGGGCAGCGAGTGAACCGTGGTGATGTGGTGGGATTGGTGGGCAACACCGGTCTCTCGACAGGCCCCCACCTGCACTATATGGTCAAGGTTAACGGGCAGGCCATCGATCCACTCAAATACATCTTAGAGTAGTCTTAACTGACCGGCTATACCTTTCTACGGTCGTGATCGAGAAGGGGAAGGGCTCCAGGAGAGGAGTCCGAGAGTGTCCCTGGAGAGGACCAGCAAAATGTGTGAGCTCTGCATTAAGACTATCCTTCCTTTTACAATCTGAAACAGGCTGGTAATTCCTCCGGAGCAAAGGGATGTTTCGTGCAAGATAGTAACCCATCCTGGCCTGTGTCCCCTCAGCCTATTGAGGCGATTGCTCACGTTCTTGGACTTTCCTCAGAGGACGTGATTCCCTATGGTCGGTTCAAGGCGAAGATTTCTCTCCATGCTCTGGAC
>JANDJK010000110.1 GCA_024330925.1 Nitrospira sp.
CCATTTGGACCCGTCGTCTTCAAGCGAGGTTGAAACATGTTTTACAAGCTATTGAACATGCCAAAACAAAAAAGCGCCGATCGCGTGTCTTGTGAATTGTCGTCGGGAGACCGTAACAAGAACCATCACAACGGCCTGCCTCTTCACAAGGAAGGCGGCACTCGCCCCACCGTCATGAATACCCCTCGACATGCCGCCTCTCACCTCCCCCACGTGGGTCCTCTGATCGAGCAACTCCGTCAACATGCCCCCCAGTGGGCCGACAGACTGTCCCGCGCCGCGACCGATCAGGAGTTTTTAGACGTCCTCTGCAAACTGTTCGATCTCTCAGTTTCCGTTACTTCCGCCACACCAGTTCAAGACTCAGCCGCTGCTGCCATTCATGCTCACAGCAAGCGCCAAGCGAGTATCGCGCATTTCATCTCCTCTCATCTGCACGAAGGGCCCACACTCAAAACTCTGGCCGAGTGGCTGGGATATTCCGAAAAATACTGCTCCGAGCTGTTTCGTTCCGTGATGGGGGAACCGTTCTCTCGCTATCTGGCCCGGCGACGGACAGAAATCGCTTCCGATTTGCTGCTGACCACCGACAAATCGATCAGGGACATCGCCGCGTCAGTTGGATTCAGCGATCAATTTTCGTTCAGTCATTTCTTCAAGCGGGCGACGGGGTTCTCACCGCGGGCTTTTCGCGCAGCGTACGCCCCCTCCCGGTCCGAGCGGACGGCAAGACCATCGCCGTCCGCAATTCGCCACCTCGTGTCAACTCGGCACTCGATCGACCAGGCGGGGTTCATGAAATCACTGAAGGAAGATTATCAATAGTCGCGAAGGTTCACTTTTTACGACTTCACACCGTAATGAGACAGGTGGATTGATGACAACGTACTCCCCTACCCACTCAACTCTCCTGATATGCCTGCCCTGTCATAGACCAATCTCCGACCAGAAACCCCCAGCTCTGGCGTATCAAGTGCCGATGCGCCAAGCGCCGACGAGGGCAGGCGAGAGGGCTTGCGCAGTCGCAGCGGACGCGGCGGCTGAAAGCGTGATTAACAACGTTTCCACACCAAGCCTCCGATGCACCCTAAACTTTAAACAGAATCACCGCAGACTGTCCGAAAACGAGACAGGCCGGCGTCTGGAATTAGGACAGATAGAAGCACCTTCTAAGTTGATATCACTTATCAATATCATAATTATCAGACAGATAGAGAACCGCACCTTTCACACCACTGTGGCACGCATCATGCTGACGCTCTTTCATGAAATCTGTGTGCCTTACTGGAGGGCGAAATCGGTATGACATCCTCATCAGCAATGACCTCTTCGCAATCCTATGGGCTCGCTCGCTCACACCAGGTCACACAGGATCATGACGAATCTGGTTTTCTTCCCGCAGGATGGTCGCTCAAGCGACGCATCCAGTTGCTCGGAATCTTGGTCGGAGTCGTCCTCGCGTCGGCCACCTTCCTCGGACTCCAACTGCTGCACATGACTGAGTCAGCCCGCATGTCCGACGCGACGATGCAATTGAATCTAGCCTTGGACCGCCTGGCTCGCCAGTACGACAAGGCGGACAGTCCGACCTCGGCGGCTACACTGAGTGCGCGGCCGCTCATCGAGAACGGTCCGGCGCTCCGCCTGATAACGCTGGAGAGCCTGGCGGATGTTCCCGGAGCGGAAGGGGGGTTCTACTCACGGTCACAAGACAGGCTGCTTGGATATGCCTTCCCCACCTATTTAGGCTCCGGCCCGAAGCTGGACATCCCCGAAGCGGAACGGCCTACCATTTCCCGGTTGGCGCGCGAAGCTATCGCCTCCCAGGCGCCTGTCCGCGAGCAGGTAGAGCGCGGGTTCGATGTGATCCTCTTCGTGGCGGCTCCGCTGGTGCGGGATAACCAGGCCATCGGCGCGGTGTGGCTGATGCATCGGCTCCCCGGCATCCGCAATCCTCAATGGCAGTACTACAGTCTCGGGTTGCTCTCGATGCTCGGCATGGCGGGCGCCATCGCGTGGGGCGCGTGGTCCATCGCGCGCCGGCTGGATCGGGCGATCGAGCAAATGGTGGACGGCATCCGGACGCTCCAAGATTCCGCCTCGGAGCCGATCCCGGCCACCGGCTACACCGAAATCGATCGGGTCGTCTCGGCGATGAATCACTTGGTCCTGACGAAATCAAAGTCACCTATGAACGCAAGCATCGCCTGCACGAGTTGATATGGGATGCAACCAACAAGAAGGTCTTGGGAGGGACTGAATCCGATGTCCTGAAAGAAGTGCTCGCCAAGCTACCCTCGACCGCGCAGAAGGCGATTCAGGATTGGAAAGGCCAACAAAAGATCGACCACCTGAAGATCAAACACTCCGATACGGACGATCACGAATATGTACACGTGCACTTTATCAATGAGAGCGGCAGGAAAACCGACATCAAGCTGGAGATGGACGGATCCCCGATCGCCAAGAAGGCCTGACCTCCTCCAGTAGGAAAGGCGAGCGGCGGACCAGGCGTTCGACCGCTCGCCTCAGGCGGCGCTCACTTTTTGATCTGCTCGGAGAGATAGTGGTCGAACTCAACTTGATCGATGGCGCGAAGCTGGGTCTCGAACCAATCCACATGCTCCTGGGAATCCTTCACCATGTCCTCCAGCTTGTGCCCGGTGGTGCAGTCCAGGACTTTCGCGCAGTGCGCGATGGTTTTCCGCAGGAGCTCGACATCGTCACGCTCGAAATTGAGGTCGCTGGTGAAGAGCTCCGCGACGGTCCACCCTCGGCTCACTGCGTCCAGGTGATCGACGTCCGGCGTCCCTTCTAAGAAGAGGATGTGGTCGATCAAGCCCGACGAATGGCCGACTTCTTCCTGCGCGAGATACTCGAAGTGCTCATGCAGCCGTTCATAGCCCCCATGCTTACACAACGCCCCGTGCAGCAGGGACTGATGCACGGCTGTCAGCTCCGCTTTCACTATCCCATTGAGATGGTCAAGCACGCCTGCTTTGGCTTTCATAATTGCCTCACGATTCTTTCTTGATCTGTTCAGCGAGATAGTTCTCCAGTCCGACTTGCTTGATGGGTTCCGATTGAGTTTCGATCCCATCAATGTGTTCGTCGACATCCTTCGCCATGTCTTCAGAGCATGTGTCGAGTAGTGAAGTCCGTCACCTTGGCACAGTACACCGTTGCGTCGGCTAGCCTAGCCTTCGGTCGTTCTCTCAGCAGAATCAACGGGGTACGCACAAGCTATGACCTATCTCCGGCTACTGTGTCTGCTATTGTGTCTATAGTGCATCCGGCTGTTGAACATCATTTTCCGGAAAATAAACATTCCCTAGCAACGAACTTCTCCTGTATCCTGACATGTCTGATATTGAGAACTGATTTCAATGAAGAAGCAACGCACCGCCCTTCAGATCTCGTAATCCGTCGGTCACGGCCAAAGGACAAGCCAGGCCTGAGCTCCGAGTCACGGGATGCCCAGGGGCGTTTTTACGGTATCACTGCGGAGTCGCGACGCCGTCCTGCACTAAGCAGTTGATCCTCTGGTTGAACATCGTGACGTAGGACTCCAAGAAGAGAAGGGCTACGGGCGGCTGACAAGGTCCGCTTACGCTATGGCCAAACATTCACAATTGCTCCGGCCTCCAGGTCGCCTTCGTGCTCTGGTCGCCGAACTCCGCCGTCATGCGCCGGAGTGGGCCGACCGCCTATCTCAGGCAACCTCCGAGTACCAAGTCCTGGGCATCATCGCCGCGTTGTTCAATCTCAAGTACGCCTTAAAATCGCCGCGAGGAGCGAAGCTACACGTCGACCTGTCGACTCGCATCAAGCTTTTTGTGCAGATGAACCTACACAAAGGAATGACGCTGAGGCTACTGGGGTAGTTTCTCGGCTACTCTGAAAAATATTGTTCTGAACTGTTTCAGGCCACGATGGGGGAGTCGTTCTCAGAATATGTCAAGCGGTGCCGACTGGAGACCGCCATGACCCTGTTGACCAACACAGAGCGCGGTGTAGATGAGATCGCCGAAGCGACCGGGTTTTGCGACCGGTTTGCATTCAGCCATTTCTTTAAACGAATGACCGGACGTTCTCCTCGTGATTTTCGGATCGCGTACGCCCGATGCCGACCGTCTTCCACTGTATGATCTCCGCGTGGAACGCCCCAATGCCCCCCACGCCGCCGAACGACGTTGATCTTTCCATTCTGCGGATGCCTCGGGAAGACCCGCCGCCCCGACGCCCATCATCGCGGCTGAAATGGCTTGCAGGAGTCTTCGCCGTCGGGCTTGTGCTGGTGGCGATGGCCCGCTTGTCTCCGTTCTCGGAATCGATCCCTGAGGTAGACACAGTCGCCCTCCGACCAATCGGCGCTGTGCCCGCCGACTCTCCCCTGACGGCCAGCGGTTACGTCGTGGCGCAACGTCAGGCCTCCGTCGCGTCCAAGGGAACCGGACGCCTTGAATACCTCGGCATTTCCATTGGAAGTCGTGTCAAAGCAGGCGAGATCATCGCGCGAATTGAACAGGCCGACATGCTGGCTCTCCAACGGCAAGCCCGCGCTAGACTTGAGGCGGCCAGAGCAACCTTGGAAAGCGCCCAGGCGGAGCTGCAAGATGCCCAATTGGCGTATGGCAGGGCCAAGGCCCTTTTATCCGATCAATTTATCTCTCAATCCGAGTTCGACGTCGCCGCCAATCGGCTCAGAAAGGCTGAGGCTTCGGTGCGCTCCGCCTCGGCAGCCATTGCCGCCGCGGAGGCGGACGTGCTCACAGCCAACGTGATGGTGGAGAACACCAACATCCGGGCGCCGTTCGACGGCACCGTCCTCAAGAAGTTCGCCGAGGTCGGTGAAATCGTCGCCCCCATGGCCGGCTCCACCAACGCCCGGGGGGCGGTGGCGCTGATCGGAGATCTGGAGACGCTAGCCGTAGAAGTGGATATCTCCGAGTCCGCCCTGACCAAGGTCGCACCGGACTGCCCGGCCGAGATCACGCTGGACGCATTGCCCGGCGCGCGCTACCGCGGCATCGTCGAGCAGATCGTGCCCACAGCCGATCGATCGAAGGGAACCGTGTCGGTCA
>JANDJK010000011.1 GCA_024330925.1 Nitrospira sp.
GAGCCGCATGTCGAACTTGGCGGACGTGATTTGGAACGGGGCGCCCAAGAGCATCCTGGATCCATTCCCCAGCCAGGTCAACGCCAACGCCAAAGCCGGCTACTAACATAGAAGGGGCGGTCAGTTGACAGCCCCGTGCCAAAAAGATCCTGTGCTTCTTACAGATGCGGAGGGCTGGCTTGGATCAAGTCAGCCCTCTGAAATTTATATATTCTGGTTTCCCCATACACTTACCCTGCTCATTGTTTCGATTAGCCACGGCCTCTTCGCAAGGCGCCAATCAGGTAATCGCGCTCGTCTGCCTGGCCTTCGTTGCTTTTCAGCTTGTACGGCAGGCTGTACGCTGCTGTTGACGTACCGGTGATGCTCAGTGTCTGCCGGTGGTAGCAAACGGTTGCCTGCGGTGGTGCGGCAGGCTGATGGCTTCGTGCTTGTTTCTTTGCGTCTTCATTGAGAACGGCGCTTCGCCGATAGCTATGAAGAGAATTGGAGTCGGACAGTGATGGAGCTTCGATCCGTCAGATCCCCGTCAGCAAGACCCCTTGACTTTGGAAGAGAGAAGTGAATGTTGTGAATGGTTGGTTGCGGGGAGAGGATTTGAACCTCTGACCTTTGGGTTATGAGCCCAACGAGCTACCAGACTGCTCCACCCCGCGGGCCGATGCTAACAGAGGGCGGAAGGTCGAGTCAAGTCGATGAAGCGGCGACGGTGACTGCCGCTATTGTCATGCAGTCGAGGCAGTGTTAGAGGCATACCATGCGAATTGTCTTTATGGGGACACCGGAGTTTGCGGTCCCGTCTCTGGAAGCCTTACTCCGAGCTGGCGATTCTGACGATCATGTCGTTGGTGTGGTGACTCAGCCCGATCGTCCCAAAGGGCGAGGGCAGGTGCTCACGCCGCCTCCCGTCAAGGTGATTGCCGACCAAGCGGGCATTCCTGTAGTGCAACCGTTGAAAATTAGGACACCGGATTTTTTGGAACGTCTGGCTAGCTGGAAGCCGGATGTGATTGTCGTCGCTGCGTTCGGGCGGATCCTCCATGCGCCAATTCTCAATCTACCTCCTCTCGGCTGTGTCAACGTGCATGGCTCCTTGTTGCCAAAGTATCGGGGAGCGGCTCCCATTCAATGGGCGTTGATCAACGGAGAGACCGAGACGGGTATTACGACTATGCTGATGGACGAAGGCATGGATACTGGCCCTATCTTGCTTCAAGAGAAGATTCCTATCTTGCCAGATGATACCACTAGCACGCTCGCTCCCCGTTTAGCGAAGCTAGGCGGAGAATTACTGGTGCAAACGATTGCTGGGCTCAAGGCGAGCACGATCCGACCGGTCCCTCAAGATCATAGTCAAGCAACCATGGCCCCGCTCCTCAAAAAAGAGGACGGGGAAATTCACTGGACAATGAGCGCCACAGCCTTGGTCAATCGCATTCGAGGGCTGACACCTTGGCCAGGTGCCTATACCTTCCATGGCGCTGATCGGTGGATGATTTGGAAAGCAGTGGCTGTGCAAGAGCCCGCTACCGGTCAGCCTGGTACAGTGTTAGCCGTCACGAAACAATCGATCAAGGTGGCCACAGGGGAAGGAGTTTTAGAACTCCTCGAACTGCAAACAGCCAATTCCAAACGGATGACTGTTGGCCAATACCTGGCAGGCCACCGTCTCAGTGTGGGTGAGCGACTGGGGGGCGGTGCATGATTGTCCTACCTGCGACTGGTCATTCTCGAATCAGATGGCTTCGAACCATTGTTCATCTTTGATCCCCTCTCATGTTTCTCCAGCTCGCGCTATCGCCTTAGCCGTATTGCTGGCAGTGCAGTCAGACAAGAGGACGGTCGATGAGGCGTTTGAGAGACTGATAACAGTCTATCCGGTGAATGCAAGGGATCGTGCCCTTGCAATGGAATTGATCTATGGAGTGCTCAGACGGTTGGAGTTTCTTGATTGGCGGTTAGCCGCAATTCTGAACAAACCGCTCTCGCGACTGCCCGTTGCGGTTCAAATGACGGTACGGATGGGCGCTTATCAACTATTATTTTTGGATCGTATTCCTGCATCGGCAGCCGTCAATGAGTCGGTTCAACTGGCCAAATGGTATGCGCCACAATGGGAGTACGATTGGAGTGGATTGGTCAATGCCGTGTTACGTAATCTGCTTCGAAAGCCAGAGCCGCCCCAACCTGCACTCAACCGAGATCCTGCCGGGGCCTTGTCCATTCGCTATTCAGTGCCCCCTTGGTTGTGTCGCCGGTGGGTCGATCGATTCGGGCGTGAGAAGGCGGAGCAAGCCTGTGAAGCGGCCAGTTCCCTTCCTCCGCTTACCATTCGGGTGAACCGTTTGCGATTGACCAGAGAACAGTTTCTCGATCAATGTCACCGTTATGGGATCGAGGCCATGCCCACACATTGTAGCCCGGTTGGAGTTGTGCTTCCGAGCTGCGGAGCGATCACGGCCATCCCTGGCTTTGCCGATGGCGATTTTTATGTGGAGGATGAGGCGGCTCAGCTGATTCCTCTGTTGCTAGACCCCCAGCCGGGCGAGTTCATCCTGGATGCGTGTGCGGCCCCTGGTGGCAAGACCACCCACATGGCTGAACTCATGGACAATCGTGGTCACATCATAGCTGTTGATCGCAAACCGGCTCGACTGAAGCTCCTGCAGGACAATTGTCGTCGATTGGGCATCACGATCGTGACTGCTCTTCTTGCTGATGTTCGAAAGAGCTGCGAGGCAATCCGAGTGTTCTGCTGTGGCGCAGAAGAAAAAAACTATGCAACACCTGTTAAAGGCCTCGGCTCGGCAACGTCTGATGCACGAGTTGCCTCTGACGGTCTAGTTGATCGGATCCTCCTTGATGCGCCATGCAGCGGCCTGGGTGTCTTGCGGCGACATCCGGAAATCAAGTGTCGAATGAATCCGGCTCGTTTAGTTCGTCATCGTCAACTGCAAGGAGACATTCTGGAGTCTGTAGCGTCTGTCTTGCGGCCCGGTGGGGTGCTGGTCTATAGTACATGTTCCACGGAACAAGAAGAGACCGAAGAGGTGATTGAGCACTTTTGCCGGCATCATGCCGGGTGGATCCGTGAGTCGGTAGAGCCCTGGCTCCCTCCCTCTGCCCTTTCCTTTGTGACGGCACAGGGCGCATTTTCGACCATGGGCAATCGGGTTGGAATGGACGGATTCTACGCTGTCCGCTTAAAACGAGTGTATTCAGGGTCTTGATGAGACGACCGGCTCTCATTGCCCCTTCCATTCTGGCCGCTGATTTTGCCCGACTGGCCGATGAAGTGGCGGCGGTTGAACAGGCTGGAGCGGACTTCCTTCACATTGACGTCATGGATGGACATTTTGTGCCGAATCTGACGGTGGGGCCTCCGATCGTGCAGGCGTTAAAGAAGGAAACCAAACTTCCCCTCGACGTCCATTTAATGATCACGAACGCCGATGCCTTTATTGGAGAATTCGCCAAGGCAGGGGCTGATTACCTGACCGTGCATGTGGAAGCCTGTCCACATCTGCATCGGACCGTGCAATCGATTAAAGAACAGGGAGTCAAGGCTGGTGTGACGTTGAATCCTGCGACCCCCGTTCATTTTCTGGAAGAGATTTTGGCAGATGTGGATCTGGTGCTGATTATGTCGGTCAATCCTGGATTCGGGGGCCAAACGTTCATCCCCTCGAGCCTGTCGAAAATACGTGCGGTACGGCAAAGGCTCGACCAACTTGGCAGCGAGGCTTTTTTGGAAGTGGATGGTGGAGTGAAAGTTGAGAATGCTGCTCGGGTGTTAGAAGCCGGGGCTGATGTTCTGGTTGCCGGCTCGGCGATTTTTTCCAGTTCGGATTATGCGGCAACCATTGCCGCCTTGCGAGGAGCCAAACAACCAGCATCAGCACAACCAGCATCAGCTCTCCCTTAGGCATCCGGTGGAACCAGTATCCTCCTGCGACAATCTGCACCCCCTCGAAAAGAAAGTCCTCGAAGTCTTTGGGACGAATAGGACCGTCTCGGCTCTATCCACTCTCCAGCTTGCTGAAGCGACGGGGCTAGAGTCCTCCCAGCTGAGCATGGCGATCGAATGGCTTGTGGCTAAGCAGTTGTTGATTACAGTGTCTGAAACGGTAACCCCCATGGTATCTCTGACCCCGAGGGGGAAGGTCTATGTCGAACAGGGGTCGCCGCTTGAGCGGATTCTGTCCGCTGTGCGAGCGGCCTCAGCGACCGGGAAATGGCTGACGATCGCTGATCTTCAAGGGCGGGAAGATCTGGATCCCTCTGAAGTGAGCAGAGCGATAGGACGCCTCAAAAAGGAGGGGGCGCTCCTTGTGATCCAAGGTGGTTGTCTTGAATCCACTGGCAGGCCGAGCCCCTCCGCTGAGGCGATGCGATTGCTGCTCGGCGAGCTTCATGAGGCGACGCGACCGTTGAATAGTTTTCCGGAGGATCATCGCCTCCTCATTCGTGAGTACGCGGTAAAACGGGGGAGTTCAAGGGAACCCTTTCGCATTGAGGAGCAAGTCATGCGGTCCTATGCTCTGTCTCCAGCGGGTGCGGTGGCTGTGACTGCCCTTGCGAACCAAGGATACAGCGAGGAGGTGGCGCAACTCAGCCCCGATTTGTTGAAGGACGGAGCATGGAGAACCAAACGGTTTCGAAAGTACACCATTAGCCTTCGACCTCCTCGGATTGCTATGGGGAAAAAGCATCCCTATCGAGAATTTTTGGACGCGGTCAAATTCAAATTGGTTGGCATGGGTTTTCAGGAAATGCGAGGCTCGCTGGTCGAGACGGAATTTTGGAACATGGACACCCTGTTTATGCCCCAATTCCATCCGGCCCGTGACATTCACGATGTGTATTTCGTGAAAGACCCTACCCATGCTTCGTCGATTGCTGAACCATTCCTATCGCGCGTTGCTCAGACCCACGAGCAGGGTGGCCCAACCGGCTCCAGTGGCTGGGGATACCGGTTTGATGTAGAACGGGCTAAACGGCTGGTCTTGCGGAGTCAAGGCACGGCTGTCTCGGCTAGGACTCTGGCTGCTACCCCGTCTGTGCCGGGGAAATATTTCTCGATTGCCCGGTGTTTTCGCTACGATCAAGTAGATGCGACCCATGCAACGGATTTTTTTCAAGTCGAGGGAATCGTTTTGGGCAAGGACATCAACTTCCGCACGTTGTTGGGCTTGCTGAATCTGTTCGCCCGCGAGGTTGCCCAGGCAAAAGAGGTAAAGTTCGTACCAGCGTATTTCCCGTTCACGGAACCGTCGGTGGAGCTCCACGTTCGTCATCCTCGGTTAGGTTGGATGGAATTGGGAGGGGCAGGCCTCTTTCGACCCGAAGTGACGCTTCCGCTAGGGGTTGCTGTGCCGGTAATCGCCTGGGGGCTGGGGTTGGACCGCATGGCCATGGTGGCCCTCGGCATTCACGACATCCGTGACTTGTTCACCGATAATTTGGAACTGATCCGCTCGACGAGGGGACTGTTTTAGAAACCGATGCCGACGATTTCGATCTCAAAAAGCGATTTGGAAAGGCTAGTGGCGATGCCTGACAAGCCGCGGACCATTTCGCTCAGTCAGCTCGACGAATGGTTGACCCTCGTGAAGGGTGAGGTGAAGGGCTATCAAGCAGAGACCGGAGAGCTGCGCATCGAGTTACAAGATAGCAACCGTCCCGATTTATGGTGTTGTGAAGGTATCGCGCGGCAAATCCGCATCAAGCGAGAGGGGATATTTAAGCCGTATCCGTTTTTGTCCCAACGGCCCCGGCGGCCCAAACGCCTGCTCGTCGATCCAGAACTGCAATCCATACGCCCTTATGTCGCTGCCTGTGCGGCAAGAGGCTATCAAGTGACGGAACAGGGATTGGCACAGCTCATTCAAACTCAAGAAAAGCTGGCGGACATCTTCGGACGTAAGCGGAAGATGGTGTCCGTTGGTCTCTATCGGCTTGAGCCCATTCAGTTTCCTATTACCTATGAAGCAGTCAATCCGGATGATGTCCGGTTTACTCCTCTGGGGGTAGAGACTGTGATGACACTCTCGGAAATGTTGATGGTCCATCCAAAGGGGGTGGAATATGGCACTCTCTTGGCTGGCCAGTCCCGTGTGCCGTTCCTGCGGGACGCGGTCCACCAGCCTCTCTCCTTTCCTCCCATCATCAACAGCCGCGAAATTGGCGAAGTGCGGATCGGTGATGATCAACTCTTGATCGAGGTGACAGGAACCAACATTGCCATGGTTGTGCTGGCCCTCAATATCCTTGCTGCCAATCTGGCGGATCGAGGCGCCGCCATCGAACCAGTGGCCGTACACTATCCCTATGACACGCCATTGGGCAGACGTGTGGTGACGCCATGTGTCCTGAGCCGGCCGCGATCCATCTCCCTCGAGACGATTGAGCAAGCGTTGGGTCAGCGGTTCGGAGTCCACACCGTCAAAGAGGCGCTTGAATCCTATGGCTACCAAGTCTCGGTGAAGAGAAAGTCGGCAATGGTTCAGGTCCAATTGCCGCCCTACCGACATGATCTCATGCACGCGATGGATGTTGTCGAAGATGTGGCCATGAGTTTAGGCTATGGGACGTTTGCGCCTGAGATGCCGTCGCAATTTACAGTAGGAGGGCTCTCTCGCCTTGAACAGGTGTCAGATCGGGTACGAGACTTGATGGTAGGGTTGGGATTTCAGGAAATCATGTCGAACATTCTCGGCTCCCCCGACGCCTATTGCAACGCCATGCGGTTGGAAGGAACGCCATGGGGGCGTATGGTGGAAGTGGCAAATGTCATGTCTGCGAACTTTAGTTGTTTACGTCAGTGGATGGTGCCCTCCCTGCTGCGGGTAGAGGCAGCATCGGCCCGTTCGTTTTATCCCCACCGATTGTTTGAGGTTGGTGAGGTGGCGATTCCAGATCTCACCCATGAACTCGGCAGTCGGACCGAATCGATCCTAGGGGCTCTCATTGCTCACGCTTCGGCTCATTTCTCCGAGCTCCATTCCTGTTTGGACTCGCTGCTTTATCATGTGGGGATCACGTATGTCCTGGAACCAATTTCGCATCCCTCGTTCCTTGAGGGTCGAGTGGGGAAGATCGTCGCGTCAAACACAATGCTGGAGCTGGGATTAATCGGCGAGCTACATCCAGAGGTGTTGGAGCGGTGGCAGATTGCTGTACCGGTCACAGCATTCGAAATCAACCTTTCTCGACTGGTAGACCTCGAACAATTGTAAGAGGATGTGACAATCCTCGCTCGACTCTTCGTACCACCTGTTTCTTATACAGCCTTACGCACACGGTTTCTCTTAAGGGCGAGAAACGGTGTGGACCATGGCCCACCGGTCAACACCGTGGTCACCAGGCTGATCAGGCCTTACCGGCAAGACCCTCTTTGAGCCTGTGTGATGGCACGAGAGAAGGTGGCATCTGTGGGCTCCCTTCGCTCCCTCATCCAGGCATGGATGGCAAGAGAAAAATTATGGAGAGGCAGGGGCCAGGTATTGCTTGGCCAGGCCGATAATTTGCTCAAATCCTGCTGTATCCCTGATGGCCATGTCTGAGAGAATTTTCCGATCCAGCGACACGTTAGCCTTTTTAAGTGCGTTGATAAAACTGCTGTAGGTGAGCCCATGGTTGCGCACCGCGGCACTGATGCGGGTAATCCAGAGACGGCGAAAATGTCCCTTTCGGTCCTTCCGTCCGACATATGCATAGGTCAATCCTTTGTCCACACTCTCTGTTGCGGTGCGGAACAATCGGCTTCTTCCGCCATATTGTCCTTTGGCTAGTTTGAGCCGTTTCTTCCGTCGATGCCGAGTTTTTGGTCCACCCTTTGCGCGAGGCATACTGTACGCTCCTTTCCTTGGTTTTCTTCACCTGCCGTTTTCTCTCTGGGGAAACGCTAGCCCTCTCGGCGTTCAATGAGGGAGGAGTTGTTGCAAAACAGCCGTTGCCCGACCCGTGACGACGGCGGTTCTCCTCAGCCTGCGTTTCCGATCACGCTTTTTATGGGATAACAGATGCCGTTTTCCAGCCCTGTGATGGAAGATTTTCCCGCTGCCGCTTTTGGTAAAGCGCTTACTGGCTCCTTTATGTGTTTTCATTTTCATAGTGCTCTCCGCCATGCGTCTGATGAAAGATGAAGATGTCTCGTGGCACAATCCTTCTCGGTCCTTGTCCGTTGGTGTCAGGCACGCCTCTCAACTTTTAGGGGCCACAATCATAATCAAATTGCGTCCCTCCATGTGGGGGGGGTGCTCAATGGTGCCGTATGGAGCCAACTGTTCAATGACCGTATTCATTACGGCGCGACCCATTTCTGGGTTGGCCATTTCTCGTCCTCGATACGTGAGGGTCACTTTTGTCTTATTGCCGTCTTCCAGAAAACTTTTTATTTGTCGGATCTTGATCTCTAAGTCATGTTTATCGGTGCGAGGTCGAAGTTTAATTTCCTTAACCTGCGTGGATTTTTGATGGCGCCGGCTCTGGTGTTCTTTCTTGTTGAGCTCGTATTTATATTTGCCGTAGTCCATGATCCGGCAGACGGGCGGCACTGACGTGGGGGCAACCTCCACAAGATCCAGACCACTTTCTTGGGCCTGCCGCAGTGCTTCCATGGTGGGCAGAATGCCCAATTGTTCGCCGTCTGGCCCAATCACTCGCACCTCTCGGACACGGATTTCTCGATTTACACGCAGTTTGGGAACGATAAGCCACCTCCTTGTCTAGATAGATCAGGCTGATAGGCTTGCGCAACTTCGGTGCGCAAGAGGTTGATGACCTCGGAGACCGTTAGGTTTCCCACATTTGTTCCATTGCGCCTTCTTACTGATACAGTCTTCCCCTGAACTTCTCGGTCTCCTGCTACCAACATGAACGGGACCTTTGCCTTCTCCGCCTCCCGAATCTTAAACCCGATTTTTTCATTGCGGAGGTCTGTCTCAATGCGAAACCCCGCGGTCTTCAAATCTGCCGCTACGGAGGTCACATAATCGCGCTGTCGGTCAGTTATGTTCATCACTCTGACTTGTACCGGAGCTAGCCAGGTGGGGAAGGCTCCACCATAATGTTCAATGAGAATTCCAAAAAACCGCTCAATCGACCCCAACAATGCTCGGTGAATCATAATGGGTTGATGAGCCTTGCCGTCCTCTCCCGTATAGTGCAGTTGAAATCGCTGGGGGTTGTTAAAGTCGATCTGGATGGTCGAACATTGCCAGGAACGGCCTAGAGCGTCCTTGATCTTGATGTCAATTTTGGGGCCGTAAAAGGCGCCTCCGCCGTGATCCACGTAATAGGTAACCCCTCGCTTCTTGATCGCCGCTTCCAGGGAATTGGTCGCCTGTTCCCAATGTTCGTCACTTCCTACTGACTCCTGCGGCCTGGTCGACAGAAATACTTCGAAGTCGGTGAACCCAAATGTTCGCAGTATGAAGAATGTAAAATCGAGAACGTGGCTGACCTCTTCCTCTATTTGATCGGGGAGGCAGAAGATATGGGCATCATCCTGCGTGAATCCGCGCACCCGTAGCAAGCCGTGCAGGACACCGGTCCGCTCGTACCGATAGACAGTTCCCAGCTCGCCATATCGCAGGGGAAGGTCACGATAGCTACGCAGGCGGGATTTATAAATCATAATGTGGTAGGGGCAGTTCATAGGTTTGAGTTGATAATCACTGCCCTCCACCTGCATGGGAGCAAACATGTTCTCCCGGTAGAAATCAAGGTGGCCACTGGTTTTCCACAGATCGAGTCGCGCCACATGGGGTGAGTAGACCAGCTCGTAGCCAGCGTTGAGGTGTTGTTCGCGCCAGAAGTTTTCAATCAACAGGCGAACCATGGCACCTTTGGGGTGCCAGAGCACAAGACCTGGCCCGATTTCATCGTGGAAGGAAATCAAATCTAAGTCCTTTCCCACCTTACGATGGTCCCGCCGTTTGATTTCTTCGAGGCGAGCCAGGTGCTGCTCCAGTTCCGCTTGTGTGGGGAACGACGTCCCGTAAATTCGTTGAAGGAGGGGATTTCGTTCGTCTCCGCGCCAGTAGGCGCCAGCAGTGGATAGCAGTTTCAGCGCGCCCACATGTCCCGTCGACGGGACATGTGGGCCGCGGCACAGATCGACAAAATCGCCCTGACTATAGATGGAGACCCGTTCTCCTTCGGGAAAGCCCTCAATCAACTCAACCTTGTATTGTTCTCCTCTGGACTTGAAAAACTCGATCGCCTCTTCCTTGGAGAGTTCGTGCCGCCTGATGGTCAGGTTGCGCGCCAGGATGTCACGAGCTCGCTCCTCAATTTTTTCGAGATCCTCTGGGGTAAATGGCCGCTCGTAGGCAAAGTCGTAATAAAAACCGTCCTCGAGAGCAGGGCCAATTGTCAGTTGCGCAGAGGGGAAAAGTTCCTTCACGGCTTGCGCCATAATATGGGTACTACTGTGTCGGTAGACCTCGCGACCTTCCGGGCTATCAAATCGGAGTGGTTCTACGACGGCGTCACCGTGTAACGGCATAGAAAGATCCACCACCCTCCCATTGACCCGTGCTGCCAATATGTCGAGCCCAAGCGAAACCCCCAATGCTTGGAGCGCGTCTGCCACGGAGCGGCCTTCTTCCACTTCGCCAGAGGGGCCATCCTTGATCGTGATCTTCATGAGGTTTGGAACAGAAGTCGTGAAAAACAACAAAGGCACCCCTTCCGCTTCCCTGGAGTGGGATGCCTCAACCCTGGTAGGCGCGGACGGTCTTGAACCGTCGACCTCTACCGTGTCAAGGTAGCGCTCTCCCCCTGAGCTACGCGCCTATCATCAGGCGGTGGCATGCTAATATAGGCTAACCTAACGTGTCAAGGAAAGCGCGAACATGTCCCCGTGACCTGTGCCCGGTCCACATGTCGCTCCTTCGTGTGCGAGCGAAAGCTCGAACAGGGGAAGAGGGGGTGCTGTCGGCGGTAGTCGGTACGATCCTCTGATCCTCTCCCTCCTCACACCACCACGTGAGCGCGCTTCCCATACGAAAGGCATCAAAAGGGGCCGATCAACGGCTGACAAGGGACTCCTTTTTAAAACAGTATTTGCGCGTGTTCGTTTCACATGCCCCTCACAGGAAGGCACAGCTTGGTCTCGGGAGCGGCACCTCAATGAAAAAACCAATGTGCACCGGCTGACAGGAGCTTCTTCAACAAAGGGGATCCCTCTGGAGTGTTGAGCTGAGACGTGGCACGCACATTCGACCACCCCGATGGCGAACCCCACTCCGAGGGGTTGTCAGTGCATCGGGTTCATCGCTGGTGTGTTTTGAGCCGTTTCAAGGGAATATGTAAGTCGAGAATCTTTTTTCTGAGCGTATTTCGGTTGAGCCCCAGTAACTCGGCAGCTTGAATTTGGTTGCCGTTCGTTTCCTTCAGGACTGAGGCAATTAAAGGCCGTTCAACCGCGGCAATCAAAATAGGATACAGGTTTTTTGCAGCTCCATTTTTCATGTCTCTCACGAAATCCCCCATTTTGGCCTCAAGATAGCTCTGAAGAGAGTCGTCGCGGGTCTTACCGGAGAGTCCGGGCTGTACACTGTGGCGCGCGAGGGATTGAAGAGACTTGATGGCTTTTTTAAGCACTGTGCGGGAACCTGTGATGACCAATGTCTGGGCAGGATCAATTGCTGTTAGGAGTGACGCCACCTTGCTCAGGCCACTACGTGATTCTAGTACAACGGCGTCGAGACGGTGCTTGGACACTTCTCGCTGAAAAGCGAGAGTGTCACGCACCACTGTGACTGTTGCATGGTGCAGGATCTGTTTGAGTTGGACGGGTACCTCTGAATCAGAGGTCAGGACCAGAACAGTGAAGGCTGAAGAGCGCAACGTCATGGAGTACCAAGAGGGAAGCGGATTATTACCAGGAACGGTGCTCATGTCAATGAGTTTTGCGCAAGACCTGATAACAAAACGAAAGAGGATCTCATACGGTGATGGCATTGTCGTGAGGGGTTATTTGTATAAATAATGGCAAAAACTCATAAATTTCTGACAGCAAGAAAAGTGGCGGGGGTAGAAAAAGGTGGCGAGGGCGGAAACGGAGGAGAAGAGGTCCTTGACGGGCGAGAAAAATAGTTGTATATTCCACCTACCATATAGGAATACTAGAGAATAATGAAAGTATCCAAACGAGCCCTCTATGGCATTCTCGCGGTTATCGATCTTGCAATGCACGCGAAAGACATGCCAGTGCGGGCTCGAACCATCGCGAGGCGACAGGCGATTCCCCTTAAATTTTTAGAACAAGTGCTCTCGACGATGAAGAAGGCGGGGGTGATTCAGAGTGTGCGGGGAGCGCAGGGGGGATATATGTTACTCAAAGAGCCACGTGCCCTATCGGTGGCTGATATTCTACAAGTTCTCGATGGTCCTGTTGCCGCTCCTGCCTCAACGAATGGGATTGCCTCTCGGCCCCCCTTATCCCAACAGGAGGTCCTTCTGGGACATATCTGGAGACGGGTCGCTCAAGCTGAACAAGAGGTCCTTCAACAGATTACGGTTGACCAGCTAGTCGAGCGCCAGCGGGAGTTGGAGGAGCATTATGCCCCAATGTATCACATCTAGCGGGGACAAGGAGGCATTCTTACATCGTCGCACCCCTTTTCGGTTCTGCGAGTGAGTTATTGATAGACGAGGAGAGACTACGATGAACCCCCAATCTGCCACTAGCCGTGAGGTTGTCACAACTCCCATTCCACCAGCCATTGCGGAGGAGATTGAAACATTTGAGACGGAGGCGCGTCGGTGTTTATCTGGTGAACTTTCACCGGATCTCTTCAAACCCTTTCGTTTGCAGTTCGGCATCTACGGACAACGACAGCCCGGTGTGCAAATGGTGCGAGTCAAAATCCCCTTTGGGGGCATCACGGCGAATCAACTGCGCCGCCTTGCAGACCTGGTAGATCGGTATGCGACGGGTGTCGGGCATGTGACGACACGTCAAGACATTCAAATGCATTTTGTGGAACTGAAGAATGTGCCGACGATTATGCGGGGATTGGCCGAGGTGGGGCTCACCACGAGGGAAGCCTGTTCCAACACGGTGCGGAATGTTACGGCTTGTCACCTGGCAGGAGTCTGTCCAAGCGAACTGTTTGATGTGACCCCCTATGCCAAAACGGTGGCCTACCATCTTCTTCGTAACCCACTCAACCAAAGTTTGCCTCGCAAGTTTAAGATCGCCTTTTCTGGCTGTACCCATGATTGCGCCCTCACGCCCATTCATGACGTTGGGCTCATGGCGGTGAAGCGAGAGGATGGCGCCATCGGTTTCCGGATGGTGGCTGGTGGGGGGCTGGGGCCCTTGCCTCGGATGGCCAAGGTGTTGCGCGAATTTACGCCTATGGATGAGCTGATCCCGAGCATTGAGGCGGTGCTCAAAGTCTTTGATGCACTAGGCAATCGGAAAAACCGCCACAAGGCCCGTATGAAATTCGTCATCGACAAGTTGGGATTCGACGAATTCAAGCGACGATGGGAAGAGGCCTATGTTGCCTTAGGGTACAGCCGGCCTTCGACCCAACCGATTCGCCTGCTCGAGCATCGCGATCAACCAGTGCCACTGATCATGCCGACCAGAAACGGAGCTTCTTCTGTTGCCGGCCATTCTACCAATGGGCGGCAGGATGCTGGTCACAACTCTCTTTTTGAAATCTGGAAGCGAAGTAACGTGATTCCGCAAAAACAAAAGGGCTATGTTACGGCGGTGATCAGGCTGTGTATGGGGGACATCACAGTGGATCAGATGCGGGCGGTGGCGGATTTAGCCGAACGGTATTCGAACGGCAACCTTCGCACGACAATCACTCAAAATCTCGTTGTTCGCTGGATTGCGGAGGATCAGATCGAAGCGTTCTATCACGACCTTGTTGCGTGTGGACTGGCAGAACCCGGAGCCGACCGGGTGGAAGACATCATCGCTTGTCCGGGTACCGATAGCTGTGGCTTGGGTATTACGTCATCGAAGGGAATGGCCAGAGCATTGGCGGAATTGTTCCCATCTGGTCGGGTGCCGGAGGATCTGATCGGCGTCAACATCAAGATCAGTGGCTGTCACAATTCTTGTGCCCAGCATCACATCGCAACGATTGGTCTTCACGGTGTCGGCAAGCGGATGGGCGACCACACGGTGCCCATGTACGAACTTCACTTGGGAGGACGAGTGAATGGCACGGCGAAGATTGGACAATTGACCGTCAAATTGCCGGCCAAGGCGGTACCGGCCGCCATTGCCCATTTGCTCGCGGTCTATCGGCGGGATCGCAAGATCGGTGAGAATTTGCCAACGTTCATCGATCGTGTGGGGAAACATGTTTTGAAAGACGAGCTAATTCCTTACACCATCGTTCCAACATACGAAGAAGACCCGACGTTTTACTACGATTGGGAGGGGGAAGCACCCTTTGTGCTGGAGGACCATGGGCCGGGTGAGTGCGCAGGTGGTGCGCTGGAGATGATCGAAAACGGCATCCTTGAAGCTGAGCAGGAACTCTACGTGGCGAGGCTCCATGTCGAGAAACATCAGTATGCGATGGCGGTCAACAAGTCGTATCGAGCGGTCTTGGCGGCGGCGAAGGCCCTGTTGGTGACCGAAGGGCTTGATCCTTCTACCGATGCCGAGACGTTCCGTGAGTTCGATAACCGGATTGCCCAGAAAGGTATTGTGCCGGCCCTCTACCGGAATCTTGCTGGCAAGATTGGCGATCTGGGGAGCAAGGAAAATACGGAGCAGTTTGCGAGAGAGAAAATGGTCTTCGCAAAGGGATTTGTCGATGTCTGCCGAGCTGTCACGGAACAGATGGGGAAAGACCTCAAGCTGACTCCCCTGGCCTCTGTTGCGGAGACCGTCGTCACGCCCGCGCTTGTGGCGGAAGAGTCCTTGCCCACGTTGTCGGCTCCAACCAGTGCTCCCGTGTATGATCTGCGAGGGGTTGCCTGTCCCCTGAACTATGTCAAAACCAAGCTTCGACTGGAAATGATGGAGGCGGGCGAGCGATTGGAGGTTTGGCTGGATGCCGGAGAACCAATCAGGAATGTGCCAATGAGCTTAAAGAATGATGGGCACAAGGTGTTATTGCAAGAGCCATTAGAGCCGGAGGCGCTGCACTATCGTGTGGTGGTGGAAAAGGTGGGGGAATAATAGGTGTCCCAGGCGCCTAAGAGAAGGAGAAGGATGCCATGGCGGTGAGTGATCCGGGAACTCTGGTGGCACAGCTCCGATCATGGGGGGAGTCATTCGAATCGAAGACGCCCCAGGACGTGCTCGCTGCTGTCATCGAGCGGTATGAACCGCGCATTGTGCTCGCCTGTAGTTTTGGGGCGGAAGATGTAGTGTTGGTAGACATGATTCAGCGGATCAATCCTTCCGTTCCATTGTTTTACCTGGATACAGATTTTCTCTTTCCCGAAACGTACGAAACGAAAGATCGCATCATCAACCGATATCGACTGAAGCCGACACAGGTGATTGAGGTGAAGCCGTCGCTGACGCCAGCTCAACAAGAGCAGCGGTACGGAGAGGCCTTATGGAAAAGGGATCCGGATCTTTGTTGCCGATTGCGAAAAGTTGAACCACTCATCGACGTGCTCAAGTCATTCGATGCGTGGATTACCGGCATTCGCCGCGACCAGGCTCCCTCTCGGGCCCAGGCCGGTCTCATCGAATGGGATGCCAAGTTTGGTCTCGTGAAGGTCAATCCGTTAGCACGATGGACGTGGAGCGATGTGTGGACTTACATCACCCTTTATGAAGTTCCCTACAATTCTCTCCATGATCGAAACTATCCCAGCATCGGATGCGTCCACTGTACCAAGCCAGTGAAGCCGGGCGAAGATTTGCGATCCGGTCGGTGGCAGGGCCTGGCCAAGACAGAGTGTGGTCTCCATCAGACGTAGCCATGGCATTTCAGGACATCCTTGCCAAAATTGCCAAAGGGCCCAAAACGTCCAAGGACTTGACGTGGGACGAAACCAAACAGGTAATCAAGGCTCTGGTCGAGGGGGAGGCGAGTCCCCTTCAGGTGGGGGCTTTTTTGATTGCCATGCGAGTCAAGTCAGAGTCGGTGACAGAGCTGGCCGGCATGACGGCGGCAGTTCGGCAGTATGTGCCCCCCCTAGCGATTCCGAAAAATCTCGCGGTAGTCGATATTCCGACTTATGCCGGCAAACAGGAGACATTCCATGCAATGGTGGCGTCTTCGATTGTCGCTGCCGCCGCGGGAGTCATAGTATTGATGCACGGCTATGACGGAATTCCCGGTAGGTCAGGCAGTGCCAGTGTACTGAAGGCTCTGGGGATTCCTGTGGACCAGAGCCCGCAGGTTGTCACAGAGGAATTGCTGAGCAAGAACTTTGCGTATCTGGACATTGGGATCTATCATCCGGCGGTCAATCGATTCTTGGATATGCGGCAGGAGTTGGGGGTTAGAACCGTCTTCCATCCCATTGCCAGACTCCTCAATCCGGCCCGTGCTTCTGCTCAGGTGGTAGGGCTCTCGCATCCTCCGCATTTTGAAAAAACGGCGGAAGCCTTGCGCATGCTTGGATGCCCAAGGGCGCTAGTTGTTCGGGGTATTGAGGGGGAACCAGAACTGTCACTTGCCGGAGTCACAAGGGTGTTGGAATTGAGAGACGAACGAATCACGCCCTTGGGGGTGAGCCCCAAGGATTTTGGCCTCTCCTTTGGGTCTTCACGAGACATGGCGGGTTTTCCCGCCTCTCAACGAGAGAAGGAGGCAGACTTGTTGCGCCGCATTCTCCTTCATCAGGTGCAGGGGGGTGCTAAGGAGTGGGTGCTGATGAATGCCGCCATGTTGCTCTACCTAGCCGGGAAGGGACCGTCACTTGCGGCCTGTTACCCGCTAGCGAAAACGGCCTTGGAAGGAGGGGCTGCGGCCCGCAAATTAGAAGAGTTGATTCAGGAACCGGTAGCTACCAAGGTGGAGAGCGGCCAAACGTGAGAGAGTTGATCGAAACAAGAGAAAGGGCAGAGCGGTGAAACATCTGCGTCGGTTGGAAGATCAAAGTGTGTACATCCTACGAGAGGCCTACAAACACTTCGACAATCTCGCTATGTTGTGGTCGATTGGCAAGGACTCGACCGTCCTCTTGTGGTTGGTTCGGAAAGCGTTTTTCGGCCATGTCCCGTTTCCGCTGATCCATATTGATACCAGCTACAAGATTCCCGCCATGATTGAGTACCGCGATCGGTTGGCTCGTGAATGGCGGTTGAATTTAGTCGTGGGGCAAAATAAACAGGCGTTGGCGGCGGGAATGAACTACACAATGGGACGCGATGTCTGTTGCACTGCGCTCAAGACCCAGGCGTTGAAAGATCTGATTGACGAAAAGGGCTACACTGGCATCATTCTGGGCGTGCGAGCTGATGAGGATAGCACGAGAGCCAAGGAACGGTACTTCTCTCCGCGTGATAAGCACGGGGATTGGGATTTTCGGGACCAGCCTCCTGAGCTGTGGGATCAATTCAAGACGACGTTTCCGCCGGGCACTCATATTCGTATCCATCCGCTGCTTGATTGGACCGAAATCAACATCTGGGAGTACATCAAGATAGAAAATATTCCGTTTATCGATCTCTACTTGGACAAGGGGGATGGCACCCGTTACCGGAGCTTGGGGTGTGCGCCGTGCACAATGCCTGTCAAGTCCACTGCCAAGACGGTGGATGACATCATAGAAGAACTGCGGGCGACTACGGTTGCGGAACGGGCCGGTCGGGCTCAGGATGCAGGGCGCGGCATGGAGATGCTGAGAAAGAAAGGGTATATGTAATGAGCGGGGTGGTAACGACGACAGGCCAGGGCCTGGTTGTTTCCGGGGCGGAAGAACATTTCAACATCGTCATCGTGGGTCATGTGGATCACGGCAAATCTACATTGGTCGGCCGTCTGTACGCAGAGACGGGGTCGTTGCCGGAGGGCAAACTAGAAAAGGTCCAGGCCATTTGTCGCCAGCAAGGGAAGGAATTCGAATATGCCTTTCTGTTTGATGCGTTTTTGGAGGAGCAAGAACAGGGCATCACCATCGACACGGCACGGACCTTTTTCACCTGGAAGGGACGGCAGTACATCATTATTGATGCGCCGGGCCACAAGGAATTTCTCAAGAACATGATCACGGGAGCAGCAAGGGCCGAGGCAGCGCTTCTGGTGATTGATGCGTGGGAAGGGGTTAAGGAACAGTCTAAAAAACACGGCTATCTGCTCTCGCTGTTAGGGGTCCGTCAGTTTGCGGTGGTCGTGAACAAGATGGATATGGTTGGTTATCGGCAGGATGTCTTTGCTGGTATTGAGAAAGAATATCGGGCGTTCTTGCAACAATTCGGTGCGGTGCCGGAACGGGTCATTCCGGTCAGTGCCAAGTTCGGCGACAATATCGTCTATCATAGCCAGGCCATGCCGTGGTATGAGGGACCAACCGTTCTGGATCTGCTCAGTTCGTTCAAAAAGGAGACGGCTTCTGCCGATCAACCGCTGCGATTTCCCGTGCAGGACGTCTATAAGTTCGATGTACGCCGCATCATCGCAGGTCGCTTAACTGCCGGTCGGTTGCGGGTCGGTGACTCCTTACTCTTTTCTCCTTCCAATAAACGAGCCAATGTCAAATCGATCGAGGCGTTCAATGTCGAACCACCGCCGATGAGCGCCGAGGCGGGTCAATCTATCGGAATTACTCTGGACGAACAGATTTTTGTGGAGCGGGGAGAAATCGCGACCCACCCCGGCAACCTGCCCCACGTCTCCACATCGTTTAAAGCCAACATCTTTTGGCTGGGCAAACGGCCGCTGGAGCGGAAACGAAAGTATGGGTTGCGGATTGCTACCAAGGAGGTCGAATGCGAAGTGGTGGCGATTCATCGCATCATTGACACGACGGATTTGAATCAACAACAGGATGGGACGTCAGTGAACCGGAACCAAGTGGCTGAGCTCACCATCAGGACCAAGTCTCCCATCGCTTTTGATATCGCTTCGTCGTTCGAAGCCACCGGCCGATTTGTTCTGGTTGATGAGTATGACATTTCGGGTGGCGGTATTGTGACAGAAATGGTGCCCGATGAACAGGAATCGTTGCGGGAGGAGGCACGCCGGCGAGATTTTTCCTGGGTCAAGGGCGAAGTCAGCGTAGAAGACCGAGCCAAACAGTACGGACACCGTGCCGCCGTTGTGCTTTTTACTGGGGGGCGGCATACAGGCAAGTCACTGTTGGCTAGAAAATTGGAAGGACGGTTGGTTGCGGAGGGACGGCACGCGTATCTCTTGGACGGAGAGAATCTGCGTCGAGGGCTCGATGCCGATTTGAGTGAAGAGGAAAAAGGCCTCACTGCCGAAATGGCTCGTCGGTATGGGGAGGTTGCAAGACTATTGATTGATACCGGATTGATCGTAGTGTCTACCACGAATCCTTTTGGACTCGCGTACAGGGAAGCGTTAGAGGCCATCAGAACGCTCGTGCATCCAGCACCAGTGATTGCCGTGCATGTGAGCAAAACTGCCGAGGAGCCTCCGCCTGACACTGATGTCGTGCTGAGTGGACCGGTGGATCTTGACGCGGCGATCAAGCAGGTTATGGAGGCACTCAAACATCGGCGTGTATTGGACGAATCGCTTAACGCCAAACCGACCCCGCAATATTCCATTTAACCCCCTCACTATTCCTCTCCTTGTCATGGAATGGGTAAGGCTCTCAAATCAGATAGCGGATCCGCTTCGGCGATTGGCGTGACATGCCGAAGATCGGTTCGCGGCGGCTGTTTGAAGAGCTGATAGGGGAGCGGTGTTGAAGAAGCCTGAGCACAGGGTGCGCTGCTCCGTACAGTCTGTTGCAACTCAGCGGGGGCTTCTGCAAGCAAGGTTAGGATAAAGGTTGGGATAGTAGTGCGGACGAAACAAACAGCGGAGATAGCGCCAGGATGGAGAAACAGGGTGGCGGGCTACAGAATGATCCCGTTGGGGAACGGTGTGAGAAAGAACCGCATATGGCTAATCTCTCGAGGCAACCCCTCGATGCAGAGACGTTTGCATGGATCGATACCGTAAGCTCCAGGATGGACAAAGCGCGTCCACGGCTAGTGCTGCCAACTGGACAAGCCTGATCCGCATGTATGAGACGGTGGCCGCATGTCGTGGAGGTATGCTTCTGTTTGTGAGGAGGCTGGTTTGACTCGCCGAAAATCCCCATGTTACGGTAACAAAAGGTAAGCATAGCCTCACCGACTTCTTTGAGCGAGCTTACAAAAGAGGGGAGAGGGCGGAGAGATGGTGATGTGAAGGGTCATGGGACGGAATCCTCGCTCAACATGTGAGCAAAGGAGCAAGCGATGAAATTTGTTTGCCTGGCCTGTGAAACATATATGACGCTGGAAAAGGTGGAAAAGCCGGAAGAGGGATCGCTCGGTGTTTTTTTTGTTTGCCCCTCCTGCAATGCCAGATTCTCAATGGTTACCAATGCTGGCGAAACCAACATGATGAATGTGTTGGGGCTCAAACTGGGTGCCCGTGCCGAGTCGGCGGATCCGACCCTTGCGTCCTTAGCTGACAAAATTCAGAAGGCCAAAGCAGTGGGCACTGCCGGAGTGTCCAGTGAGGCAAAGACAACCAGTGGCTGTCCATTTTCGGCTATGGTTGCAGAGATGGGGTTGGCCGGATCGGGCAAGTCGGCCAATGGTGGCGCATCGGAATTCACGTGGACTCCCGATGCCAAAGAAAAACTGGATCGCCTACCTTCCTTTGTCAGACCCATGGTGCAGAGCAGTGTGGAAGCCTATGCCCGCAAGCAGGGGATCAAGATCATCACGCTACAAGTGATGGACGACTCCAAGCATGATTCCCCGAGTGACCTGGTGTGGTCCCGCGAGGCTGAACAACGATTAGAGAATATTCCCGATTTCATTCGTCCAATGGCTCGCCGGGAGATTGAACGAGTGGCCCGAGAACGAGGCCTGCAGACGGTGACTGCCCAAGTCATGGACGAGGCTAAGGAAAAGTTCCTCAAATTTATGTAGGGTAGAGCGTCCGCGACGTCATGCACTCCCCAGAACAGTACCTCTCAGGGCAGTCTAAGGGGGAGTCTTTGACAATGAGGACGAGAGGGCCGCTTCTTTGATCGGTAGGTAGGGGCGTGATCATCGTATGGATGGGGTCGGTGCTTCAGGCCGTCGTTCTATTGCTTTTGTGTGCGGTCTCTTCTTGCCTTGTCTTTCATGAGTTGCGGTCTGTGTAGACTGAGCCGATTGCCGCATAGGGAACTGTCCTCGCAGCAGGCGACAAGGAAACAATCATGATGGGCAATCTTGAGGTGTTGTCGCCATGTTCTGAGGTCACGATTATCAAATGGTCCTACGCGAACACTACGAGGTATTGGCGGCGGGCAGGGCAATCAGCGAAGCGCTTTCGTGGTGTGGATAGGAACGCATCTGGCGAGGATAACCCCTGTTCTAGTTTGGGGGTTCATTGGGGTTCATCGATGGGCTCCTGTTGTTTGCACGTGAGCAGGGCCGTCATCCTGCTGATGGAACAAGCAAACTGCCCCATGCTGACAGAGGAGGGTGGAAACAGGTACCTCGTTCTCACAGGCGATGGTCCTGTGGGTGACGGAGTCAAAAGAAAGAGGTGAGGACTCCGATGGGCTAGGCTCGTGATGAGCAAGGGACTTCAGGCGTTTCTTGAGGGCAAGGCAACAGCAGAGTCCTTCCACCGTGACCGGAAGTAAAGTGTCAACCAGGCGCGATTGACTCCTTCCAAACTGCTGTGCTACCAGTACAAAAGGAGATAGTTTTTTCGTGATATCGCAATTGTCAGACTGGTTTTCAAGAGAAGGCAGAGGGGAACGTCTACAGGGGTAGAAGCCATGGGTGGCCATAGTCATTGGGCAACAATCAAACGACATAAGTCGGCGCAGGATGCCAAGCGTGGCAAGCTTTTCACGCGAATCATTCGAGAGCTAACAATTGCCGCTCGTGCGGGCGGTGACCCGGATGGAAACCCACGTCTGCGCCTAGCCATTGCGAAGGCCAAAGATGCCAATATGCCAGGGGAGACGATTAAAAGAGCCATCCAGCGCGGTACTGGTGAGCTGCCAGGGGCCTCTTACGAAGAGTTTACGCTGGAAGGGTACGGGCCAGGCGGGACGGCTCTGCTTCTTGAAATTACCAGCGACAATCGCAACCGTACGGTCGCGGAAATTCGCAGTCTTCTGACAAAAAACAACGGAAGTATGGCGGAGGCTGGGGCAGTGTCGTGGCAGTTCCAAAAAAAGGGGCTTCTCACGGTCGAGAAGGGGAAGGTGGAGGAGGATACCTTGCTCTCGGTAGCCCTAGAAGCTGGTGCGGATGATGTCAAGAGCGGCGAGAAGATGTTCGAGATCATTACCTCGCCTCAAGACTTTGAAGCGGTGAAGAAAGCCCTGGCCGATGCGAAGATTGAAACTGCTCTGGCGGAGATTACCTATCTTCCTCAAAGTACGGTTCGTCTGGATGAGAAGCCGGCTGAACAAATGCTCAAGTTGATGGAAATCCTGGACGAGCATGACGATGTTCAGAAGGTACACGCCAACTTCGATATTCCTGATGAGGTAATGGAGAAAGTTGCTATCGCGACAGGGTAGGCTCGCCGAAGATCAAGAACAAGATGACCCTCCCTCTGAGGGCGAGACGAGATGATCGCTTTTCTGACGGGAAAGCTCACCTTCAAGGCGCCAACCCACGTGACCCTGGACGTGCACGGTGTCGGGTACGAAGTGCATATTCCCCTGACCACCTACTGCGCACTTCCAAATGTGAACGAGACCACTGCCCTCCACATCCATACCCATCTTCGGGAAGACGCGATTCAACTATTTGGATTTCTCTCACCCCAAGAAAAGGAGTTGTTTCTCTTACTCATGACGGTCACTGGTATTGGCCCCAAATTGGCACTCACTATCCTCTCGAGTATGCCGCTGGCGGATCTCCTCCGAGCGATTCGAACTGAGGATGTGGAGAAATTGGTGACCATTCCAGGAATTGGAAAGAAATCGGCAAGCCGCATCGCATTGGAACTGCAAGACAAAGTTGATAGGATTGCATCAATGGCAGGGGAGCAACCAATGTCGGATCGAGAGGCAACTGACGACCACTTTGAAGACGCTCTGTCCGCGCTGGTCAATCTTGGTTACCGCTCGCATGATGTGAAAGAGGCCTTGAAAAAAGTTGCGAAGACATCCACATGTCCCCTGCCGTTGACGAACCTCATTCGGGAAGGTCTTAAGGAACTGGCGCGTGGCTAACAAATTGATTCCTCGGAAGCGGGTGTTGTGCAGTGGTTGCTGCTAATTGGTGTGGGCGGGGGGTATTGGTCTGGCTGCTGATCTGCCAGGCTCCATTGTTGGCCCAAGAGATCTCGGGGACTCCTCCAGCTGTTCGGATGACGTGTGGGACGTGTCCTGAGGGGTATGTGATCACAGGGGCGACTGACGCACCGGACATTTGCAAAGAGAAAGAGCCCATCCTGCTTCAGTGCACGCCGCTGGGAGCGACCCCTCTGGCGGTCTGTGGTTCTTGTCCCGAGGGGTATGTGGAAGTTGGCTGGTCATCAGTTCCAAGCCGTTGCGGTGGCACGGACAATGGCCGGTTGACACACTGTCAGTTGCAAAAGATGGAGCCGGTGTTTCCAGATCCACACCAGGGTATGAAATTCTGCCCTCCAGACTGCGGAACCACCGGGGTGCCGGGCGCGGGGGTGCCCTCACCATCGCCTCGGTATCAACGGACCGAGTAGCCAGGCTCAATTGCAGGTGATGAGGATGGTTGAGCGGCTCGTGAGCCATCGAGTGATGGACGAAGAGAAACCAATCGAACAGGCTCTGCGACCTCGCACACTGAACGACTATATTGGACAAGAGAAGATGAAGGAGTCGCTACGGGTGTGTATCGAAGCGGCCAAGCGACGGGGCGACCCCTTGGACCATGCGATCTTCTATGGCCCTCCTGGTTTAGGCAAGACCACGATCGCCCATATCATTGCTCATGAAATGGGGGCATCCTTGCGGTCAACTTCCGGGCTGGTCTTAACCCATGCCGGCGACCTCGCTGCGATTCTTGCGAACCTTGAAGAACGCGATGTCCTCTTTATTGACGAGATCCACCGCTTGCCAGCCGCTGTTGAGGAGGCCCTCTATCCAGCGATGGAGGACTATCAGCTCGATCTAGTCATTGGTCAAGGGCCTGCGACTAGAACGGTGAAACTGGATTTGCCGCCCTTTACCCTGGTGGGGGCGACGACGAGGGCTGGTGCCTTGACATCGCCGCTCAGAGATCGGTTTGGTCTGGTGTACCGGTTGGAGTTTTACACTCCAGCAGACTTGGAGGCCATTGTGACTCGGTCTGCTGGGGTCTTGGGAATTGGAATTGATCGAGACGGGGCGGCTGAGATTGCCAGCCGTTCCCGAGGAACCCCGCGCATTGCGAATCGATTGGTCAGGCGAATCAGGGACTATGCCCAGGTCAAGTCAAACGGATATATCACCAAGCAAGTGGCTCAAGAAGGGCTAAACTGGGTTGGGGTGGATGAAGCAGGGTTTGACGACATGGACCGCAAGATCCTGCTCACCATCATCGACAAGTTTCATGGCGGACCAGTAGGTGTTGAGTCCTTAGCGGCTGCGCTGCAGGAAGACAAGGCGACCCTCGAAGACGTCTATGAACCCTATTTAATCCAGGCTGGTTATCTCGAGCGAAGCAGTCGCGGCCGTCTGGCTACCAGCCGGGCGTTTGAACACTTTGGCCGTGCTGTGAATCGGCTACTCTAATCCGATACGCTTTATGATGAGCCGAGGGAGACGGTTCCTTTGTGCTCGTCCTCTCATCAGCCGCGCACAAACGGCTATCCTTGCAATGGTTTTCTAGGTTCCTGTAAGATACTCCACTTGCTCATCAAGGACATGGGATCCTCGACGTAGGGGGGCAGTCGTCGTGTTTCCACTTCCAGGGCAGGTGACCCTATGCCTCAAGACTTACTCGATCATCGCAGGGCAATCGATCGCATTGATGATGAGATCATTCGTCTGCTGAATGAGCGCTCCAAGCATGTGATCGAGATTGGGCGACTCAAGAGAGAAAAAGACGCCAATGCGAACCTCCATACGCAGGGCCGAGAAATGGCCATCATCGAGCGATTGACCAAACAGAACACAGGCCCCTTCCCTACTGAAGCGATCCGCTCTGTCTACCGAGAAATCATGTCGGCCTCCCTGTCTCTGGAGGGACCGCAAACCGTCGCCTATCTTGGTCCCAGGGCGACATTCACACACATGGCGGGCATGCAGAAATTTGGTTCCTCTGTCCAGTACGTGGCGGTGCAGAGTATCAAAGAAGTCTTTAATGAGGTCGAGCGAGGAAGGGCCCATTTTGGAGTGGTGCCGATTGAGAACACGACCGAGGGAGTGGTGAACCATACGCTCGACATGTTCATTGATTCGAATTTGCTGATTTACGGGGAGATTCTCCAAGAGGTCACGCATCATCTCTTATCGAAATCCACCCGCCTCGAAGACATCAAAAAGATCTACTCCCATCCGCATGCCATTGCGCAGTGCCGCAATTGGCTGGAAACCCATCTGCCTCATGTCCCAGCAGTGGAAGTAGCAAGCACCGCGCGAGCGGCTGAGCTGTGCATTGACGAACCATCGTCTGCCGCCATTGCGTCAGAACTGGCTGGCCAATTGTACGGTCTCAACGTTCTGCGGGCTCGGATCGAGGATAACCTCAATAATGTGACGCGGTTTTTGGTTCTCTCGCAAAAGCCATCCGAACGTACTGGTCGTGACAAAACGTCGTTAATGTTGTCGATCAAAGACAAAATTGGGGCCCTCTACGAACTCCTCCGCCCATTTGCTTCACACGGGATCAACATGACGAAGATCGAGTCTCGACCCTCGCATCGCAAAGCCTGGGAATACATTTTCTTTGTCGATATTGAAGGGCATATGATGGAAGATCGGGTCAGCAGGGCGGTCGAGGAAGTCAAGAGCCGCTGTTTATTTATGAAAATCCTCGGTTCTTATCCAATTTACAGTTGATGTATGGCGCTCTCCATCCATCCCGATATTCAATCCCTGACCCCCTATGTTCCCGGAAAACCGATTGAGGAGCTGCAACGAGAGTTGGGGCTTCAGCGGGTGATCAAACTTGCCTCCAACGAAAACCCTCTGGGGCCGTCTCCTAAAGCGTTGAGGGCGCTGAGTGAGGTGACTCAGAGTGTGCACCGTTATCCGGATGGAGGAGGCTATCGGCTTCGACAGGCTTTGGCTGAACGATGGAAGGTTTCGATCGAGCATCTCATTCTGGGTAACGGATCTGACGAATTACTCGGGCTGCTGGCACGGGCATTCTTGGCTCCTGGCGATGAGGCCGTCATGGCGGACCATACCTTTGTTATTTATAAGATGGAGGTGACGGCTGCTCATGGGCGCCCTGTGGTGGTCCCCTTAAGGAACTGGACGCACGATCTCGATGCCATGGCGCGGGCGATCACACCCCGTACGAGGCTGTTGTTCGTTTGTAATCCAAACAATCCAACGGGCACCATGGTGTCGGCTGATGAGGTGACTACCTTGATGGCTTCCGTGCCAGATGATGTCATTGTGGTCTTTGACGAAGCCTATTACGAGTACGTCCGCGCGCCCCAGTTTCCGGACACGGTCTCCTATGTTCGGGAAGGCAAGAATGTGGTGGTGCTGCGGACTTTCTCCAAAATTTTTGGACTGGCAGGATTACGGATTGGGTATGGAATCACGACACCAGAAATCGTAGGGATCTTGAACCGGATACGGCCTCCGTTCAACGCTAACAGTCTTGCGCAGCATGCTGCCGTGGCGGCGTTGGGTGATGAAGAACATGTGGCGCGAAGCCGGGCCGTCAATGCCCAGGGGATGGAACAGGTTCGTGAGGGGCTCAAGACGCTGGGGCTGATCCCGATTCCAAGCCAAACCAATTTTCTCTATTTTGACGTTGGCCGGGACGGGCGCCAGGTGTTTGAAGCTCTGCTGCGACAGGGGATCATTGTGCGACATCTTGAAGGAACCATGCTCCGCGTGACCATCGGGCAAGTTGACGAAAATGCTGCCTTTCTTGAGGCGTTGAAACGCGTACTGACGGAGAATGAAAGGTAGCAACCAGCAATGATGGATCAGCGAGGGGACCATGATTATTGTTCTGAAACCTGATGCCTCCGAAAGCCAAGTAGACCACATCATTGAGCGGCTGCGGGATTTGGGGTTGAAATCGCAGATCTCCACGGGGCAGGAACGGACGATCATTGGTGTCATTGGTGATGATCGTATCTTGCACAATCAGCCGCTCACGGCTCTTCCGGGGGTCGAAAGCGTAGTGCCGATCCTGGCTCCCTGGAAACTGGTGAGCCGCGAGTTCAAGAAGGAGTCCACCATCATTGATGTCAACGGTGTCAAGATTGGCGGGACCAAGATCACGGTAATGGCCGGCCCCTGTGCTGTGGAACGATTGGAATTGACAGTGGGAATTGCCCATGAAGTCAAAGCAGCCGGAGCTTCCATTTTGAGGGGAGGTGCCTATAAGCCGAGAACCTCTCCCTATTCCTTTCAAGGGTTGGGACGGGAAGGATTGGATTATTTAGTGGAGGCGAGAAAACAGACCGGTCTCCCCGTTGTGAGCGAAATTCTCGATACGCGTGATATCGAACTGTTTTTAGAAAAGGCGGACATCATCCAGATCGGCGCACGAAATATGCAGAACTTCGAGTTGCTTAAGGAGGTTGGCGCCTATGACAAGCCAGTGCTGCTCAAACGCGGCCTCTCGGCGACCATTAGAGAGTTTCTGCTCTCCGCGGAATATATTATGTCGCGGGGCAATCAAAACGTCATGCTTTGCGAACGAGGGATTCGCACCTTCGAAACTCAATACCGCAACACACTGGATATTGCCGCCATTCCCACCTTAAAAGAATTATCGCATCTTCCGGTCATCGTTGACCCCAGTCATGCCACCGGCAAATGGAATCTCGTGGCTCCGATGTCAAAAGCAGCCATCGCTGCCGGCGCCGATGGGTTGTTGATCGAAGTGCACTCGAATCCCGAGTGTGCGTTGTGCGATGGTGAGGAATCGATCAAGCCGTCGAAGTTCAAGGCTCTTATGCGTGACCTCCAGAGTCTGGCTCAGGTGATAGGGCGGGAACTCTAAATAATCCATGGCTGTCCATTTCAAGCAAGCAGCGATCATCGGCGTTGGACTCATCGGCGGTTCCCTGGGGATGGTGATGCGTAGTAAGGCTCTGGCCGACGAAGTCGTGGGGGTCGGTCGGCGGGAGGACAACCTCAAGGCGGCTATCGAGGTGGGAGCGATTGACCGCTACGTATCGGATCCCCTGGAGGGTGTGCGGGACGCAGATTTGGTGATTTTGGCTACACCCGTTGACACCTATGAACGCCATCTGAAGGCGTGGGCCCATTGTTTGCGGCCGGGCACGATCGTCAGCGATGTCGGCAGTGTCAAGGGAGTCTTAGTCGAACGATCCGAGGCTGTGATGCCGGCTGGCGTGCATTTTGTGGGGGCCCACCCGATCGCCGGTAAAGAGAAAACAGGAGTGGCGGAGGGGTCGGTGCACTTGTTTAAAGGGGCCCGTTGTATTGTAACGCCAACTCCCAGGACCGATTCGCAAGCATTGGAACGGATCAAACAGCTCTGGGAAGAAACTGGATCTATCGTGGTGACGATGGATCCTCATCTTCACGATCAGATTCTTGGGGCGGTCAGCCATCTACCACATGTGGCTGCCTTTGCTCTGATGATTGCGCTAGCGGATGTGCGGGATCAGCAGCTCCCTGCTTTAGACTTGGCTTGCCACTCCGGAGGGGGCTTGCGGGATACGACCAGGATCGCGGCCAGCTCTCCTGAAATGTGGCGCGACATTTTTTTGTGGAACCGGGACAATCTCCTGTCGTTGATCGAGGTATATCAACGGGCGTTGGAAGGCATTAAACACCTCATTGCCGAAGGCAAGGCCGCCGAAATCGAACGAACGCTCGAACGGGCCAAATGCGAACGGGAACGACTCAACAACCCCCTTGCTGCTGCGAGATAAACAAATGAAGACTGCCATGACTGTGACGCCCGGTGCTTCGCTGACGGGGACGGTTCGTGTACCAGGCGATAAGTCTATCACGCATCGGGCGATCATTCTTGCAGCACTGGGAGAAGGGGTCAGTACCATTTCTGGTTACTGCCCGGGGGAAGATTGCCTGAACACAGCGCGGGCATTCCGTGCGATGGGGCTTTGCATCGAAGAGACGCCGACGCAGCTCATTGTGCACGGGAAGGGGTTACGAGGGCTACGCGAGCCTGCGGCGCCGATCGATTGCGGCAATTCGGGAACCGGAATTCGCTTGCTGGCCGGATTGCTCGCGGGGCAGGATTTTTTTGCTGTGTTGACGGGTGACGAATCGATCCGCCGTCGTCCGATGGGACGGGTGGTGAAGCCGCTGCGGGAGATGGGGGCCATGGTTGCTGGGCGGCAAGGAGGCGAGTTGGCTCCACTGGCCATCACCGGTCAGCGATTACATGGAATTCGCTACGTCTCTCCCGTTGCCAGCGCTCAGGTTAAGTCGGCGTTATTGCTGGCTGGTCTCTTTGCTGAAGGGACGACCGAATTTCAGGAGCCCAATTTGTCGCGCGATCACACGGAACGGATGTTTCAGTCCTTTGGTATTCCTCTCAAGAAGAACGGGACAACTGTGACGTTGCAAGGGGGGGGCAGGGTTGGCGGGAGCAGGATCGGATGGAGCGGACGATCGATCGCCATTCCGGGCGATTTTTCCTCAGCGGCTTTCTTGATCGTCGGAGCGACCATTCTCCCTCAGTCCGATGTGACGCTCTTAAATGTTGGGGTGAATCCGACCAGAATTGGGTTGATCGAAGTCTTGCAGAGGATGGGAGCTGATATCCGTGTGCTTCGCCAATGGAATGAAGGAGGAGAACCAGTTGCCGACCTCCGTGTGAAGTCAGCACCGTTGACAGGGGTCACCATCGGCCCCGATCTCGTTCCGCAGACGATCGATGAATTCCCTATTCTCTGTGTGGCGGCAGCGGTTGCAGAGGGTGAAACCGTCATTTCAGGAGCGGAGGAACTGCGCGTCAAGGAAAGTGATCGCATTGCGACGATGGCGGCCGAGTTGCGGGCTATGGGGGCGCGGGTGTACGAAAAACCAGACGGCCTCGCCATTGACGGGTTGGGGGGAAAGGGGGAAAACGGCCGTTTGACGGCCTCCACGGTGGTCCACAGTCATGGTGACCATCGGGTCGCCATGTCGTTGGCTATTGGCGGGCTGACAGCCCAGGCTCCCACGACCATTGTTGACAGTCGGTGCATCGAAACCTCATTTCCAAATTTTGAGTCTTTGTTGACTCGCTTATTGACCGGCGAAGAGGGGAAACTATAATTTAGCAGCAGTTTGAAGGCGGGTGATCAAAAATCTTCAGCAAGCATGATCATTACCATTGATGGACCGGCAGGAGTGGGCAAAAGCACCGTGGCTAAGTTGCTGGCCGCGAGGCTAGGGTTTCTGTACCTTGATACGGGAGCCCTCTATCGGGCTGTTGCGTGGAAAGTTCTGAAGGCAGGCATCTCGCCCACTGATCAGGAACGGATCAAGACGCTTCTGGGGACCACTTCTCTGGAGATCCAATTTCACAACAGCGCCATGCGGGTGCTCATTGATGGGCGTGATGTCACTAGCGAGCTTCGAACACCCGAGGTCTCGGCCACAGCGTCCCACGTTTCTGCCATTCCGGCAGTTCGAGAGTGGTTGCTTCCTATTCAACGTCAGGTTGGTGAGCGGGGATCTGTGGTTGCGGAGGGGCGCGATATTGGCACCACGATTTTTCCGACCGCAACCCTGAAATTTTTCCTCGATGCGGATGCCAGAGTGCGGGCGGAGCGTCGTCATCGAGAACTGGTCGCTGCCGGTCATGTCGGCGCGATCGAAACAACCTATCGGGATCTATCAAGGCGGGATACGCAGGATCGCACCCGCTCGATTGCACCGCTAGTTCCCGCTGCCGATGCCCGATCAATCGACACGTCAAACCTTGATGTCGAGCAAGTGGTTGAGCAAATGCTGGCGGTGGTGTCTGCCGTCCTGTGAGTGCTCTTGCGTATGGCATTTTATGGGTGCTGATCAGGGTGATCAGCCGAATCTGGTTCCACTACCGGGTGGAAGGAACCGTCCCTGCAACCGGCGGCCTCTTAGTGGCTGCAAATCACGCTAGCTATCTTGACATCCCGCTGCTTGGGTGCGGGATGAAGCGCCGGGCTTGGTATCTGGGACGCAGTGATTTGTTCCCCATCCCTGTCGTGAACGCCGTGCTCCGTTCGCTGGGGTGGATCCCCGTTCGCTTGGGGCGGTTCGATCGAGAAGCATTTGGCAAGGCGATCGAGTTAATTCAGCAGGGGAAGGTGGTGGTGATATTCCCTGAAGGAGGTCGCAGTCGAGACGGCCGCTTGAGACCACCCAAAGCGGGAATTGGTGTGATTGTCTCAAAAACCGGATGTCCTGTCGTTCCTGCCTACCTGAAGGGCACATTCGATGTGTTGCCGACGGGGGCCTGGTGGCCAAGACGGCGACCAGTGACGACTCGATTTGGGACTCCTATTCAGTTTGAGCGCGGGGATCAAGGGGGGAAAAAATCGGAGAGCAAGCAGTTTTATGAGTATGTCAGTCGGACCGTCATTGAGCGTATCGCGGCTCTAGGTGGCGTGCCTTCTCCTCTCGAAAAGGGTGAGGAGGGGACAGGCTGTACCAGCGCCACTCACCGAAGTTCGCAATGCTGAGTGAACTCGGCGTCGTTTACCATCAGCACCCGACAGATGTCGGAAGAGTAGGATGACACATGGGGATAGCAGCGAAAGGCAGTGAAGAGCAGTTGGATCGCGACACATTGACTGCAATGTACGAGGAAACGTTCCGCAACTTTGAGGAAGGGACCATCACCGAGGGACGGGTCGTTGCTTTGACCAAAGACAAGGTGGTGGTGGATATTGGTTATAAGTCTGAGGGGATGATTCCCAACGACCAGTTCTCGCCAGAGGAGCTCGCCAATCTCAAGGTCGGTGATAAATTGCAGGTCTACATCGAAGAATGCGAGGACGCAGAAGGGAATCTTGTGCTCTCAAAAGAAAAAGCTGACAAGATGAAGATCTGGGAGGAACTCGAACGACTCTATAAAGAAGAGAAGAGTATCGAGGGCAAGGTGATTTCCCGCATTAAAGGCGGCATGATGGTCGATATCGGCGTCAAAGCGTTCCTGCCTGGCTCGCAGATCGATCTTCACCCCGTTCGCGACCTCGATGCGCTGGTCGGGAAAACCCTCCAGTTGAAAATTATCAAGATCAATTATCGACGGGGGAACGTTGTGGTGTCTCGGCGTGTGCTGTTGGAGGAAACGAGAGATAAAAAACGGCAGATGACGCTGGCAAATCTCAAGGAAGGGCAGCTTATTGAAGGCACAGTCAAGAACATTACCGACTATGGTTCGTTCATCGATCTCGGGGGGATCGATGGCTTGCTTCATATTACCGACATGTCGTGGGGACGGATTGGGCACCCATCGGAGATGTTCTCGGTTGGTGATAAGGTGGAAGTGACCGTGCTCAAGTATGATCGCGAAACGGGTCGCATTTCGCTGGGGCTAAAACAAAAAAGTGCTGATCCCTGGACCAATGTGGCGACCAAATATCCCGTGGGTAGCCGGGTGCGGGGCCGCGTCGTGAGTCTGACTGACTATGGGGCGTTCGTTGAGCTCGAGCCGGGTGTAGAAGGACTGGTTCACGTCTCTGAGATGTCGTGGACGCATGAGATTAGGCATCCGTCCAAGGTGGTGGGAGTGGGGGATCAGGTGGAGGCCGCCGTGCTGAATGTTGATCCTGCAAACAGGAAGATTTCCTTGGGCATGAAACAGACCGCTCCTAATCCGTGGGACATGATCGAGACCAAATACCCCGTCGGCACTAAAATTGAGGGAAAAATCAAAAGCTTGACGGATTTCGGCGCCTTTGTGGGGATGGACGAGGGTATCGATGGGTTGATTCACATTTCTGATATGTCATGGACCAAGCACATTAAACATCCCTCTGAACTCTTCAAAAAGGGGCAACGGGTAGAGGCGGTGGTGTTGCGGATTGACAAGGAAAAGGAGCGGCTGTCACTGGGGTACAAACAATTGACCCGTGATCCGTGGGAAGATGCCATCCCCTCTCGCTACCATGTCGGTGATTCAGTGGTCGGCAAGGTCAGCAAGGTCGCCGATTTTGGAATTTTTGTCGAATTGGACGGCGAAGTGGAGGGATTGATCCATGTCAGCGAGACGGGCTTGGATCCCCATGTTAAACTTGAAGATAAATTCAAGGTGCAAGACAGTGTAACAGCCAAGATCATCAAAATTGATCGGGAAGAGCGAAAGATTGCGCTCAGTTTACGGGATCACCAGCTTGATGTTGAGCGTAAGGAGGTTGAGGAGTACCACGCAACCCAAGGCATGCCAGATCAAAGTCTGGGCCGGACAGCCAAGCAGAACAGGAAGCAATCACAGGCCGTCGAGTAAGGGGTGAGTACGGCATGAGCAAGGTAATGGCCTGACGTGTCAGGCAAGAGGCAGAAGCCCCCATCCTGCTGGAGCTATGGACGAAGAGGGTGACCCGAGAGCAAAACCTCAGCGGCGCCGATGGCTGAGGACCATTGTGCTGACGCTGATGGTTGGCGTGGGACTGATGGTGGTCATCAGCGCGCTCTTCCCCGATTTGGATCTTAGCGGAGGGGATCGTATCGCGTTGATTCGAGTGGAGGGGATTATCCTGGACTCTGAGGAGACCATTGGAGAGTTACGGCGTTTCGGCGAACATCCAGCCGTGAAAGCCATTGTCTTGCGTATCGATAGTCCAGGGGGGGGAGTGGTTCCTTCACAGGAAATCCATGACGAGATTAAGCGAATTCGTGAGAAAAACAACAAAGCAGTGGTTGCTTCGATGGGGAGTGTGGCGGCGTCGGGTGGTTATTACATCGCGGTGGCAACGGACCGGATCGTTGCCAATCCCGGCACGTTAACCGGGAGCATTGGGGTGATTATGGAAATGGCCAACATTGAGGGCTTGCTACAAAAAATCGGTGTGGAAGGAGTTGTGATTAAAAGCGGGAAGTACAAGGATGTCGGCTCCCCGCTCCGGAAGATGAGCGACGAAGAGCGGCAGTTGCTGCAGAACGTCATGGATGACGTGCATCAACAGTTCATTGAGGCTGTGGCGGAAGGACGAGCCATTGCACTTCCCGATGCCCAAGCCTTAGCGGACGGAAGAATTTTTACAGGGCGTCAAGCGAAAGACGCCAAATTGGTTGACGAACTGGGTGATTTGGAAGATGCGATCCAGCTGGCGGCTGAGATGGTCGGCATAGAAGGCCCGCCCAAAGTCGTTGAGCCGCGCCGACGGTTTTCATTACGCCAATTGTTGGACTCAAAGACCAACGCGATCTTGCCACCGTTTAATTTCCACCCAGGCATTAGTTTGAAGTATTTAATGGTATTCTAGCGGCGCGCTGACAGCGTGCGTTGCCGGGCGGCGGACAAACTGTCAATGATCCAAAGGGGGAGGACATGACAAAGGCCCAGATCATCGAACAGGTTTCAGAACAGGTCCCCACATTGACGAAACGGCAAGCCGAAGTCGTCGTCAACACGATTTTCGATTGTGTGCGGGATTCGCTTAAGAATGGGGGAAAGACGGAAATTCGAGGATTCGGCAGCTTCCGACTCCGTGCGCGACGGATGAAAGAGGGCCGTAATCCAAAGACCGGGGCAACGGTCGCAGTACCGGCCAAACGAGTACCGTTTTTCAAGGCGGGTAAGGAGTTGAAGGAACTCTTGAACAAGTAACTGCTGAAGAACAGGGAAGAGCCATGCCGGATTGGCCACAGACGATGACGACAGACATCAGTTGGACCGCCGATGCCCTGGCACGATTGGAACGGGCTCCAACCTTTCTCCGCGGCATGGTACGGCGCCTCGCTGAGAAAAAAGCGCGCGAGGCGGGCTATCGTGAGATCACGAGCGCGCTTCTCGATCAGTTTAAAAACGAAATGATGGGAGGTGCAGGTGGAAACGCTCAAGCGTGGGTGGAGGAGTCGGGCTCAGTGGGGAGAATGCCTGCTCGGCTTCCATGGACAGCTGCTGCGCAAGAACGACTTGCCGAGGTGCCCGAATTCATGCGCCCGATGATCAAGCAGATCACGGAGGAAATCGCGAAGGAGCGTGGACACCTGGAGGTGAACGTCGAACTCTATGAAAGAGTTGAAGCGCTGGGGGATTCGTCCGAAAGCGCAGCAACGATGGAGTGGACGGATGGAGCGTTGGCTCTGCTGAACGAAAAGCTCAAACAGACTCCGCCGCTTGCGGCAGACTTGGTGGCCGATATGTTGAGGCGGGATGCGGAGCAATGGGCCAAGCAGCAACAGAGGGATCGCATCGATGAGACCGTTCTTCGCGCGGCGTGGGAGGCTCCTCTTCGCCGGATCGCCTGGACCGACGAGGCGTGGAAACGGCTTCAATCTGCACCGGATTTTGTGCGGAGCGGCATTCGGAAGGCAGCGGAGCGAAGGGCCCGGCAGTTGGGATTGTCGGAAATTGACTCCGCCCACCTGACACTGTTCCGAAATCATGCCATGATGAAAGCGGTCAAACGCATTCGTGCGTTTGGGTACCGCGAGCTCACCTTTGAGGCGTTTGAAACGGCCTTGCAGAAGACCAAACGACTGCAAGGAAACGAGCAGGCGCAGAAACGGCTGCAGGAGATTCGCAACCATTTTGCCGATCCTTCGACCAAGAAACCAGAAGGAGAAACATTAGGAGCCGAGTTGATGGCCCGCTTCCGTCAGTATCTCAAGGGAGAGGGGCCACTGGAGTGACAGGCGGTGTGATGAGACAAGAACGACGTTCTCGTGCTCCTCGGGGAGTTACGCGACCTGTCGGTAGGGAGGATGTAGCGAGAGCGGGATAATCGATCAGGGAGCCGTCTGCTGCTTGGGCCAGAATTTGTGTCTGATTTGAGGTAAGGGTTCGTTTTCAAAATTAGGAATGTCATAGAGACAGCGGTCAATGGTTGCTACTTCCTCCTCCGTCAACTCTAGAGTGACCTTCTTTTTCCAAAATTGATCGAGAGTGAAGTAATCGCCCGATTGCGGCTTTTCTGCCAAGAGAGCTTTCATTTTTTGAAAGCCGGGTGTGTCAACGCCACTGATGCGTCCCTTGTTGCGATCGTGGCACCAGCGGAGCACTTCTGCGATTCCATACATGGTGATATCGATCTTTACTGTATCGCCCATCGAGATCCTCCCCTTCACCAAAGAAACTATATTATAGCTCAGTCTTGAACTGAAATTCAAAGGCTCCGGTTGCGTTGTCAGAAACGGGACTCCTCTCGTATACTGCGTTTACGTGATGATGGGAGGAATGGAGCAAACGGGCAAGAGAGTCGGAGGACAAGAGCCAGGAAGGAGAGGGGAGTGTGTGAGACTTCAGTGTCATGCTCGCAAGAGGTCCGTCAGGCAAGCGACCGAAGGTTCGGGGAGATCCTCTGTCCTCAACTGGTTCTGCGCCATCACTCTCTTCATACCCACAGGGGGGTGGTTCCTCGGATGTTCGAAGACGGAACCGTATAATCCTCCGGATCTTTTTTACTATTTTGCCAGTTACAAAGTCGGCAAGAATCCGACCACCATCACGGCGACGGATCTGAACCATGATTCCTTGACGGATCTCATCACGACCAACATTGCAAGCGATACGTTGTCAGTGTTGTTGGGCAATGGAGACGGAACATTTCAGGAGCAAATTCAGTTGCATGTCTGCCAGGAGCCACGTTCGCTCGTTGTCGGCGATTTCAACCATGACCGTCATGAGGATGTCGCCATTGCCTGCTCAGGGGGAGATGAGGTTCAAATTCTCCTCGGTCATGGAAACGGCCGCTTTGCAGAAGGTTTCCGCTATCCAGTCCATCGCACGCCTGTTTCGGTGGCCAGCGATGACTTAAACGGCGATCAGCACCTTGATTTGGTTGTGGCCTTGCGTAATGACAAGATCAAGGTTTTCCTCGGCGAGGGGAACGGTGAGTTGCGGCCTGGTGCGCAGTACGAGTATGGGGACACTCCCACGTCTGTCACCCTCTCCGATCTTGATGGAGACGGAAAATTGGATCTGATTGTTACCAACGGGGGGCCGATGTCGAAAGGGGTCTCGATTTGGTTGGGCAATGGCGATGGTACCTTTCGAGATCCCAAAGACTATCCGGTTGGCAAGCGGCCGTTGAATGTCACGCTGGCCGATTTTAACAATGATCATCAAAAGGATCTGCTGGTGATTAACGGAGAAAAAGACAGCATCACGACATTGCTTGGAAACGGCAACGCAACGTTCAGGCTGGGAAGCAACTCGGGGGCCAATGCGGGACCGAATTATGGGCTGGCGCGGGACTTCAATGGGGATCACTTCGTAGATGTGGCTGTCGTCAATCTTCAATCAAACGATCTTTCTATTCTATTCGGAAAAGGAGATGGGACGTTCCATTATCCTCCTCGCAATTACCGTACACAAGCTGGGCCGTTTGCCGTGACATCGTTCCGTGCGACCACCATGGGAACGGAGGAGCCTGGATTGGCCATCGCTGATAATGGGAGTGGGAGTGTTTCGATTTTCCTCCATCGAGGGCTGAAACCGTCGTAACTATCTTTATGCGACCGCATTGAGCATGGAAGAGCGAGGGGGAACAAGTACATGGCTTTGCTGGGCAATCCGTAACCATCCCGTTGCTTGACAGTATGGGGTGCCTTGGATAGAGTTCCCAACGGGCTGGCTCATAAGCCACAAGGCGACGATGGCTCTTCGCTCATTCCTGTGGTGGTTCGTGATGGGGGCATTACTCACCCTCTCTGTCCTAATGGTGCAGGGAGGATTGCGTGATGTGTGGGAGGGGACCCAACGAACCAGCGAGACGAATATGTTCGTCTATTTGGGCACGACGCTAGTGGGCGGTGGCCTGTTGGCTGGATGCGTTGCACTCATCATGAATCGGCTTCGATAGCAGTAACAACTTCCCGCCATGCAATGTTTACGATGTAACGGTTGTATGACGATCGAGCGGCACTATACGCGGCTCACCCGAAGGATTCACGCTCGCTGCATCAACTGTGGATTTTGGATTGATCTGGCCGATCTGCTGCGGTTCTTTCACAAGGTCATCGACAACGGACTCAAGGGGCAGAAAGTGCAGCAAACCCTGTCGTTGTAAGAGGGGCTCTTGATGGCGTTATGAAGGAAGGTCTGGCACAAAGATGCTCGTTCTGGGCGTCATGGTGGGTTGGTCATGCCACTGCTCGGCTGAGACCGTCGATAACCAGGGGCCTCTTGCTCCTGCTGTTGTTGCTGTCTTCTCCGGTAACCCACGCCGGTGAACCTGCTCGTGAGACCAGAGTCTCTGGCTCGGCGGTGTCCTCCCTTGCGCCGCGAGAATTGCAATGGAGAAAAGTACCGGCCCAGAGTGTGCTTTTGAAAGATTTGAAAACGGGCCGTGTCCTTTATGCATACGAATCAACCAAGCGACTTTCTCCTGCTAGCCTGACCAAAATCATGTCGGCATTGGTGGTCCTCGAAAAAGGGAATCTGGAGGAGTATGCCACTGTCAGTCGGAATGCTGCGGCTGCACCACGGAGTCATCTTGGACTGCGAACGGGTGATGTCTTTCGGGTCAAAGACCTCCTTAAGGCGATGCTCATTGTTTCAGCCAATGACGCTTGTTTGGCGGCGGTCGAACATGTTGGCGGAGATGAGGCGAAATTCGTTCGTCTGATGAATGCCAAAGCTGTTGATCTGGGACTGACCAACACGCATTTCAGCAATGCCTGTGGGTTTGACGCGCCCGATCATTATTCCACGGCTGAAGACCTTGCTAAACTGAGCGAAATTGCGATGCAGCATCCGGTGTTTCGAAAACTGGTTGCGGAGAAACGAGATCTCATCTTCCCGATCAGTGGCCGGCGACCGTACTTGTTGCGCAATACCAATCGTCTGTTGGGACGTGTACCAGGCGTTGAGGGTGTTAAAACCGGATTCACGTCAAAAGCAGGGCGATGTTTGATTGCCAAGGTCTCTCAAGATGGCAGTGATCTCCTGGTGGTAATTCTCAATTCCAACCGTCGGTGGGGCATAGCGAAAGACCTCATCGATTACGGAATCCGCTTCGCCAGCGGGGTTCGATAGGGTTGCCGTTTTGGTTTATCCATCGTATCCCCTCGTCAATGCCGAACGGTTCATCACATTGTCAGCAGAAGACACAACCAGACGCTGCCGGTGATGGGCCTCCCGTCCTCATCACAGGGTGCTGGTTTTAGTAATCCTGACAGAGGTGACCAGTGATCAGCAGGAAATAGTTTCTGCAAAGATCGCTGGCGGTTTATCCCATGTGGCAGATCAAGCGCGGTTCTGGGTAGGTGAAGCGGTTCCCCTGTGATGGCGTAAAATCCACAACCACCATTTTTACGAGGCTGGCGACCGGTTCCTTGGCTCAGTGGCAGACCGGCGAAGGTTCTCGATCTGCGCCCTCTTCAGGGGCAGAGGGTGCTTCCATGCTGTCGTTAACGGGGAAGAGAAAACTCAACGTTGACGTCTTTTCCTAGGTAGTTGACAAGGAATCCTTGCCTGTCATAAGCCAGCACCGCGCCCATGACGTTCTCGTCTCCTGAGTCCTCGGGGCCCAACAGCTTCCTAATCTCATCGGGGCTGTCGCTGTTTAGGACGCTGCGGAAGAAGCCTCTTGTCTTGAAGGCAAAGCGGTTATTGATGAAGATGAGATCGACTTTTCCATCTTGGACGCGCACACCAGCCATCGGTCCAGTTGGTTTGCGTTGATCAATCAGAAGAATAAAATTGGCTTCCTGCTCTGCTCTCACGCCGGAAATTTTACCGCTCATGAGGAATTCAACGGCTTTGGCCTCGGGGTCACCCAGTTTGACACCGAACAGTGAGATATCTCTGCTGGAAACGGTTTTGGGCTCTGTGACATCGTCCTGACTGAGTTCATAGGGCTCTGCCTGCGAGACCGACACCAATCCAACCATCAGCCCTATGACAATTCCTATGGTCGTCCTCATCACACAATGACTCCCCATGTGTTCTTTTCCTCCATGTGCTTACCAACCGTTGTGCTAAAACACAGGTGCAGCGTTTGCTGAAAGGATTGAGCGGCCGTTCTGTCTTCCGTATGACGCTGATTGTAGGCGGGAGAATATTCTGCTGCAAGGCGGTAGAAGCAAGACAGGTTACGACTCACCCCTCGGGCGCACTTCTTTCGCAAGGCCATCCTACCTGGTTGTGGCTGTCTGCAACAGAAGCTCACCGAGTTGGCGGAGGCGGATAAAGTAGGCTAGAGGGACCGGGTCCAGTTCTTCAATTACCGTAGCGAGCTCTGTCAAACAATCTTTGAGCACCGCGATTCGTCGATCGTCGAGACCGTCTGGGTTGTCGAGATAATACGTTACACATCCGCTGATCACTGTATCCAACGTCATCAAGTGACCTTGGTGCGGGCTAGAGAAAACCGGCCAGTCTTCCCGCTGGTGGCGATCCCACGCTGCTTGAATCTCTTGTTTTGTCATAGGGTATTCCCTCTCTGGACGGCATGGAGGCCCCTTGTACCCAACAGACGGTTGGGATCATGGGTAGAGGCCTCGTTGCAAATGGGCCTGAGCCACTTGATCAATGCCTCTCATGAGTGCTGCCATGCGCATGGAGGTCTTTCGTTGACGGGATAATTCGAGCGTGCGGTGGAATGCTGAAGTGATCAGGTCGTGCAGCCTCTTCTGGATGTCCTCGGCACTCCAAAAAAACCGCTGTAAATCTTGAACCCATTCGAAATAGGACACAATGACTCCTCCGGAATTTGCCAGAATGTCCGGCACAATAAAGACCCCCTTTTCTTCCAAAATACGATCCGCTTCCAGCGTCGTTGGTCCGTTGGCGCCTTCCACGAGGATTTTACAGCGCAACCGAGATGCGTTCTTTGCAGTGATCTGTTCGGAGAGAGCAGCCGGGACAAGGATGGTACAGTTCAGTTCCAGGAGCTCCTCGTTGGTAATCACCTCCCCCAACTTGATATCGCACAGGGGTTGCCCTTCCTCTCGATACTGGCGAAGCAATGCGGGAATATCGAGCCCCCGAGGATTGTACAACCCGCCGGTCACGTCGCTGACAGCGATGACACGGGCACCCTGTTGCTGCATGATGCGGGCGGTATGTGAGCCAACATTGCCAAACCCCTGAATCGCTACGGTTGTCCCATCGAGGGGCAATCCTAGGTGGCGGAGCGCTTCCATAGCCACATAGACAACGCCCCGGCCGGTGGCTTCCTCACGACCAAGGCTGCCGCCCAGTGACAACGGCTTGCCGGTGACGACGCCGGGGACAGCATAGCCAACCTGTTGGCTATAGGTGTCCATAATCCACGCCATGACTTGGGCGTCTGTACCGACATCTGGAGCCGGCACATCCTTGTCAGGGCCGAGGAGAGGAAAGATCTCTGCTGCGTATCGCCTGGTCAATCGCTGTAATTCTGAGCGCGAGAGGGTTTTCGGCGCCACTCGGATGCCTCCCTTCGCTCCACCATACGGGAGACCAATGAGAGCACACTTCCAGGTCATCCACATGGCCAGGGCTGCCACCTCGCCGAGGCTCACATCGGGATGGTAACGGATCCCTCCTTTGGAAGGACCCCGTGAGGAGTCGTGTTGAACCCGGTATCCCGTGAAGACTTCTACCCGTCCATCGTCCATGCGTACGGGGAGGCTCACGATCAGCGAGCGCTGGGGAAGTTTCAACCGCTCACGCAGATTGGGGTCTAACTGTAGCGCCTCTGCCGCTTCGTCGAATTGTGCAACAGCTAATCGGAATGTCTGAGTATCAAGTTCCTGCATACTGCTTCTCCATGGGCTTGGGTCTAAACAGCGTTACGTGTGATACCGGGTCAGGGGCCATGTGATTGTCCGCCGGGTGCAGGATGGTCGCCCATTCGAGGCCGAATACGTCGCTGAAAAGATTGGCTACGTGGCCTTTGACTGCTGCGATCGACACAGTGTGTGCCCCCTGAAGACGCATGGTGGTCATGCGACAGTTCGTTATGCCACAGGGATGGATGAGCGCAAATGGTGACAGGTCCATATCGACGTTTACGGCGCAGCCGTGTAGGCTCACACCTTGTTGAATGCGGATGCCAATAGAGGCGATTTTGGCAAGCTGTGGTGATAGAACCCACACGCCAGGTCGCCCAGCCAGGCGGTAGCCTTCGATGTTCCAGCGCGCCAGGAGGCGAAGGACCACTTCTTCCAACATCCAGACCAACCGCCTTGGTCCAGTCGCGTAGGTGGCTACTTTGAGGAGAGGGTACACAACAAGTTGCCCAGGCCCATGAAAGGTGATGGACCCCCCTCGGTTTACCACCTGCACCTCTGCGCCAGTTTCTTGAAGGACCTGCTCGCTCTGCGGCAAGTCTGCTGGCTTCGTGGTTCGGCCCAGTGTATAAACAGGGCAATGCTCTAACAGGATGACAGTATCAGGTCGTTGGTTGAGTACGCGCTCCTGATGAAGCAAGGATTGAAAGACCCATCCTCTCTCATACGAAAGGGGATGATCAAAGATCAGAAGCTCGCCCCGCTTACGTCCGGTGGTCATGGTAGCATGGTCCTTCCTTCAAAGGGGCACTGTTGAGGAAGACTCGGCGACGCACGACAACCTGTGATCGCCTTGATAGAACCCATTGTGGCATAACCGTTGTGCAAGGAGAAAGCAGAATCATTCCCGTGGAGAGGCATCCGACCCCCTTATGGAAAGGGGGCAGGATGGCGATCCAATGACTTCTTGGATGTTACGTATTTGATGGGGCAGCTATTTGATAGCTGCAAACAGTTCGCGAATGGCTGGGGTCTTTAATTTCTTGAGGGCCTTGGCTTCGATCTGACGAATTCGTTCTCGGGTAACCGAGAGATTCTGTCCGATCTGCTCCAGGGTCTTTGCTTCATCGTACCCGATGCCGAAACGAAGCCGGATCACGGTCTGTTCTCTCGGCGTCAGAGTACTGAGGATACGATCCAATTGCTTTGTCAACTCGGCTCGATGGACATGGGCATCGGGAGGCGTGGCGAGTTGATCGGGAATCAGCTCGCCAAACTGGGTATCCCCCTCTCCAATTGTAGCCTCCAACGCGGCCGGTTCCTGAAACGCCTGCATGGTTTCTTGAAGTCGTTCCGGTCTCATCCGAAGCGCGTGGGCCACCTCTTCCAGGCGAGCCGGGCGCCCCAACTGCTGTCCAAGATGGCGGGTCACACGGAGAATGCGATGGGAAGCCTCGGTCTGGTGGACTGGCACCCGGATGGTTCTGGCCTGATCGGCCAAAGCTCGGGTAATGCCTTGCCTGATCCACCAGGTCGCGTAGGTGCTGAACTTGTATCCTTTGCGGTATTGATAGCGTTCCGCCGCTTTCATCAGGCCGATATTGCCTTCTTGCACCAGATCGAGCAACGCTAACCCTCGTCCGGTATAGTGTTTAGCAATGTCAACGACCAAGCGTAAGTTGCACCGTACCAATTCATCCTTTCCTTCTTCTAAAATCACTCGTGCAGCTTTGATCTCCTTAAGCGATGCTCGCAAGGTCTTTTCCACTGCCGGTGCTCGTTGAGAATCGTGGCTGACCGCCTTGATGACACGTTCTAATGCTCTCTCCGCATCGTTCAGTGCTGTGGCGGATAATCCACTCAACCGTTTCACGAGGCACAACCGCTTGAGCGGCTCCGACACTCCTGGTGTGTGCTTTGCTTCTTCAAGGACTTTGACGGCTTGACGCAAAGCTCGTCGAATGCGACGGGTGCCTTCATCGATGCGTTTGGCAAGGGCAGTTTCCTCCTCCCGGGTCAGCAAGGGCCGTTCACCGAAAGAGCGGAAGTAGAGCGATTCCATGAAAAACGATCCGCCTGTCCGCTCCTTTTCTTCTTCTTCGCCGCCGTCCAGAGTCTCTGCCTCGCGGACCAACCCCTCTTGGTCTTCCCGACCGATTATTTCTAACAAGTCACTGGCTCGCCGGTTGTCAGCGTCCAGTTCTGCGTCAACGGTGTCGGGTAAATCATTCCCTGCTATCAGCCCCATCCGCAATGCCTCGTGTTCCATGGCAGCACCTCGTTTTTTGTGTTCATGCACTACCACGCCCTTATCAATTTAGATGCTTCAGTCAGCCGAGAGGATTCAGCCGACTCCAAACTGTTTTCCCCTTTCCTGAGCAAAAGGGATGCAGGAAAAAAGATGAGAAAGCAGGAATGCCATCGCCTCGGAATTTCAGGACTATTAGACGTGTTTAATGAGGAATAAAGGGGGGTGGTTGTGGCGGCTGTGCCTCATTTGTGTCGGATGGACCACGGTGTCGAGAGGAGGGCAGCCGTTACGCGTTCTCGTTTTTTTCTCTGCCTGACAACCCCTTCAAAAAAGGAGCAAGGGTATCCACCGGGATGGGGAAGATCGTCGTCGAATTTTTCTCTGCCGCGATTTCCACCAACGTTTGCAAGTACCGGAGCTGCAGGGCAGCCGGGTTTCGGCTGATCACGTCGGCGGCATCCGCCAGCCGTTGGGATGCCTCAAATTCTCCGTCGGCATGGATGATTTTGGCGCGCCGTTCCCGCTCTGCTTCGGCTTGGCGAGCAATGGCTCGTTGCATTTCTTGAGGAAGATCCACGTTCTTGACCTCGACGGCCGTCACCTTGACGCCCCACGGCTCCGTCTGTTGGTCGATGATCCGTTGCAGCTCTGCATTAATTTGCTCCCGTTTGGCTAACAGATCGTCCAGCTGACTTTGGCCCAGCACGCTGCGCAGGGTGGTCTGAGCCATCATGGAGGTGGCATAGAGATAGTCCTCGACCTGGACAATTGCCCGTTCCGGGTCCACGACACGAAAGTAGATAACGGCGTTAACTTTCACCGTGACGTTGTCTTTGGTGATGATATCCTGTGGCGGCACGTCCATCGTGATTGTGCGGAGACTGACTCGTGTCAGCCGATCGATGAACGGCACGATGATGACAAGCCCCGGCCCGTTGCCCCCAACCAGCCCGCGCGAGAGACGGCCAAGGCGAAAAATCACTGCCCGTTCATATTCAGGCAGCACGTTGAAGGTCAACTTGCCCAGTACGATCAAGGCGATGAGTACCAACAAAAGTCCAATGGGGCTGAACATGGCTAAGCCTCTTTCTTTTGAAAAACAGGCGTGACGTACAGTTTTAATCCTTCTACACGTAGGACCTTCGCGGTGCCCCCCTCTTCCACAGGGCGATCGCTGACGGCGTCCCACAGTTCTCCATGAATCATCAATTTGCCGTCAGGTTGCAGTGCCGTCTTGGCGATGCCGATGGCACCAATCATGCCTTCGCTGCCGGTGAGCGGTGAGCGGCGCAGCGCACGTACGCCCATGCCGACAATGAACAGTGAAATGGCCGCAGTCGCGGCGATCACGGGAATGATGACCGACCAAGAGATTTGAAAAAACTCCGCGTCCGACTTGATCAGCATCAGAGAACCGAGCAACATGGACACAACCCCCCCGATAGCCAGTAATCCGTAGCTCGTGACGGTGGCTTCCAAGATAAAGAACACGATCCCCAACAGGAACAGCAACACTCCCGCATAGTTGACCGGTAATGATTGGAGGGAATAAAAAGCCAAGATAAGACTGATGGCGCCAACGATGCCGGGCAGGATCGCGCCGGGGTTGTACAATTCGGCGAGGATGCCGATCGTACCCACGGTCATGAGGAGATAGGCGATGTTGGGGTCGCTCAAGGCTTTCAAGAGTTCAAGCCGGAGCCCCATGGGAAATTCACGAATCAAGGCTCCCTCGGTGGCGAGGGTAACGGGACCGCCAGGGACTGAGACTGTCCGCCCATGAAGTTGTTTAAGGAGGGTGGCAAGATCATCTGCAACAAGGTCGATGATTTTCAATTTGAGCGCTTCCTGCTCAGTGACGGACACACTTTTGCGCACCGCGTCTTCGGCCCAGGCTACATTCCGCCCCCGCTGTTCCGCGATGCTTTTGATGTAGGCAACGGCGTCGTTTTCCACTTTTTCTTTCATCGTTTTATCCATTTCGCCCCCGCCGATGGCGACCGGATGGGCTGCGCCGATATTTGTCCCCGGCGCCATGGCGGCGATGTGAGCCGCCATGGTGATGAACACGCCGGCCGATGCTGCTCGGCCTCCGGAAGGAGCGACGAAGACAATGACGGGGATCGGCGAAGCGGTAATATCTTTCACGATCAGACGCATGGAGGTATCCAACCCTCCGGGAGTGTCGAGTTGGAGGATCACGGCTTGGGCCGAAGACGATTGGGCAGCAGCCAATGTGTCGTGGAAGTACTCAGCGGCGACAGGGTTAATAACCCCTTCGTAGGTCGCGACAAGCACCTCCCCGGCCTGAGCGTTGGAAAGGAAAAGTAACAGGGTTGCTGTCCCAAGGGCAACGCGGCACACGGCCGTCGCTGCGCGTTCGAGGAGGAACCAACGCGTGGATTGGTGGCTACAGATGGGGACCATCACCACTATATATCGAGCTCCTAACTATCAGTGAGACAAGATGATTTTGATATTACGGCCCGCTGGCTACCCTGTCAAGAAAGGTGGTTGGTCACAAGACACTGGTTGCAAACCAGGAGATGAACCACCTAGAATGTTTCGCCATGTCAACGTTTTCCAATAGCGAACGCATTCATTTGGTTGATCGCAAGGGACGCCAGTATGCAGTGATGCTCAAGGAGGGGGAGGTCTACCAATTCAGCGGCCAGACGATTCCCCATGATGAGATCATTGGTCGAGAGGATGGAGCAGTGATTGTGCTATCCGGCGGCAAACGGATGCTGGCCATTAAACCTACGTTGAGAGAGTATGTCCTAAAGATGCCTCGGGGTGCGCAAGTTCTGTACCCGAAGGACCTTGGGCTTATTCTCATGTGGGCGGATATCTATCCCGGAGCAAGGGTGTTTGAAGCAGGAACCGGTTCTGGGGCGCTCACAATGGCGCTATTGCGTGCAGTTGGACCAGGGGGCCTGGTTGTGACGTATGAGGTGCGGGAGGATTTCGCCCGCACCGCGCTGCGCAACATTGACCGTTATCTTGGATCGACTCCTAACCTGGTATCCTTGCGCAAGGATGCCTACGAATCCATTGAATTACTGGACGATGGCGTTCCATTCGATCGAGTGGTCTTGGATCTGCCTGAACCGTGGCGGGTGGTACCCCATGCTGCCAAGGTCCTCCGTTCCGGCGGGATTTATCTGAGTTTTGTCCCGACTGTTCCTCAAGTTATGCAAACGGTTGAGGCGTTGGAACAAACCGCCATGTTTACCATGGTGGAGACGTTTGAGTCCTTGGTACGAACCTGGTCGGTGCGGGGACGAAGTGTCAGACCAGACCATAGAATGATTGCCCATTCGGGGTTTCTAACCGTGGCACGAAAAGTAGAGAAGAGTATGCCGGTTTGGGGCGGAGCGTCTGATGATGCTTGGGCAAGGTCGAATCGCGCACTGGATAATGAAATGGGAGAGTAAGGAAGGTGAGGCGGCTGGAAGGCAAGGTTGCCATCGTGACGGGGGGGAATGCCGGCATCGGTGAGGCAGTAGCGAAGCGGTTTGCGGCAGAAGGGGCCTCCGTCACGATTACAGGACGTCGGCAAGTGGAACTTGATCGAGTGGCGGCGGCGATTCGTCAAAGTACGGACAGGGTCCTGACGGTTGCCGGTTCTGTAACCGATGAAGCGCACGTGCAAGAGGTGATGCGGGCCACAATCCATCGTTTTGGCCGAATTGATATCGTGGTCAATAATGCGGGGATCGGCGATTTTGGCGCACGTCTGCATGAAATCGATGATGAACGGTGGAAGACGGTGTTGGATGTTAACCTAACAGGCGTCTTTCGCGTGACTAGGGCTGCCCTCCCTCACATGCTCAAGCAGAAATCTGGAGCGATTGTGAATGTCTCCTCCGTCGCTAGCTTGGTTGGTATTCCTGGCTTACCTGCCTATGCCGCCTCTAAAGGGGCCCTTGATGCCCTTACCAGGTCGGTGGCGATTGACTATGCCCAAGATGGGATCCGCTGCAATGTCGTCAATCCCGCTCTGGTCGATACACCTATGGCTGCCCCCTTGATGGCTAATCCCGCCATGCTCCAGGGGATCCTCGCTCAGTATGCCATTCGCCGTGCCGGTACTCCCGAGGAAGTTGCAAGTCTGGTGTTGTATTTGGCCTCAGATGAGGCGGCATGGGTAACGGGGGGGACCTTTACTATCGATGGAGGCATGACCATTTACAAAGGATAGTTGATAAAGGGTAGTCCCCGATTTCGTTTCCATCTATCATCATGCCCATGGAGATCGGCACTCGCACGCAGTTCTGCGGGGTTATCGGTAACCCTGTTGACCATTCCTTGTCACCGGCCCTTCACAATGCGGCCTTTCGAGCGGTGGGCGTTGACTGTGTATATCTGGCGTGGAAAGTGGAAAGAATTGGCGATGCTTTGAAGGGCCTCAAGGCACTGGGTAATTTTCGCGGAGCGAGTGTGACCATCCCGCACAAGCTGGCAGCTATCCCATTTCTGGACGAAATCGACCCAATCGCCCGTCGGATTGGAGCGATCAATACGATTGTGGCGGAGGAGGGGCGGCTGGTGGGGTATAACACCGATGCGAGTGGTGCCTTGCGTGCCTTGCGGGAAGGGGGTGTGGTGCTGACCGGTTGCCGTGTGGTCGTGCTTGGATCGGGAGGAGCCGCAAGGGCGATCGCTTTTGCGCTGGCGGTGGAATCGGACGTGGAAAAGCTTGTTATTCTGGGTATTGATCGGGATGAACGGACCACATTGGTTAACGACCTGCGATCTCAGACGCCCTTGCCTGTGGAGGATAACGAACTAGACGAAGATACTCTGCGCCGGGCCTTGCCCGACGCGCACATTCTCATTCACTGTACGCCGGTCGGGATGGTGCCTCGAGTCGATGACACCTGTGTGCCGGCGTCGTTACTCCATCCGAAGCTGACGGTTATGGACATTGTGTACAACCCGCGGACCACACGATTGCTCCGAGAGGCGCAACAGGTTGGCTGCCGAACGATTTCCGGTCTGGAGATGTTCCTCCATCAAGCGATGGCGCAATTCGAGTTATGGACTAATCGGTCCGCCCCTGTTGATGTGATGCGGGCGGTGTTGGAATCCCGTTTCTCATGAATGTTGTGCTGATTGGCTATCGGGGAACCGGTAAAAGCACGGTGGGAAAGGTCGTGGCGTCCCGCTTGGGGAGGACTGTGGTCTCGACCGATGCCGAGGTGATCAAACGAGCTGGACGGAGCATCCCTGACATTGTAGCACAGGACGGATGGGAGCACTTTCGTGATCTTGAATCTCAAGTCTGTCGTGAGCTGGCGGGAAGAGATGGGTTAGTGATTGACACGGGCGGTGGAGCCATCCTGCGTCAAGAGAATGTCGAGCGGTTAAAGCGAAACGGTGTGCTGTTTTGGCTCACGGCATCTGTGGAGACGATTGCCCGTCGTATCGGTCGTGACAGCCAACGACCGTCGCTGACGGGAACCAAGTCCTTTGTTGACGAAATAGAGGAGGTGTTACGGGAGCGAATGCCCCTGTATGAGGCTGCAGCTGATCATATTATTCCAACGGATGGACAGTCTATCATGCAAGTCGCGGACGAGATTCTGGCTCGTCTGTAGTGGTTGGTGACGGATAAACAAGTGGAGCCTGTCCTTGACAAATGTTGTGATGGCGTGCTTCTTGTAGAAACGTGCGCCCGTAGCTCAGTTGGATAGAGCGCCGGGCTTCGAACCCGTAGGTCGCAGGTTCAATTCCTGCCGGGCGCACCAGTCCATCGAGCTCGAATCACTCTCTTGCTCTTCCACAACTTCCAATCGCCACGGTACGAGTGCGTGATGCCATCTGGTTATCGAGAAAAGCGTTTGTTCATGCAATGCGAGGAATTGCTTTGACAAGAGGGACCCAGAAAGCAATTAAAAGAAGCTGGACAGGGGGCGGC
>JANDJK010000111.1 GCA_024330925.1 Nitrospira sp.
CAGGTCGATTTCGATCGCCAAGGCTTCGCGGTTGAAGTCGTCCACCACGTTGAAAGTGCGGAAGCGTCTGCCGCACCACAGCGCATCGCTCATGAAGTCCATCGACCAACTTCTGTTCATTTGCCCGGGTACCGTCAGCGGTGCCGGGGTGCGCGGCGGCAGCCGTTTCTTGCCGATCCTGCGCCGGTTCAGATTCAGCGCGCAATAAACCCGATACACCCGCTTGTGGTTCCAGCGGTGGCCACGTCGGCGAATGATCTTGAAATATTTGCCAAAGCCCCGGGCCGGGTAGCGTTCCGCCAGTTCCTGCAACACGGCGATGATTTCATCGTCGGCATCCGGATCAGGCCGGTAGGTGTAGACCGACCTCGATAACCCCAGCGCCTTGCAGGCGCTGCGCTGACTCAGACCATGCTGCTGCAATTCCGTGGCGGCACCACGTTTCTGGCCGGGGCTTAACGTTTTAAACCAAATACTTCCTTGATGGCCTTGTTCTCCAGGCTCAGGTCAGCCACCATCAGCTTGAGCTTGCGGTTCTCATCTTCGAGCTCCCGCAGGCGCTTGATGTCGGATATCTCCATCCCGCCGTACTTTGATTTCCACTGGTAGTAGGTCGCATCCGAGATGCCATGCTCTCGGCATACGTCCTTGACCAGCCGCCCCGCTTCAACTTCTTTCAGTATTCCAACAATCTGGCTCTCGCTAAATCTGCTCTTGCGCATCGTGGCCTCCTTGGCATCGTAGTTTGCCGGAAGACCTCTAGTTATGCATGGCCCGATTTTACGGGAGGGTTACAATCACCCCCTAGACACAGCAAAGCAGACAGATCGAGACGAAACTTCGTACCATCAGCTATTTCGAAATATGCTCTAGCCGATGTCGTCACTTTTGAGCCTCACCCACCGCCAGATCGCCTGCTCGACCGAGCCGCCCCACCCTCGATACTCGATGTATTCCATCCTGTCGAATTGGAACTCGACTCCGATCAGATGGTGATCCCTGTCCTGGTCAATACTTTTGACAACGCTCGTCAGATTTGTGACGTGGCCCAATCCCGGCAATTCAAATTCCAGATGAATGGATAAGCCGGTCCTGAGCCATGGCGGAGTCCGATCCACGGCGATGCGGCAACCGCCCAGACTCAGATCCCTCACCAGACCGCCGATATGGTCCGCCAGCTCCCTTCCTCCCCCATTCTTGCTTCGACTCCCGATTCGGCTTAACACAGCCGGCTCGTTAGATGACACACGCGGATATTGTCGGAGATGCATTTCCTCGACCTGCCGAGGATAGGCCAGGAACAGCAGCGGCACCGGCGTTGCGATGGCTCCGCGAATCTCCGTTCGACAGCCGACGAGTTTTCCTTCTCGCAGATAACTGATCGTGCACGGTGTTTTCTCCGCCAAGCCGGCCACCCAGTCAAGCTGCGACGGCCATTCGCAGATCAACCAGACCGGCTCTTTCCACCCCAGCAACGTACTGCCGTGGACGATCTTGCGGCCGTTCATCACGAGTGAGAGTTTGACCGCAAGCCCGACGGTCAAAAAACAAGCCGATGGAGGGACGGTCTCGATCGTCTCTTTCATATCGGCTCCTTATCAAGGTACACGGCAGGATCGATCCCAACGTCATGCGGCCCTTTCACCGCGTGGATGGTTCGTCCGGAAATCTTCGCCTCCTCCCGCAAATCGCATTCGATCGGCTTGGAGAGCAACACGTTGCTTGCGCTTTTTACAATGATGACAAGTGGAGCCAGCGGCGCCTCTCGATGCACCCGGCGCACCACCGCCACTTCACCCGTGTTCAGCTCGACGAGGGATCCCACCGGATACACCCCCACAATGCGAATGAATCGTTGCACCAACCCAGCATCGAGATGGCCTTTGAGCGACAGCAGATACAGGTATTGCAGCGCGTCGTGGGACGGCCTCCCCCGGTGATAACATCGATCACTGGTGATGGCGTCATAGATATCGACGATCGAGGCGATCAACCCGAAGCGGCTGATCCCGTCTTTGGAACGGCCGAAGGGATAGCCGGTTCCATCGACCCGTTCATGGTGCTCGAGGGCCGGCTTCGTATGCACCTCGGATAGACCGGTCGTCTCCGACAAGATCTCCACCCCGCGCATCACGTGTTGTTTCATCAGTTCCATCTCATCTGGCTCAAGACGCGCCGGCTTGTTGAGCAACTCATTGGGAATCCTGGTCTTACCGATATCGTGCAACAGAGCCCCGACGCCGACCTGATGGAGTTCGCTCTTGGCGAAACCAAGGTCACGCCCCAACGCCATCGCGAGCAACGAGGTGTTGACCGAATGGTAGAACGTGTATTCGTCGAACCGCTTGAGTCGAGAGAGGCTGGTCAACGCATCGAGATTACGCAACACGCTTTCCGCCATGTCCGAGACGACACGATCGACCGCTTCCATGTTGATCGCCCGCCCCAGTCGCACGTCCTGCATAGCGCCTTGGATCACGGCCTTGGCAGCCCGATAGATCTCTTTGGCAGTGGCTAGTTCTTCTTCAAATGAAACCGGATCTGGACACTCCTCCTGCCGAACCGGAGCACTTGTTTTGCCATTGGATCCTCGCGAAGGTGTTAGCGGCTCGGAGACGGTTTGCTCGATGGTCTCTTGATCGCCATCAACCTCGATTTCAACAGCTTGAACGCCACAGGCCTTTAGTTGTTCAATCTGTTCCGAAGAGGTGATGGTCAGCCGATGACTCAGGAACGGCGTCACCAACCACGACCGATCAATCGTCACCACACGCATCCCCGGTCGCAGTTCATCCACGTCAATCCGTTTTCTCATAACTGGCCAGCCACCTCGCCAACACCCACTCTCGATCCCAGCACCCCACCATCGAAAATCGGCCGAATCCGGTCAAATCTTGAACATCAATCCCCCCTTTTTGTTAAGTTCCTGCCCCGTTGCACCGATATTCATCTCACACGGTCTGCGCGTGTAACTTTCCCATGGCTCAACACCAGTTGAAACAGATTTCAATCGATGAGCTCACACCCGGCATGTATGTCGTGGGCGTCGACGTGCCGTGGTATCGAACTCCCTTTCTCATCCACAGACGGTTGATCGAAGATCCAACCACCATCAACATCATGCGGCAATGCGGCATCAGAATCGTCACGATCGACCTAGAAAAAGGAAAAGATACGACCACACAGGAACCGGCCGATCCTCGTAAGCCCGCCACCGTCATGGAGGCAGCACCAGCCCAGGACTCTCCACCCTTTTGTTCACCACTGGACGAGGCACGCTCAGCGCACGAGCTGTACGCTGCTGCAGAAGAAGCCATCGATCGGATGTTTGACCACCTGAGGCACGGTGGTCCATCCTCTTCTTTGATTGCCAAGGCAACTGTCACCAACGTTATGCGGCATCTGCTCACCGATCACGACGACCTCATGACTCAACTGGCCCTTCACAAGATCAAACGATTTGACCAATCCCTTGCGGCCCACTCGCTCGACACCTGTGTCCTCGCACTGGCCGTAGCCATTGAGTGTGGTCTCGATCACATCGCGCAACTCCACCTTGGAACAGGCGCCCTCCTTCATGATGCTGGCTATGTTCGATTGCCGCGCAACCTGGTGCGCAAGCGCTATGAGGATGGGTGTACAGAAGCGGAGCGAACGTTGTTGCGGCAACACCCCTCGCTAGGCCTGACCGTGCTCGCGGAGTGGAGCGACATTCCAGACGAAGTCACCTCCATCATCCGTCATCATCATGAACGGCTGAACGGCAGTGGATTTCCCAATGGAGTATCTTGCGCAGCTCTTTCTCGCCTTGCTCAAATCGTTGGGATCGTCGACTGGTACGACGGCATGGTAAGCCGCCGCGGAGGACGCCCGGCCATGCTCCCGAACGACGCCATTTGCCAACTGTTTCTTTCTGCCAAAGAGGGATGGTTTGATCCTACCCTCGTTGAGACGACTATTCGAGTTCTTGGCATCTACCCCATCGGCAGCTTGGTTCTCTTAAATACCGGCGAGCAGGCCATCGTGACAGGCCTCAATCCCCAGGCACAACTCAAGCCCAAAGTTTTGATCATCAAAGGCCCAAGAGGCGAAGCATATGTGAAACCACAATGGGTGGACTTGGCGACGCCTAGGCAGGCCGCGCACACCATCGTCCGTGTACTCGATCCAACTCACGAGTTCGTCAACATTGCCCTCTACTTGGGCGATACAACGAGGGAGGGATCCCCATGACAATCCCAAATCATCTGTCTTCTCTCAAACAAGATCTCCATCCAGCACTGGTTGCCGTTTTGGAGAATATACCGTTTGGTGTCGTACTAGTAGCCCACGACGGTTCCATTATCTGGAGCAATGTGGAAGGTGCGCGGCTTTTGGGACACCTGCCAGCCACTCTCGCTGGACGGTCATTTCCCGCCGTCTGGGCTTCGTTGACGGGTGGACACGAGACCACCGTGCTGGAGCAACTCACATCTGTGCGAGCCAACCGTATCCCTACGACGCCAGCGCGCGTACAGGTCCGAACCGGCATCGCGGTGGTCATAGTAGAATGGACTTGTCACACCTTCGACCAGCAAGGCTGTTTCGACCAACCAGCCTTGGTCATTAGTCTGCGCGACCTCTCGAGAGAAGAAGCGTTGCGTTCCGAACGGGATCGCCTCGCCGCCATCGCAGAGGAAGCGCCCTCACCTATCGTCGAGTTAGATCGCGAGGCGAATCTTCTCTACGCCAATCCGGCCATGATGGTTCGGCTCGCCACCTTCGGATATCGGTCAAACGGTACGCCTGTCATCCTTCCACCAAACCTTCCCGATCTCGTGACACACTGCCTCCGCTCTGGCGAGCCCGTGCAAGGACTGGATGTCTCATTACCAGATGCCAACTTCTCATGGACACTCTGCCCGGTCGTCACACACGATCTGGTACGCGGCTATGGCATCGATGTCACCACGATCCACCAG
>JANDJK010000112.1 GCA_024330925.1 Nitrospira sp.
GCGAGCCAATCCCATCCGCTGGCATCACGATGGGGTACAAATGACTGATGAATTTCGTCGCTGAGCCCGTAGAGCGACGTCGCCAGCACGGCCAGAAGACCGGCCCACGGCTTCACGGCCTCGTTGGTTCCCCATCGAAAGGCTCGATAAAGCAGTCCTCCGAGCACCGCATATTCCACCGCGTGCAGAACCTTATCGCTGAAGAGCCAGACAAACGACGGAAGCCGCTCTTCCGGATGAGGCTGCGAGGAGAGATAGAAAATCAGCCCGGCGTAGATGCCCACAGGGCCCCAATAGCGAAACCACCCCATCAGCCCCCCTTACCGGCTCCCGCGCCACGTTTCATTTGCCCGCTTGATTGCAAGGCCCTAGCCCCTATGACATACTTTCCTGACATACGCTCGATTGTACAGCAGTTCACACACCCATGAGACACGCCTACGTCTGTTTCCTTTGGCACATGCACCAGCCCTACTATACCGACCCGGTGGCTGGCTTGGCCAGCATGCCGTGGGTGCGCCTGCACGCAACCAAAGCCTACTACGACATGGTCCACCTGCTGGAGCAATTTCCAGCCGTGCGTGCGACGTTCAACTTCACTCCTTCCTTGCTCCTACAGCTCCAAGAGATCGGCGAGGGTGCCGTACGGGATCTGTTTCTCGAACATACGCAACGACCGGCCGCGGACCTGACCGAAGAGGAACAGGCTTTCATCATCCGCCATTTTTTTGCCGCCAACTGGTCCACCATGGTGCGCCCCTATCGGCGCTATCATGAGCTGTTGGTCAAGCGGGGGGTAGACGTGCGGGGACAGGACTTGATCAAACTGGCTCGCCGTTTTTCCACGCAGGATTTTCTCGACTTACAAGTCTGGCATAACTTGGCATGGTTCGGATACGGCGCAATCCAACGGTATCCTCGATTGGCAACTCTGCGCAATAAGAATCGCGGCTATACGGAGCAAGACAAACAGGAAGTGCTGGCGATCCAACGCACCGTCGTGCAAGCAATCGTGCCGCGCTACAGAGCGTTGTTGGAGCGGGGCCAGGTCGAAATCAGCACGACGCCGTTTTTTCACCCGATTCTCCCGCTGGTCATCGACACAGAGATCACAAAGCGAGCCAGACCCGATCTGCCGCTTCCTGCCCGTTTCCATGCTCCTGAAGACGCGAGCATGCAACTTCGGATGGCAGTGGACTTCCATCGCCGAACCTTTGGCCGACCGCCGGTTGGTCTGTGGCCGTCGGAAGGGTCGGTCTGTCCGGAACTACTTCCACTCGCGCATCACGTCGGTTTGCGTTGGCTCGCCACCGACGAAGGCATCCTTGCCCGTTCACTGGAAATGGAAGGTCGCCCCTGGAATCGACGATCAGCGCTTTATCGTCCTTACCGAGCTGGTCCCCCTGGTCAAGAACTGACCATCCTCTTCCGCGATCGGGAGCTCTCGGACGCCTTTGGATTTGTGTACTACAGGACGACACCTGAATCGGCGGCCGAAGACGTAGCCCGCCGGCTGGCGCAGATCATTCGAGAAGCCGAGCAGGAGTCGATCGTCGTCCCCATCATCTTGGACGGAGAAAACCCCTGGGAGCACTATCACGACGGGGGAGAACGGTTTCTTTCTCTTCTTTATACGATGTTTTCCTCGCGAAAACTTGACCAGGCGTCGGACGCGGTCATTCAGACTTCCACCGTCTCCGAAGCAATCGAAGCCGTTCCCCCCGTCCATCACCTCTCCACTCTGCATTCCGGCTCGTGGATCAATGCGGACTTCAAGATTTGGATCGGCCATGAGGAAGACAATCAAGCCTGGAATCTGTTGGGTTACACGAGATCGAGACTGGCTGCCGTCGCCCCGACACTCCCCCCCGACCAAGCTCACGCCGCGTGGCGTGAACTCTACGCCGCCGAAGGCAGCGATTGGTTCTGGTGGTACGGCGACGACTTCGGGACAGAGTTCAAGGCCGAGTTCGACCGATTGTTCAGAACACACTTGCGGAACGTCTGGCGCCACATGGGCCTTGCGCCGCCGGATGAGCTGGACCACCCCATTGTCCACCTCGCGCTCCAGTCGGAAACCGACATCATCACCCAGCCAGTGGCACTCTTGATCCCGACGATCGACGGGCTGGTGACCGACTTCTTCGAATGGTGGGGAGCGGGATCGATCAACACCAGACCTCCGCTTGGCACCATGTGGAAAGCTCAAGGACCGTTGGCGGGGATTCGATACGCGTGGAGTCGTGAAGGGTTTTTTCTTCGATTCGACTTTGATCAATCCGCCACCAACCGCGCAAGCGCCTCGCAGGTGGAGATCACGATCAAGAGCCTCAGTTCGACCTTTCGGCTGACGTTCTCCCTGGAAGAGCCCGGGCCGGACCATTTTGTCTTGACTCGGTCCGAAGGACCGGATTCGTGGGTAGAGGTCGGGACCTATCACTCCATCGGTCGAAAAAAGATCCTAGAATTGATGGTGCCCACGAAAGACCTGGGCCTTGATCCCGGGCAGGAGCTGAGTCTATCGATCGTGGTACTGGAACATGGTCTTGAAGTCGCTCGGTACCCGCGACATCGGCCCGCGACGTTGACCGTCCCGGGCCCCGAATTTGATGCTGTGTGCTGGCGTGTCTAGACGCGGGGCCGCGATGATGGGGCTTGTGAGAGGAAACGACCCCAACATGCCCCTACCGCTTGGCCCCCTCTACGAACGACCATAGACGGAGGACACCATGCCTGAGTTGCGACGGGATCCCATCGTCGGCCGGTGGGTCATCATTTCGACAGAGCGAAACGGCCGCCCGCACGACTTCATGCGATTGCCGGCCACTAGGCCCACCCCCTCCACGCTGTGTCCCTTCTGTCCGGGACAAGAACGACTGACGCCCAAAGAAATCATGGCCTACAGACCGCAACCGGCCGAGCCGAACTCCCCGAACTGGACCGTGCGCGTGGTGCCGAACAAATTCCCCGCGCTTCAAGTTGAAGGAGACATGGGACGCGAAGGCGTGGGGTTGTACGATCGGATGAACGGCATCGGTGCCCATGAGGTGATCATCGAGACCCCCAGCCATACCGAAGGCTTGGCAGACCTGCCGGTTAAACAGATCGAAGACGTGCTCTGGGCCTATCGCGACCGCATCATCGATTTGAAACAAGACGTCCGGCTTCGCTACATCATCATTTTCAAAAATCACGGCTTGGCGGCCGGCGCAACGTTGGAACACAGCCACTCCCAGTTGATTGCCCTCCCGATCGTCCCCACCAGCGTACAGGATGAAATCGAAGGCTGTCGAGCCCACTTCGAGCACAAAGAACGATGCATCTACTGCGACATCATCCGGCAGGAAACGGGAGACGGCGAGCGGATCGTGGCCGAAAACCCCGAGTTCGTTTGTGTGACCCCGTTTGCGCCGCGCTTTCCTTTTGAGATGTGGATCTTGCCCAAGCGCCACACCGGTCATTTCGAAGAAGGCCACAAAACGCAGTTTGAATGTTTAGCGCCGATGTTGTCCGAATGCCTTCGACGAATGGACAAAGCCCTCTCCCGCCCTGCTTATAATTTCATTCTGCACAGCTCACCGCTCCATGAACGAACCGGAGAGTTTTATCACTGGCATGTGGAAATCATTCCCAAACTGACGCAGGTCGCCGGGTTTGAGTGGGGAACGGGGTTCTACATCAACCCGGTCTCGCCGGAAGAGTCTGCCAAGTTCCTTCGCGACGTCGATGTGTGATGGGTCATGACCGTTTCCTTCCGCATTGAGGCTCCCTCGCTCGCGCGGTCGCTGCGCCTCATCGAGGAAACGGTCCGCCAGGCCGGGGGGAGGACCTGGCTGGTGGGGGGATCCGTCCGTGATTTGCTGCTGGGACGGCAACCGCATGATCTCGACGTCGAAGTCACAGGGCTCGACCTGGACCGGCTCCACGAGCTACTCCAACAACACTTCTCAGTTCAGTTCGTCGGGAAAGCCTTCGGCGTCTTCAAGCTTGACGGCCTGCCGATCGACGTATCCGTTCCGTCGCGCATCCCGGCCGGCCGCACATTCATCGCCGACATGCGGAACCAGGCCGACCCCGCCATGGACATTGATGAGGCGCTGGCCCGCCGCGATTTCACGATCAACGCGATGGCCTGGAACCCCCGCACGTCGGAGCTCCGAGACCCGTTCAACGGCCGGACTGATTTGACAGCCCGCACACTGCGTCACGTCTCCGATCGATTCGCCGAAGATCCATTGCGCGTGTTGCGTGGCATGCAACTGGCTGCCCGGTTCGAGCTAACCCCTGCCCTAGAGACGGTACGTCTGTGCAGCACTTTGTCTCAAGACGGGCAACCAGCCGAACGGATTTGGGAAGAATGGAAAACCTTGTTGCTCGACGGCGTCAAACCGTCGCTTGGCCTGACATTTTTACGCGACAGCGGTTGGCTCCGTTTTTACCCCGAACTGGCGGCGCTCCAAGGATGCCCCCAAGATCCATCGTGGCATCCGGAAGGTGATGTGTGGATCCACACCCTTCACTGTTTGGATTGGTTCGCCGGAGAGCGAACCGGCCATGAAACGGACGACCTGATCGTCGGGCTGGCCGTGCTCTGTCACGATCTCGGCAAACCTCTCGCCACAACTAGCGACAGGGGGCGCGTGACCTCACATGGGCATGATCAGCAAGGAGCGGCACCGGCGAGGCGATTCCTCGAACGGCTCACCAACCAGCAACGCCTGATCGAAGATGTCATGCCCCTTGTGCTGTACCACCTTCGTCCTCGGCAACTCTACGACGCCCAAGCATCCGACGCCGCCGTCAGGAAACTGGCCAGACAGGTTCGCCGCATCGACCGACTGGTTCGGGTCGCCAGAGCCGACCACGCCGGTCGTCCACCGAAACCCTTCGACGGGTTCCCGGCCGGCACAT
>JANDJK010000113.1 GCA_024330925.1 Nitrospira sp.
CGATCGTCCAATATGAACGAGCCCTGGCGCTCGTCCCTGATGATCAGCCTCAGCTTCGGGCCGAGCTCTTAGAACGACGGGGGTTGTCACAACAGGAAGCTGGCCTCTATGCGCAGGCAGTTGAATCCTTTTCAGAAGCCCTGGCGATCAACAACCGTTTGGGTCTGAGGGGGAATCTGGCCCGCTTGAGCCGCAATATCGGCGTCAACCTCTATAACCTGGGCGCCACGGTTTCAGATGGGTCTCGCGTCTCTCTCAAACGAGCATTAACCAGCTTGATCGAGAGCCTGGATACCATCGAACAATTCGGAGTGACAGAGAAATCGACCGGACCGGGCCTCCTTCAGATTCAGGTCGGACTGGATGGAAGTGCAAGCGGCGCAGCCGCCGGTTTTGATCGGCGAGGCGAAGAAAAACTCCTGTTCAGTTTCATCGCCCGCGCCTATGAAGATCTGTCGGAACCCCAACCGGCTAAGGAGTACTATCAGAAAAAATTGGCCCTGATCCAGCCGGCCAGCGATTCACCACCACCCTCTCCTCAGGCAGTGGCGGCCCGCGCCGAGGAAGCGGTGGTGCTGAACCGACTGGCGGTGCTGAGCCATGCCTTAGGTCAAACCGATGAGAGCATTCGATACTTAGAACAGTCGCTGGCCCGCACGCGCGAATTGGGATTGGAATACGGCACAAAGGTCAATCTCTACAATCTCTCGCGCTTGGCAGCGGAACGACTCATGGCCGGTGAGGCTATCACGCCCCGCTTGATCGATACCCTCACCGAGGGAGTCCAAACCGTACTCCGAGACTCAAAGCCGGACCGCTTGACACTGTTGCTCCTCTCGAACACGGCCTTTGTGTTGGCGACGATGGACGAAAGCACAGAAGTGGCAGGCTGGCCGGTGGAACAGGTCGTCCACGCGATCCACCGTGTCGCACGCGCACGTCAGGATGCGGTCTCGTTCCTGAAACATGCCCTGGACCTCATTGAGCAGCACAAGGTCGTCTCAGACGAAGAAGCCGATCGGCTGAAACCGGTCCTGGCTCTGAACCTGTGGGATTTGGCAGCTCAGGCGGGCCATCTCCCAACCATGGAAAAGCTCGATGGCCTCATTGCCGACTTGGTTGTACGACGGTCGTCTTCTCTCGCGTGGCTTCCTCTCTTCCTCAAAGCGGAACGAACGACCGATCTTGGCCGGCGAGCAGCCCTGCTCAAGGAAGCGGTGGACACATTGCTTCACTATCCCTCCCACCTGTTCACCGCCGGCGGTCCCGACAGTCTGCTGTTGTTGGATGGTTTGGCGTCCCTCACCGTGGAGACGTTGACGCAAGAGGAGCAGATCGAAGCGGCGTTCGAGCTGAGTGAACAGATCGCCATGCGGAAAACGGCCGCGTTGCTTGCCAAGCGGTTCGGCCTTGATTTTCTTCTGTCCAACATCGGGGACTATGAGACGGAGTTGCGGGATCTTCTTGGCCGGATGCAGGCCGCCGCGAGAGAGGGACGCGCTCAGGACCTGAACAGCCTCAACGAACAATTTCGTGAACTGACCTACGCGCTGTACGAAGAATATCCCTGGGCCGTGTCGTATCTTCACGAATATGAACCATCACCTCACGTCCTATCGGATGTCCTTCGGACTGATTCGCCCTATCTCAAGGTGACAGGGGGACGCCAGGGTCTTCACCTCTTCCTCCATGATGGACAGACTGTCCGCCATGTCTTCTTGCCACGCTCGCCAACGCAACCGCCAAGCCTTGACAAACCGGCCCTGCCCCTTGAGCAGACCTCGGTTGTTTATCTCTCGGTCCCGTCGAACCTGCGACACACCGTGTTGCCATGGCTCCCCCAGCACGCCACCGTCGTAGAGGTTGCTTCAGTTTATGACATCGTCAACGCCTCCCGGCTCCGAACCCTGTTTGCTTCCAGAGTCGCCGTCACCGGCCACTTGCCTCCCCACAAGGAGAACAAAGGCCTGGAGGATGCCCTCGTCCGGCTGACCGGCGACAGGACCCATGACAGACCATTGTTGGAAAACCGGCATATCGTCGTCACCACCGGGCCCTATAAGGAAGATGATGGGTTTGTGATCGGCTCCGCCCTCGCTGTGCGTGACACGGTATCGATCCCCACCTTGGCCGGTAAGCATCGCCATACGGCTATTTTGCTGAATCACCACATCGATCCAGAGACGCTGCGGCTCGTGGTGGCACCGGCGTTGATCAGGGCCGGTTTCCCTCATATCCTGGCCACACCGGGCCTGACGGCAGACGATCGATCCGTCGCCACGGAGGAGTGGACACAGGACCGAACACAGGCCTTCATCATCGCTTATCTCCAATCGCTTCAATCCCAGCGAGTGGATCACGCCGCAGTCACGGCCCTCAAGGAAGTACCCTATCAGAAGGCCCTGAAGGCCGAACCTCGCCCTTTTCAGCTCTACGGGTACATCGGCATGACGCAGGAGGAAAAGGCCTCCTTCGCTGAGTCCGAATATCAACGCGCCGTCTCCGACGCCGTGGCAGCCTATCAAGCCAAACAGTTCGAAACCGCCCTGCGCCGGGCTGAGGACGCCCTCTCTCTCCTCCCCTTGACCAAGGCCGGTGATGACTTTCCCCAATTGACAGGGTTGGCCGTGGAGACAGCGTTTGTGCTCGGCGACTACCGGACGGCAGTGACTCACCAATCCAAGCTGGTCGACCATCTCGCCGCCAAGGGGACTCAGGCAGCTCTGGCAGAGGCCCGGTATCGTTTGGGGATCCTGTATTCGAGGCTTGAAGAGTTCCAGCCAGCCCTGGTTCACCTTGAGGCCGCCATCACCGAATGGCGGACTCGCGATGAGCTGGATCGTCTGGCGGAGGGCGTCGCCACGTTGGGGGTGGTGAAAGAAAACATGGGAGCCTACTCAGAAGCGCTCGACGCGTTCGGACAGTCGTTTGAGCTGTATCAGGAACTGGGAGAGCCGTTGGACATGGCGGCTCAACATCGGCGGATCGGCCGCATCCACTATCTTCGTTTGGGACGGTATGAGCAGGCACGGGGTCACTTTGCCGCCGCATTGGAACACTACCGCCAACGGCAAGCTCGCCGCCTGGAGGCGGAAACCCTGTACGAGATCGGCCTGACCTATGAAAAGAGCGGCCTCTATGAGGAGGCAGACCGACACTATGCCGATGGGCGCAAGATCGGCACAGACCTGCAAGATCCAGCGTTGCTGGCTACCGGTTCGCTTTATCTGGCCAACACAGCCTGGTATCGAGGTCAGTATCAAGCAGCCTTCGACCATCTGGAAACAGCAACCAGAGAGGCGGAGCAGGCTCAGGATCCTCGACTACCCATTATGATCGCCAACACGAGGGGACTTTTGTATTGGACGCTCAACGATCTCGACAAGGCTCTGGTCTATGCCGAACAGGCGGTCTCATTAGCGGAACGGACTGCGATCAAGGAGGAGATCGCCTCTTCCCATAACAACCTCGGCCTCATGTTGCGTGAGCGGGGCCGGGTCGACGAGGCCTTGGAACACTTTGAACGAGCCCGACAGATCGACGAACAGCAACAGAGCCGATGGGGGCTGGGATATGATCACCGCAACATCGGCATCGCTTTTCTGAAACTGGGCCGACTGGCCGACGCGCAAGCCCACTTTGAATTAGCAGAACGGCACAGCGCAGCCATCAACAACGTGGACAACTGGGTCAAGGCCCTGCTGGAGTTGGGCAACGTTCATCGGGAGACCAGGAACTATGAGGCCGCCCTCGACTACTATCGGCGCGCATATGACCTGTCTAAACGGTATCAGATGAAGGAGGTGCTCTGGCGAGCGGCGGCCGGACAGGGAACGGTGCTTCGGTTAAGCGGCAAGAAGGTCGAAGCGGTCGCACCCTATCGCGAGGCGGTCGAAATCGTGGAAGGCATGAGAGCCGCCCTGACGGTCGAAGAGTTCCGCAACAGTTTTCAAACCAAGACGCAGGACCTCTATCGCGACCTTGTCATCCTGTTGATCGAACTAGGACGCACCGATGACGCCTTCAACTATCTGGAACGATCGCGGTCGAGAAGCTTCATCGACCTCTTGGCCAACCAGAAGCTCAACCTGAAAACGCATGCCGATCAAGAGCTGCTGGATCTCGTATTACACCTCCAGACCAAACTCGACGCTCTCTCCAAGGAACAGGCGTCGTTTGAGCGGCCTCCCGACGACCTTGTCGCCCGCGTTCGCCAAACCAAGACAGCCTACGAGGAAGCGTTGGTTCGCCTCAAACGGACCAATGCCGAATTGAGCACGTTCGTGGCGGTTGATCCCCTGACGATTGAACAGGTGCAGAGGCTACTTGAGCCGGATGTCGGGCTCCTCTCCTACAAGGTGACGGACGATCACGTCTACTTGTGGCTGATCACGGCGGCGCAAACTAGGTTCTACCAGACGCCGACGACAGCGGGAGCAATCGACCGCCTGGTCCGAAACTATCGGACAAGGGTCCAGAAACTGGAATCGGTCTCCGAGGAACTCCGCCAACTGGCTCAACTGCTGATCGAACCAGCCGCCCAAGATGTAGAGGGGCTCCACTATCTAGGAATCATCCCCGACGGGCCGCTGCACTTCCTCTCGTTCGCGGCCCTGCCGCTGGGCACCGGCTCCTTGATCGACACCTATCCCCTCTTCTATTCACCCTCGGCCTCGGTGCTGAAATTTACTTTTTCGAAACGCAAAGACGCCAAACACACCAAAATCCTGGCGATCGGCAATCCCGATCTCGGCAACTACAACTACCAACTTCCAATGGCGGAACTGGAGGCACGGAGCATCCGGTGGGAGTTTCCGAATCTGGACATTCTTACAGGCGCCATGGCGACCAAAGAATGGCTGGTCGCCAACGTGTCTCGATACGGGATCATCCACCT
>JANDJK010000114.1 GCA_024330925.1 Nitrospira sp.
AGGGCAAGCTTGCAACTCAATTGGCATCCCGAAACCGATTCGCTGTACTTCGATCGTTCCGAACGACTGAGCATTGAAAATCGAGCAATCGCTGAAGGCATCGGCTCGATTATGACGCTGCTGGACAGCTCGTCGGGATCGACAGCGACAATGCAGCCAAGAGGTCGCCCTGCAACCACTCACACCCAGCAAGCTTCCGGTGATTCTGTAGACCGTTTTCGCCTAACTTGACGCTTCCGATCAATCGCAAAGAGCGAAGGCTGAACGTGACGCTAGGGCCTTGAGCTCTTTCGCTATGCAGCGTGATGGAGGGTGTGCGATGACGCAAACGTTGACGGCGGTTGTCAAACAGGCAGGCGATTCTTGGATCGGGTGGATCGAAGAAGTGCCGGGGGCCCATTGTCAAGAAGCCATGCGCGAAGAACTGCTGGAGACTCTGCGCGAACCCTTGGCGGGGAGGCTATCGAGTTCAATCGGCGGCAAGCTCGTGACGCCGCTGGTCAGGGCTACGAGGACCTTCAGATTGCCGTATGAAGCGCCGTGCCCTGCTGGCGCATCTCACCGCCCATGGTGGCACGGTGCTGCGCAATGGCGCGCGCCGCTTATGGTGGCACAACCCGCGCTGAACAAGCGCAGCACGGTCCCGTGGTACACCGGGATCAACACCCAGCTCGCACAGCAAGATCTGTCGTGACTGTGGTGTACCCGAGCGGAACGGTTCTAAAACGGTTCTAACTTGTGGCCGCCACCGACGGCCCCATCGCTTCGCTTCAGAGACTGTGACTGAACGTTGGCAGTCTGCTGCACTACTCCTCGCCCTGCGAGGTAGGCGATGACTCTCTGTGTTCAGGGAGACCGAAGAGGCCATCCTGCGCGGAACGTGTGAAGATCAGGGACGATTTTTCACTTTGATACTGTGGCATGACGCACCAGAGGGAAGGCCTTTTCTGTTGCTTTAGTCTGCAGCGAGGTGGCGCCGAAGGGAAGCAAGGGAAAAATTACCATGGATTCGTAGTGGCTTCGACAATGTCCTGTCGGCATGTCCTTTGCCAGAGAAAACGGTCGAAGGGGAGGGGCTTCAGCAGAATGGGATGTGGGGGGGCTGTGACCAGAGGAAAAGTGGCTGTCGTGTTGATCGTTGAAGATGACCGAGAAATGTTGAGCCTTCTCTGCGATGAGTTCTGGAGTCCTAACTATCAGGTACGGCAAGCGAGGGATGGTGATGAAGCGCTGCGCCTTGTGTTAGAGTCTATGCCGGATGTGATTCTCACCGATCTTCGGATGCCAGCCGGGGGGGTGGATTACATCAGCCGATTGCGAACGGTTGCGCCCCGGTGTCCCATCGTCGTCATGACCGCCTTCGGGGATGCACAAGGAGAACAAGATGTCTTGAAAGCAGGGGCCGATGCCTATTTTAATAAGCCCGTGCGCATTGGGGAGTTAAAAGCCTGTGTGCAACGGCTGTTGGCCGCCAAGGCCCATGAGGATGATGATTCCGGGTGCCAGGATGAGCATCATGGGCTGGGGCGTGAAGGACGGTCATGATTGCAGATCATGATTGAAAAAAAGCAGTGTGTTGTCAAACAGAGCTCCTCATTGAGATAGCTCAGGAGGACAATGGGGGTGGGATTTCTAGGAACAAAAACCGAGAGAACATTTAGTGATCCGATCTTGCGCGCGCGGCTTGAAGCCATTGCTCAATTGGCGAGTGGGTTGACCGATCGAGTTGCGGTTATGGATCGCCATTTCAACGTGATCTACGCCAATGAGCCGGCTTGGGCTATTTCTCCAGCGAAGCAGCTCACCAAACAGTCGGAGGGCCAGCGGGCCAAGTGCTACGAAGCCTTTGCCCATCGATCTGATCCCTGCGAGGCTTGCCCAGCGATCAAGGTGTTTGAAGCGCCGGAAGTCCGATCGATATCCTGTTCCGTCGGCGGAGACGGGACGGCATGCGGTATGTATCAGGCGTTTCCGCTGATCAGTGCGAGCAGCGAGGTCAGTTCGATGGTGGTGTTGTTTCGAAACCAACGGGGGATGGCCCAGCCTTCTTCTGAGGCGGGGCAACGGTCGTTGGAGAGGGCGGAGTCGTTGGGGGAGTTGATTGGCCGAAGCGCCGCGATGCAACGGCTTTTTGAGATGGCTCGGCTCGTAGCTGACAGTTCGGCGACGGTGCTGATCCATGGTGAGAGTGGAACCGGGAAGGAATTGCTTGCGAGAACCATCCATTCGTTAAGCCGGAGGAGGGACAAGCCGTTCATTGTCGTAGATTGCGGTGCGTTACCAGAGACCTTGCTCGAAAGCGAGCTGTTCGGCCATGTGAAAGGTGCCTTTACCGGAGCGGTTGCGAATAAACGAGGCTTGTTCGAGGAGGCCGACTCGGGGACGATTTTTCTCGATGAGATCGCCGATACTACACCGGTGTTTCAGGCCAAGTTGCTGCGCGTGCTGCAAGAGGGTGAGATCAGGCCCGTCGGCGGGACCAGGCCGATCAAGGTTGATGTCCGGATCATTTCCGCGACGAACAAGGATTTGACGGAACTCGTGAAGGCCAAAGTGTTTCGACAGGACCTGTACTACCGATTGGCAGTGTTACCTCTGTATATTCCGCCTTTGCGTGATCGGCGTGAAGATATTCCTCTGCTGGCGGAATATTTCATTGCTCGATCGTGCCAGCGGCATCATCAGCCTGTGCGGACTTTGTCAGAAGAGGCCAAACAGGCGTTAATCGAGGCTCCGTGGCCAGGAAATGTTAGAGAATTACAACACTACATCGAGCGGGCTGTCGTCACAACCACTGGAGAGACCATCACGTGTGAAGATCTGTTGGTTCGCGACGAGCCAGATCAGGCAGGCGATCTGCGAGCAGCAACCAGGGAAGCCATTGTGCAAACCGAGCGTGTCAGGATTATCGAAGCGCTCAAGCGAACCGGTGGTAATCGTGTCAAGGCAGCTAAGCTGCTCAAGATCAGTCGAGCAAGTCTCTACAATAAACTGCGCGCTTACAGCATCGAATAAACTCACCTGTCCCTTCTTGCCTCTTCCGTCTTGATCGTCCGTCCAACAGTCTGGACAGCCGAAGTGATTGAATTCATAGGCTCCCCCTTGGAGCTCCTCAAAACTGTCTAGTCGGCTAGATGAGATGTACACAGGGCGAGAACTCTTCCGTCGTTCCTCTTGCCTTGTCTTCGCTGTGAGAGCGGAATGTCTAAAAGTTGGAGAGAAGCCAAGCGGCGGTACAAAGGTTGCTCGGTGACCGAGTAGTCCCGGTGGCGCTGCGGAGGAGGTCCTTATCTCTGTGCGAGGCAGGACGGTGAATGATTCAGAGCGAAAGGAGGATGGGCGCGTGATCGGTGTGTGTGAGACGGTGATCGCCACCGGCGGGACGCCAAGGGAGGGAGCCGCAGGGGAGCAGGGCTCCCTCTTTTTTCTCGAAACCATTCAACCTGTTGATGGCTCTGGCCGGAGGGCGTTCATCAGCATCACGGGGATCAGGAGGCCATGATGAAAGAAGGAAAAGGTACGTGGAGAGTTCATGCAAGAGGGGTCGCACTGTGTCTTGCGCTGATCGCCGTTTCTGGCCTAGAGGGAAACAGTTTGGCTGATGAAGGGGGCACAGCCGGGAACATGGTGGTGTTTCGAGGGGGATATGTTCATTTGGACAGTGACCGTGGCAATGAACTGTTTACCGATGTGCATGGGGCCGGTGGTCTGAACGACAGCCAACATGGCTGGTATGTCGGGGCCTGGCTGGATCACCTGCTCTCTCCGGACGTCTGGGGGATGATGAATGACACAGCGGTGGTGGGAGAGATCGGCCTCCAGTTCAACCGGATCGCCTCGAAAGAAGTCCTCAGCACCAGCAACCTCGGACTCACAGGAGGAAATCTAGGGGCTGTTCATACGACCGCGGCTCTCCAGGAGTTGACGATGGTCGTTGTCTCGGTCGCGCCGAAGATTCGGTTTATGCAGAGCCACCGTCTCAGTCCCTGGGTGATCCCCGGTGGATTGGACATCCTTGTCTTCAGCCCGCCGTCGAATGGGGCTCAGTATCTTGATGTCGGCGTTCAATTCGGCGCGGGGGTGGACTATAACGTGTGGAAAGCCTTTCGGATCGGCTTGGAAGCCCGATACCACCTGGCTGCGAATATGACGAACAGTGTCACGAATAATTTCTTGCAGGTCGGTCCGTATCTCGGCATTTCGTTTTAACGATGGCCCATCAGGGGGCGAATCGTGGAATCCCGCTTGACCAGGTGGGGTGAAGAAGAAAGGCATGGCTTGGAGGATCACAAGCACGGACGTGAGGTCACCAATCAAGCCAACAGGGTGCATAATCGCTGGCCGGTCTCTAGTGAGGATGGAGGTCTAGCCGACGGCCGCCTCGATGGGCGCTGGACGGAAAGCAAGGGTGAAAAGATGGTTTCCAACTCCGGGGGGTATCGGTGTGGGCAAACGAGCCCAGCAGAGAAAAGGGATGGAGAAAGAGAGAGAAGGGATGGCGATGCCGCGAACGGAGACCACAGCAGAGATTGAGGAGCACCTCCGTGCAGTAACCGACGCAGCCGATCCGTCGTTTCTCCATCGGCTGTATTGGGAGCAAAACGAGTTTGTCCGGCTTGAACGCTTCATTCCTCAGCCGGTGATCGAACGGTGTACGCGAGAAGTCGACCTGCTGGAGGGCGACATTCATCGAAACTATGTCCCTGGCCACAAACAGGGTGGCAGTGTCAGTTATTACGTTATCCGGGAGAAGGCAGCGGCGATTGTTGCCCTCTATCGTTCTGAAGCGCTTCGATCGTTCTTGAACCGATTGATCGGAGGAGAGCCTATCGAGTGGTGTCCGGAGAATGATCCACATTCCTGC
>JANDJK010000115.1 GCA_024330925.1 Nitrospira sp.
GTGGCGGCGATCGATCCAATCGGGGGGCCTGCTCCGATTCGTGAAGACTGTATCACGACCAATCCCGCCGATACGACAGGGCGAGTGCGTGTCGGTCGGAAGCCGACCAAAATCTACCGAGATCCGGTCGATAAGGAAGTCTTGTGGACAACGAACGAGGGTGACCCGGACGGCATCGACAGGCTTGCCGGGTGTACCACCGGTGGGTCGGTGTCGATACTTCACAACTCTCACCTGGGAGTCGGAGGAGGCGAACGGCCCCGTGTGACTTCACGGGTCTGTCTCTCAGGACGAGGAGAGCAGTTCATCGCATTTCCACCGGCTCCTGCCAGCGGCCAGCGCAACGCGTTGGTTGCAAGCAAGACCGGTGGGTTTGTAAGCGTCCTTCTCGAAGCAGCCCTATCGGGGGGAGGGACGGCCTGGAGTGAGACGGTTTTCTTCCTCAACTTATGTACGAGGGCGTTCGTGTTTCCGACTCCTCCGGCGGCTTGCAATGCGGCCCCCAGTGGTTTGTTCTGGTCTCAGGCGACAGCAAGGGCCTATGCCTATCTCTCTTATCAGTCTGGCGGTGGAGTGCCAGAGGTTCTGGAGTTTGACCACACTGCTGCTACAGTTCCTAGATTTGTTCCACTCAGCCTCTCCGGCTCGCAGTCGGTCTCTCATGTCGGCATGGCTCCCGACGGTCGCGAATTGCTTGTGATGATTGAAGACCGGTCCGACGCCGATCATGTTGTGACTCGGTTTGCCTCCATTGACGTGACGGTCCCCGGGCCCCTGACGCTCAGTGGGATTCCGGCTCCGACGTTGCCAGATGTTCGTGTCGCACAGTTTCAGTTCACGCCGGATGGCCGACAACTCTATCTGGTAGCATCCAACGACTCAACGGGGCTCAGCCCCACGCAAGCCGCCAATCAGCGGAAAGACCTGCTGGTTATCTTCGACCGAGATCCCCTCAGCGTTGTGCGAGAAGTCTCCTTGCCCCCAGCGACCAGCCATGCCATGGACCTCTGGGTGACAGGACCGGCCGGGGCCGGATCGGCTAGGGGAGTCATCATTACCAATGCGACGCCTGGTGTGAATGGCACGGTGTCCCTGATCGATCCAAGCAGCGGGACAACGACGGCGACCTTCCCGGTGGGGCGGAATCCCAAAAGGGTGACGGTGTACTATGTCGGTCTTGCCGCAAGCGACAACCAGGCCACGCCTCGATGGTAATGAGTGTGCTTCGGAACAAAGCCGGCGCCGTCGATCGATGAAAAAATGTGTGCAACCGGCGGCGCCGGGAGCAGGGATCGGTAGCGTGTTGCCTGAAAATCTGAGAAGCTAACTTCGCTATCGATTATGGCAAGTGGAATGAGGAAGAGAAAGACCAACGGTTGCCAAGCAGGAAGAGGGCATACAGATGGGGGAAGCAGTATGAATCGAAGGGAGGGGGGCTTGGATGAGACGGGGTCTGCGGAACGCAGGTGTGACGGCCGTCATCCTGGGGGCAATTGCTTGCGTGCTGGTTCTTGCCGCGCCGGTGTTTGCCAATGAGGCGGAAAACTGGGAGGTGCTGCTCAATGCGGCGATTGCCGCGCGCGAACAGGCTCGCTACCGAGAAGCGGAAGGGTTTTTGTTGTTGGCTGGCCGCGAGTTGGAACGGGTCGGGCCGAATGACGTGCGAGCGGCCGCGACACTGAACCAGTTGGGCCTGGTTTTTCAAGAACAGGGACAGTATGACCGAGCGAAGCTGTATTATGAGCAGGCGTTGGAAATCTGGGAGCGCACGCACGGGTTGGATCACCCGGAGGCGGCTTCCACCCTCCACAATCTGGCGGAGATTTATCAGGAAGAGGGAGACGTCGCACGGGCCGAGCGGCTCTATCTCCAATCCATCACGATTGCCGAGCGCAAGCTGGGTGTGGGGCACCCCGATGTGGCGATCGGGTACAACAACCTGGCTGGCCTCTATCGAAAAGTGGGGCGGTTCATGGAAGCGGAGACGCTCTTCCGGCTCGCGTTGGCTATCGCTCGATCGCCTCAAGGGGACCTGGCTATCGATCCAGCTCCGCTGCTGAACAACCTAGCCGCCCTGTACAAAGAGAAGGGCCTCTACGCTTATGCCGAATCGCTGTATGAAGAAGCCTTGGCCTTGCGGCGGGCCCGTTTCGGCGATCGCCATCCGGCCGTTGCGATTTCGCTCAACAACATCGCCAATTTGTATCATACCCAAGGACTGCTGGAACTGGCGGACCGGTACTATCGCGAGGCATTGGTCGTCAGTGAGGCGACGTCGGGCTTGGAAGCGTCGCTCACGGGAAGAATTTTGGCCAATTGGGCCTGGCTCCTCCATGAGCGGGGATTCGTTGACGAAGCCAAGCTTCGATATGAACGGGCGTTGGTCATCCAGCAGAAAACCATGGGCCGGGAGCATCCGTTGCTCGCGGTGACGTTGGATCGGTATGCGTCGTTGCTACGAGACATGGGGCAACGGCTAGAAGCTGGGATCATCGCGGGCCGGGCGGCGGCCATTCGCGCCCATTGATTCCCATGATTCCCGATGGATCAATGGATAGGGCGTTTGGCCGAAGAAGGCGAGTGATCGGAAGAGAGAGGAGGGCATATGGAGGTACCGTTGAAGACGTGGCCATTCGGCTTTTGCCGAGTGGTGTGTGTTCTGGCGGGCGTCGCGGCTCTGGTGGGGCTGAGTGGATGCGGCGGGGCCTGGACCGGTATCCCCGGCCTGGATACTCCCGATGGGCGAATTTTCGCGCAGCGGTGTTCGGCCTGTCATCTCCAACCGTTCGGTGATCACGGCGTCACCCATGGAGTGCCGGATCCGAGATTCCGCACGCTCGAAGAGTGGAAAAAAGAAGTGGCGCGCATGGAAGGATTAATGCGCGAAAAGGGACTCTCACCATTGACCGATCAGGATCGCGAAGCCATTTTCCGTTACCTGGCTCTGCATGCCAAACGGTGATGGGAATGGCTGAGGATAGGAACGGCTCATAGAGAGAAGGAGCAAGGAGACTCGGCTCCCTGAGCCGAGTCTCCACAGTCGAGTGAGGCTGGTGCGCTCACAGTGACAATCCCCATACTGCTCCTTCGTCATGTGCAGACCAGTTCAAGTCATGCCGTTTGAAGAGCGGGCCTCCTGCTCGCCACGAGCCCGCGATGTTCGTGGTGAGCGGGGCCTTTCAGTACAGAATCGGCACACTCTTTCTGCCCGTCCTCGTGCTTCTCTTGGTGATCAAGCCGGTAAAAACTGTTGCATCCGGAGACTCTGTGGGCACGCGTCGGTAGCACACCACGACAAAACCTGCTAAGTACCGCCGATCGTAAGCGAAGGAGGAATCCGTGATGTCAACACGTTATCTATTGCTGGCTGTGCTCGCTGCAGGACTCACAGGTGGTTGCGCGGACATGGCAGGTACGCCTCAGCCCTCAAGTGCTCGCATACTCAAAGACGGGGAGATTCCCTTCCCGGCTGGATACCAAAAATGGCCCAAGTTTCTTTCATCGGTTCAGCGTCCTGATGTGAAGCAAGTACGCGAGCTGTTCATCAATCCGGTGGGGAGCAACACAGCGAGGGGGCAATTGTTCCCTTCCGGCACGGTCATGGTCATGGAGCTGCATAAGGTCAAGATGGATGGAGAGAAGCCACTGACCGGGCCGGACGGTCGTCTGGTGAAGGACGGGCTGGCGAAGATCTTCGTCATGGCCAAGGGTGACGGATGGGGGCAGGACGTACATGACAGTTTCAAAACCGGCAATTGGGTCTTTGGGGCGTTCAGTGCGGATGGAAAGCCCTTGGCAGAAGATTTCAACAATTGCCGCGCGTGCCACAAACCACTGGCTGATAAGGATTTCGTCCATCGTTACGACGAGTACTTCGACAAGCGAGGCTGAGAGCGTCATCTTCGGGTGAAGGATATTCGAGCCGCCCCTCCTCCATGATTGCGCGAGCGCACGCCATCTAGGCTGGAGTTGGGGGCCAATCGTTCGCCGGAGGAAGAATCGACGGACAGGAAATAGCCTACGTGAATCCGTGGACTCTTAACAAGGAGGAACCCATGCAGAGACTGGCCGTGTCGGCGGTGGTATTGCTATGTGCCATGACAACTTCTGTCTGTGCCGAAGAGGCGCCTCTTGAGACGCTGTTGCGTGCGCAGGTGTTCAACAAGGTGTTCGAAGGGTTTGATTTCTATCACGTGACCATCGAGCGAGATATTGCCAAGGCCGATGGCACGCGCGAGGTGACGGCCGAGGCGAAAGGAAAGTTTTCTGACCATACGATGCGGCTCAAGGCCTTGTTTCAGCTCGATGGACAGACGGTCGTCAGCGGGCAGGTCTTAGAAGAAGAGGGGCTGCCGGCGTGCTCGTCGGCCGCGCAGCACCATGGGGCTGATCTTTAATCAAGGAATGCCTTCGTTCACGAGAGGTATCCATCACAAGGAGGCCAATGATAATGGGGGTGACAAAGAGAAAAGTGAGGAGCCTGGTTGTGGTGCTGTGTGCTATAGCGGGAGGGTGTGGAATGTTGTTCGGGATGGAAGGCAGGGCCAATGCTCTCCAGGCGGGAGGCGTCGAAATCGGCGATTTCGAGAGCGGATCGGTGGTCGGGCAGCCGTTTAAGGAACTGGAGGTCGATGTGCGATTGATCGCCGTCGAAATCGGCGCCGTGAAAACCTGGTATCCGCCGGCCACAGTGATTGATTTTCGGGTGCGGCCTGGCAGACCAGTGCTGATCAAAGTGGCCAACAATTCGACCGTCGAACGAGGATTCCACATGGAGGAAGCCGGCCGCTCCGGCGCTCCCACGGCGTTGAATGTC
>JANDJK010000116.1 GCA_024330925.1 Nitrospira sp.
GGATGACGGTTCAACGGAAGAGACAGCAGCGGTCATTCGATCGTTCCAACGTCGGGGAACTGTCCCGCTTCTGCATGTCTGGCACGAGGATCAGGGATTTCGGGCTGCGGCAATCCGCAATCGGGCGGTCGCGGCGGCGGATGCGGATTACATTGTGTTTACCGACGGAGACTGTGTGCCGTCCCGCCGTTTCGTTGAAGCCCATAAGACCCTGGCTGAGGTCGGTTATTTTTTGAGCTCCCATCGCATGTTGTTGAGTGAGAGGCTGACCGATCGAGTGTTGCGCAACTCTCTGCCTCTCCATCAATGGAGATGGATCGATTGGGCGGGCCAGTGGATGAAACGAGATGTCAATCGGCTGCTGCCGTTGCTGAGACTGCCTGATGGGTTGTTTCGCAAATGGGCGCCGAATCGATGGGAAGGGGTTAAGACCTGCAACCTCTCTGTCTGGCGGCATGATTTGGTTTGTGTCAACGGCTTGGATGAGTCGTATGAAGGATGGGGGCTGGAAGATTCGGATCTGGTCATTCGATTGCTCCGCACCGGCGTCAAGCACAAAAGTGCCCGTCTGGCAGCGCCGGTGTTTCATCTCTGGCATCCAGAGCAGGACCGGTCGGCGATGGCGGAGAATCAGGTACGGTTGGAGGCGCTCCTGCGATCAGATCGGGTCCGCGCGGTCAAGGGACTCGATCGCTATCAAATGGCGTGAAGGACGGTTCCATGCCCGTTGTCACCTCATGCCCTGCCGGCTGTGAGGCAGGATTTCGCGAGACCGACATCGCCCTGCCTGAGGGGCCTTTGCTGGCCTGCACAGCCTGCGGACATCTTGTGAGTCAGATCGAGGAAATCGACTATCTCGCGGCGCTTGCCAAGTTTGACACGGAAGCCGGCACGTTGCCGAATCCTCTCTCGCAATCGCGCCATGATCAGCGAGCCAGACGGTTGTTTGCACGGGTGCGGGAGCTGCTGGGACTCAACCCTGGTGCCTCGTTTCGTTTGCTCGACGTCGGCTGCTCCAGCGGGGCATTGTTGCTCAGTGCGAAGAAGGAAGGCATCGACGTCGAAGGCGTGGAACCGGCACAACGGGCGGCAGAGGCGGCGCGGGCGGTCGGATTAACGGTGTTTGCCGGCACGTTGCAGGAAGCTCGGTATCCCCCCGATCGGTTTCACGTCGTGACCATGATGGAAGTGATCGAGCATCTCCGTCAGCCGGTTGACGTGATGAAAGAAATTTGGAATATCTTGGCGCCCGGTGGAATCCTGGTGATCGGGACCGGCAATGCCGACAGTTGGACCGTGTCGTTCATGCGCGAGCGCTGGGATTATTTTCACATGGAGCGATACGGAGGGCATATCAGCTTTTTCACCCCACGCTCGCTGGAACGATTGGCGGGTCAGTGCGGATTTCGGATCGAACGGCTGGAGACCAAGCGTGTGCGGTTCGCAGAATCGTTCCAGGTATCCCCCGTGGTGTACCGGGCGTTGAAAATTGTAGCCGAAGTGTTGAATGTGCCGGCCATGTGGTGCCGCAAGGGCCACGATATGTTGGCCTTTTTGAGAAAGGTGTGAGTGATTGGTCCTGTTGCCCATGTACTGGTGATCTGCACCCGCCGCATCGGCGACGTGCTGTTGGCGACGCCGGTAGCCCGGTCATTGAAGGTCACCTATCCCAAGGCCGCGATCGACATGCTGGTCTTTGAAGGTACCCAGGATGTGATCTCGGCCAATCCCGATATTGATCGCGTTTGGACGGTGGCCGAGAGGCCGACACCTGCCGCACATGCGCGACTGTTACGGTCGCTCTGGCGACAGTATGATCTAGCGCTCTCAGTGTTGGCGGGGGATCGCCCGACGTTATATGCGTGGGTTGCCGGGCGATATCGAGTGGGAACGTTGCTGGCCGACAACAAGTCCTGGTGGAAGCGGCGCCTGCTCAATACATGGGTTCCATTTGACAATCGACATACCCATACGATCACCATGAATCTCCGGCTTGTCAAGGTATTGGGAATTCAACCGCTGGCGACACCGGTTGTGGCCTGGAAGGCCGGGGATGTCGAAGGGGTGCAATCGCTTCTGTCCTCCATGGCTGGCCCCTATGCGGTGCTTCATGTCTCTCCGAAATTTCCGTACAAGATGTGGACGGTGGAGGGATGGGTGGCTCTTGGGACTTGGCTGATCGATCAGGGACTGACGGTGATCATTACAGGAGGAAGCGCGCCGTCGGAGCGCGCCTATTGTGAAGATGTCATGGGACGATTGCCACGTAGGGCCATCAATCTCGCCGGTCGACTTGGCCTTCCGGCACTGGGCTACCTCTTGAGCTGCGCGGCTGTCTATATCGGGACCGATACGGCGGTGAGTCACATGGCGGCGGCGGTGGGAACGCCGAGTGTCGTCTTGTTTGGACCATCGAATCCGGTCAAATGGGGGCCGTGGCCGAAGGACTTTCCATGTGGTGAACACAGTCCTTGGAAGACGAAGGGGACTCAGCGGCAGGGCAATGTGTTGCTTCTTCAAGGACAAGGTGACTGTGTGCCCTGTTACGCCGAGGGCTGTGGTCGCCACATCAACAGCCTGAGCGACTGTCTTCAACATTTGCCGGCCGCTTTTGTCATTGACGCGGCTCGATCGATGCTTTCAATGAAGCTCCCTGGCCGAAGAGAACCGTTGTCCATCATCTCGGGTTGTGTATGAAACAGGTCGCTGCCAAACTGTTCCATGCCGTAGCCAGTCGATACGGAAGCCTGCTGCTGGACCATCGTTCGCTGATCGTGATTGGCACACAATTGAGCTTGATCTTGGCCGCGAATGTCACCGCCTTTCTCTTGCGCTTCGACGGCGACATTCCGGCCGATCACCGGATGATCATGTTGAGGTATCTGCCAATCACCTTGCTTGTGTTCGGCGCCGGTCTTTGGGCGTTCGGCATTCAGCGGGGCTTGTGGCGTTATGTAGGACTCCATGACCTCGGTAGGATCCTTTGGGCGTCGCTTGCGAGCTCGGCGGTCTTTTACGGAGTGGTCCATCTTCTCTTCGGGGTCAGAGCGTATCCGCGCTCGGTCATTATCCTCACGGGACTGCTGAGTGCCCTCTATCTGGCCGGCATCAGATTGGGGGTTCGATGGTTTCGGGAATGGCTTCATATTATTGAGCCGACTGCCAGCAAGGTCTTAATCGTCGGCGCCGGCAATGCGGGCGAACAATTGGCCCGTGCGATGCTCGCCGATCCGGAGTATCGCTGTCGCCCGATTGCCTTTGTGGATGATGATCCGGTGAAACGGCGGATGCAGATCCACGGGATTCCTGTGTTGGGGACAACGGCCGATGTGAAAGCTGTGGCCGATCGGGTAGGTGCCCATGAGATCATTGTGGCTATTCCCTCCGCTGCTCCTGACGTCAGGCGGAAGATTCTGGCCTCGGCGGAAGGGTGTACGGTTCCTATCAAGATCTTGCCCAGTATGAAGCGGCTTCTTGGCGATCCGGTTTTGCTCCAACAGGTTCGGCCGATGCAACTCGAAGATCTGTTGCAACGGGATCCTATTCAGGCTGATTGTCGGGAACTGCATCCGCTCATCGGGGGGAAAACGGTGCTGGTAACCGGCGCCGGCGGTTCGATCGGATCGGAATTGTGTCGGCAAATCGCTCAATATCAACCGGAATCCTTGGTGCTGTTCGAGCGGTATGAAAATGCCCTCCATGCTCTGCTGTTGGAGCTGCGAGCAGCCTTTCCCCATGTTGGGGTCCTCCCGATGGTGGCTGATGTCACCGTGCCCGATCGTGTGGCGGAAGTCTTCCGACGAACTAAGCCCGATCTTGTGTTTCACGCGGCAGCGCACAAACATGTGCCGTTGATGGAGCTCAACCCCAAAGAGGCGGTGCGGAACAATGTCATCGGGACCCGCGTGGTGGCCGAAGAGTCGCTGAAGTCGGGCGTCGAGCGGTTTGTGCTCATCTCAACCGACAAGGCCGTCAATCCGTCGAGTGTCATGGGGGCGACCAAGCGGGTTGCCGAGCATCTAGTGAGAAATTTCAATGGTACGGGCACGACTATGTTCACGGTCGTGCGATTCGGAAACGTGTTGGGGAGCAACGGCAGCGTCGTGCCATTGTTTGCCGAACAGATTCGCAGGGGCGGGCCGGTGACCGTGACCGACCCTGAGATCCGAAGATTTTTCATGACGATTCCCGAAGCTGTCCAGCTTGTTCTTCAAGCCAGTGTCATGGGACAAGGTGGTGAGGTGTTTGTGCTCGACATGGGGGAGCAGATCAAAGTGGCCGATTTGGCGCGGAATATGATCGTGTTGTCTGGTCTGGTGCCAGGGCGAGACATTCAGATTGTCTATACCGGCCTGCGGCCGGGCGAAAAACTCTACGAGGAATTGTATGAGGCGAGCGAAGAGGTGGTGCCGACTCCTCATCCCAAAATCCACCGAGTGCTCAGTCATCCCTTGCCATCAGGAGATCTTGAGCGATGGATCATGGAGTTGCCTGAACGGTTACACCATTGTGAAGATGATGATGTGCTGCAGGATTTAAAGAAGCTCGTGCCAACATTTCACCCGATGGTTTCTGAGCGAACGTCCTAGTGAGTCCCAGGGAAATGTAGCGAGGCCATTTCAATGATGATGATGATGGATGTGTCAGTGAAGCATGGAAAGGTGAGGGGGCGGTTGGCGGATACGGTGGACTCGTGTCCCATGTGCTGGTCCTATGAAGACGCTGACGATCTTATTAACGGGCAAAAATGGACAGGTGGGGTTTGAATTACAACGTGCCCTGGTACCGCTG
>JANDJK010000117.1 GCA_024330925.1 Nitrospira sp.
GTGGGAAAAAGCCGCTCGTGGCACCGACGGACGCTTGTATCCATGGGGCAATGACCCACCGACTCCCCGGCGGGCAAACTTTGATCGAGAGTGGGGCAGCCAGAGGACCCTGCACGCCGTGGGATCGCTGCCTGAAGGAGACTCTCCCTACGGCGTCAAGGATATGGCAGGCAATGCGCGGGAGTGGGTGGCCGATTGGTATGATGCTGCGTACTATGCCCAGGCACCGGACCGCAATCCCCAAGGGCCAGAAAAAAAGGGGGTTGTTCGGTCCATTCGAGGCGGGTCTTGGCACAGTCCTGCTAATGATATTCGGGTTGCAGCCCGGGGACGAGGCGGGTTTGCCTTGCAGACCCATGGAACCGGCTTCCGATGCGCGAGAAGTCTGTCGTCGCCATCACAATCACGTAAACCGACCAAGCCATGAGCCAAGGGGATGGCAGCGGGGAATGCCAGCACGAGGTTACCTGTTCTCACGCGGGGAGGAGACGGCATCAGTGGGTGGCGGAGGCCGGTCACCGGGGCCGCGACGATACTCCGCACGGCGCGACCCCCTGAGGCAGCTCGGGCCCCTCATGATTGAGGGGCCCGGCTCCTCGGCACCCGAGACAGTCATCGATAGGCAACCAGTCACATGCTCTGCCGGGGAATAGAGAGGATGACAGCATGACAGCGTTTTTCTTCCTGATGTTGTGGTTAGTGATGGAGTCCCCGACCTGGTTCCTGATCACCGCCACAAGGATTCAGGTCCCCGTACAGAGGGGGCTACACAGAACAGGTCCGCTGCAGCGACGGCAACCCTCTGAAGGCAAACTTACCCTCTATCTCTCTTTAGGGAAACGAACAGGTGTAGGACGCTACAACATGGGTCTGTCACCTAGGCAGGTAGGAATCATCACCCTATGAACATTGTCATTGCTGGTGGGACAGGATTCATCGGTCGAGCCCTATGCGCTTCTTTGATTCAGCAAGGGCATCGGATCACCGTCCTCACTAGACAAAGAGGAACCCCCCAAGAAACAACAGCTAACCCACGGACCGTCGAATGGGATGGCCAACAAGCAGGAGCCTGGGAATCGTGCCTCAACGGAGCCGATGCGGTCATCAATCTGGCCGGAGCCTCCATTGCGCAGTCACGCTGGACAGAGGCACGGAAACGTGAACTTATCGACAGCCGCATTCTTTCCACCCGCGCCCTTGTCCATGCCATGGCCAAACAAGCCTCTTGTCCCCCCATTCTTATCAATGCCTCGGGTATCGGCTATTATGGACCCGACGAGGACCGAGTCCTGGACGAACATTCGCCTCCCGGAAAAGGATTCCTCGCGGATCTTTGTCTTCAATGGGAAGCGGAAGCGTTACTCGCCAGGCAATTCGGAACGCGTGTCGTGCTGCTCAGAACCGGCATGGTGCTGGAACGGGACGGCGGCGCGTTGCCGCGTATGGTACTCCCGTTCAAACTTTTGGTGGGAGGGCCGATCTTGCCTGGCAATCAGTGGGTTTCCTGGATTCATCGAGAGGATCACATCGGACTGATCCGCTGGGCAATCGAAACGCCCCACGTCTCCGGCCCCCTCAACGCCGTTGCGCCGGAGCCGGAAACCATGCGGAGATTCTGTTCTATTCTGGGGGTGGTCCTGCGCCGCCCGTCCTGGCTCCCCGTGCCCCGCATAGCGCTGCGCCTGGCACTCGGAGAGCTCGAATCACTCTTGACAACCGGGCAGCGGGTGCTGCCATCCAAGGCCCTGGCTGGGGGGTATGTATTTCAGTTCCCAACATTGGAATCCGCTTTACGGGCCATCTTTTCTCCCAAGTAACCATGTGGGGTCTCGACTGCTCATCAAGCCCACTTCGTATCCCCTGCCAGCTCGTGGCACACGTTCGCCGAGCCTTGGCTGGAGTAGCCTTTGCTCGTGAGCAAGCACTCAATCAGAGCTGATGGAGCTGAGTCGGCTCCAAAAGGAGCATCATGCGTGGACTCATATGGTTTCGCAGAGATCTTCGGTTGGCCGATCAACCGGCCTTGAGTGCAGCCTGCGCGGAATGCGATGAAGTGATCCCTCTGTTCGTGTTCGATGACCCGCTGCTTCGGTCACGCGAGTTCGGAGCAGCCTGCGTGAACTTCATGCTGGGGTCCCTGCGCGAGCTGGCCGCATCATTAGAAGCACGGGGGCTTGCGCTTCAGTGGCGGCGTGGCGATCCGATCGAGGAAGTGGTACGGGCCGCTCACGACTGGAACGCCGACGTCGTATACTGGAACCGCGATTACGAACCGCGCGCCATCCGTCGAGACCAACTGGTTCAGCAGGAACTCGAGCGAAGGGGAATTATCGTCAAGACGTTCAAGGATCAGGTGGTGTTTGAGTCTCAGGACATTCGCGGAGCGACGGGCAAACCATTGCAACGCTATAGCGCCTACCGAGCGCGCTGGTGGACTCAATGGTCCCTCCACAAGCCAAGGGCCTTGCCAGTCCCTGCTGCGCTCTCTTCCGCCAAACAGGCTATGCGACCGCCGTCTCGCCCGTTGCCTTCGGCAGAGGAACTGGGGTATGCCTCTCTCGTTCCGTGGATTGAACCAGGCGAACAACAAGCTCGGAAACAATTGCGCCGGTTTTGTGAAGGCCCTCTCCATTGCTATAGCACAGGCCGCAACATCCCCAGTATTGAGGGCACTTCGAAACTGTCTCCTCATTTTCGTTTCGGCACGATTTCTCCCCGTACTGCCATTCTGGCAGCCCTTCATACCTTGGAGAAGGGGCGGCCTGGCGTCTCTCGCCCCGATGTGTTCCTCTGGATTGATGAGTTGATTTGGCGAGAATTCTTCCAGCAGATCTTGACCGAATTTCCCCATGTTGTCTCTGGACCATTTCGGCAGACCGTTGCCCTGCCTGTTCGCGAACGGGACCAGGAACGAGACCGGCTCTTTCAGGCTTGGTGTGAAGGAAAGACCGGCTACCCAATTGTGGACGCCGGTATGAGGCAACTGCGGCAAACCGGTTGGATGCACAATCGCGTGCGCATGATTGTCGCCTCGTTTTTGGTCAAGGATCTTCGTATCGATTGGCAGAGTGGCGAACAGTATTTCATGGCCCATCTGCTGGATGCTGATGTAGGGGCAAACAACGGAAACTGGCAATGGTGCGCCTCGACGGGAACGGACGCCATGAGGGGGTATCGCATTTTCAATCCGGCGTTGCAGAGCAAGAAATTCGATCCGGAAGGACTCTACATTCGGCGCTATGTGCCGGAACTGGCCTCGGTGCCGACGGCCAAGATTCACGAACCCCACTTGATGCCCCTCGGCGAACAGGCGGACGCCCGATGCCGGATCGGAATCGATTATCCCGCGCCGATCGTGGATCATCGCCTGGCGCGTGAAGAGTATCTCGCCCTCGGCAAGCGGGAGAGGGTCCCATGACGGCCATCCCACTTCGTCTGGGAATCAGCCGGTGTCTGCTCGGGGACCCCGTTCGCTACGATGGAGGACACAAAAAAGATCCTTTCTTGACGGAAGTCCTGGGCCCCTACGTCGAGTGGGTGCCGGTCTGCCCGGAGGTGGAGGCGGGCTTGGGGACTCCCCGCGAAGCGATGCGGTTGGTCGGGCGATCGCATCAAACCCAGCAGGTTCGTCTCGTCACCATCACAAGCGGGATCGACCACACAAGGACGTTGATGACCGCGACTGCCAAACGGTTGGATGAACTGGCGAGCTTGGATCTGTGCGGTTATGTCTTTAAGAAAAACTCCCCCAGTTGCGGGATTGAGCGGGTTCGCATCTTCAACGAACACGGCATGCCCAGCCGAAACGGCGTGGGGCTCTTCGCCCAGGCCTTTATGACGAAGTTTCCGCTGATTCCCGTGGAAGAGGAAGGACGCCTCTGCGATCCCGCCATCAGGGAGAACTTCATCGAGCGAGTGTTCTGCTACCAACGTTTCCGGCAATTGGTCCGCGCCGGCGTCACGCGGCAGGCGATGGTGCGGTTCCATACGATTCACAAATATCTCCTGCTCGCCCACAGTCCGCAGGACTACGAGAAACTCGGCAGGCTGGTCGCCCAAGCCCATCGGTACGGACCGAAAGAACTGGCCGTGAAATATGGAGCGCTCTTCATGAAGGCCCTCGCCGTCAAAGCCACGGTCCGCAAACACGTCAACGTGTTGCATCATCTCGCGGGGCACTTCAAGGACCGACTCCGCACCGCGGAGAAATCGGAATTGTTGAGCGTCATCGGCGACTATCGGCTGGGCCTCACGCCGTTGATCGTACCTCTGACGTTGATCAAACACTACGTCCAGCTCTTCGACGTCGGATACGTGCGCGACCAGATTTATCTCAACCCCCATCCCAAGGAACTGATGCTGCGTAACCACGTCTAGCCTTTTAGGAGGAACCATGAGAGCGGCGGTGCAAGGAGTGGTGTTGGTCGGACACGGTGGAATTCCCAAAGACTGTCCGCAAGATTTGGTGACGAAACTGAAAAGGCTGGAAGCCCAGCGCCGGGCCGCCCACCAACCGCCGTCACGGGAAGAAATCGAACTGGATACGACGATCCGGCGTTGGCCGAGGACGGCGGAGACCGATCCCTATCTCTTCGGACTTCAAGCGGTGGCCGCCCGCCTGCAATCCCGACTGAACGGGACGTTGTTCGGCATCGCCTTCAATGAATTCTGCGCGCCGACGCTCGAAGAATCGGTCCGCGCCTTGATCGACCGAGGCGCCACC
>JANDJK010000012.1 GCA_024330925.1 Nitrospira sp.
GCTAATCCTTCACCTTGACGGTGATGTGAATCGGCTCCAACGGATTGTCTCGTTCATCGCGCGCGACAGTAGCAATCTTGTCGATGACGTCGAGACCGCGAAACACTTCGCCAAAGACGGTGTAGCACCGATCGAGGCCGTTGTTGTCATCCAAACAAATAAAGAATTGTGAGCCGTTGTCGTTGAAGTCACGTGTGCTGTTGCTCTCGCGCGGCATTTTGGCCATAGAAACTGCACCGCGTTTGTGGGGACGATCATTAGGTTCCGGTGAAAGGAAATAGCCGGGACTGCCGGTTCCGTGGAGCGATCGATCGGGCAGTTTGCTCAGCGGGTCTCCCCCTTGAATGATGAAGCCGGGCACGACCCGATGGAACGTCGTGCCATTGAAGAAACCTATTTTGGCCAGGTTGATGAAATTTTGGACATGGCGCGGGGCATCATCGGGGTAGAAGCGAATTGCGATTTCTCCAAATTTAGTGATGAGGATCGCGCGCGGATCTTTCTTTTGGAACCGGATGAGCATGAGACTTACTCTAGCAAGGGGCCACATGGATGACAAGATGCACCACCTGTACTCGTTGGCTCAACTTTGGAAGGGCAGCGAGTGGCTGTTGGGGGTGGCATCCTGTTCCAAACCGCTGGCTGGGTTGATCCATAACCATATCAGGCCTCCAGCGAAGGCGATCAGCGCCGCGACGGAGAGGGAGAAGGGCCATCCCCATTGTTCGGCGATCCAGGGTGTAAGGGAGGGGGAGATGGCCCCACCGAGGTTCGCTCCCATGTTCATGAGCCCAGACAGGCTGCCGGCATGGGTTTTTGACAAATCGCTGGTGGACGCCCAGTAGGCTCCGACCGAGAAGTAGAGCCATCCAGCGCCAATAGAGAGAGCAGCGATGGCCCAATAGGGTGAGTCGATGGTGCCGCCGCCACCAATGAACACGGCAGCGAGCACCATCCCTGTGAGTCCAACAAGACGGCGCCCTCGAAGGAGGCCTTTCCTGACTGCCAGTTGGTCTGTGACCCACCCACCCAACGGACAGAAGACAAAAATGGCGAGGAATGGTGCAGCGGCATAGAGGCCGCTTTGCAAGACAGTAAACCCGCGGACATCTACAAGGTAAAGATAAAACCATGAGAGGTAAATATAGGCCACGTATCCCAGACAGGTATAACTCAACACCAGCCACCAGACAGATGGGGTTTGTCGCCAGCTTTTCCAAGGGATGCGAATCGGTTGGGTGGCTTGGTTATCGGAGAGAGTCGGTTGTTTGCCGCTTGGGAGATGACCATCGGGATGGTCGCGGGCCATGTTCCACCAACACACCGCCAATCCGATACCGAGAGCGGCGGAGAGATAAAAGGCTGTCTGCCAGCCATAGTTCACCATGATCCAGGCAGTCAGCGGGGGAGTGATGGCGGAGCCGACACCGATCCCCCCAATGGTCAGGCCGATGCCCATGCCGCGTTCGTGAACTGGCAGCCAATCCGTCACGGCACGATTGAAGGTCGGCAGGGCAACCGCTTCGCCCATACCCAGCAAAAACCGAACGAGAATCAAGGCTCCAAGAACTCCTAGTAGACTGGCGAGCCCCGATGTGGCGGCGATGGCGGTGAACGCAGTAAAGCCAGACCACCACAGAAGGCCGATAGTCAGTACCAGACGGGCTCCCCACCGGTCGGCCAGCCATCCGCCAGGAATTTGAAAGAGGGCATACCCAATTACGAACGATGAAAATACAAACCCCATCTGTTGGTTGGTGAGGCCCAATGCTGGCATCATCTGGCGCGCAGTGACAGAGATGTTGACGCGATCAATGTAGGTCACGATGCTGACAGCAAAGAGAAGGCCGAGGATCAGCCAACGCTGAGGGGAAGGAGCTGGAAACGGTTGGGAATGAAAGAGGAGCCTTTGCACGGTGCCGTTGCCACTCATGCTGGTTTCTTGGTCAAGAAGAGAGAGGGAGGCGGCTTGCTCACCTCATCGAAGAGGACGCCGCGTCCGCGGTGGGTTTGGAGCTCCCTTGTGCCCTCCTAGGTGATACTCCTGGCTCTTTCTCGACCAAGAACTGGTTAGAACCAGAGGAGTATGTGTTTACTGACATTATTTGGAGAGAATATCCAATAACTCGACCTCGAACACAAGTGTCGAACCAGGTTTGATGACGGGTGGAGAGCCCCGATCTCCGTAGGCGAGATTCGAAGGGCACACCAAGCGGCTCTTGCCCCCGACTTTGATTTGTTGGACTCCTTCTGTCCAACACTTGATGACTTGATCGAGAGGAAAGGTCGCAGGCTCCCCGCGTTTAATGGAACTGTCGAACACGGTGCCATCAATCAAGGTTCCATGATAGTGAACCTTCACAGTGTCGCTTGCTTTTGGACTAGCACCTGTGCCGAGCTTGATGGGGATCACAACAGCACCGGATTCTGTCTTGATGGCTCCTTTTTCGGATGCAGCCTTGGCAAGATAGGTGGCTCCGGCCTTTTTTTCCTGTTCAGCCAATATTCCAAATCTCGTCTGCTGCAGTTCTTGGATTTTAGGGCCGTAGGTTTGGAGATCAACTTTGGGGGGCCGTTTGAGGACGCCGTCCACCATACCGGTTTTGACCACGTCGAGCTCAGCTTCGCTGAGAGCGAACGTGCTTAGCGACTGGCTGATGGCAAGTCCTAGAGCGTAGAGGGTTTTCTGTTCTTCTGTCGTTAGTTCCGGAGGAGTGGCCAGCCCAGGTGGACTAGCGATGAGTAAGGAAACGACCACGCTGACCGTGCTGAGGATGATCGTACGCATTCGAGATCCTTTCTTGTGAAAAAAGAAAAAGAACAAATATCCTTTGCCATACGATACGCTACTACCCGGAGCCGTACAACAGAAATTTGCATTCACTGACAAATGCGCCTCGGCAGAGGGAAGGTGAAAGATCGTCGGGATTGTCGGGAAATGGCGGAGAGGGAGGGATTTGAACCCTCGGTAGAGGTTTTAGCCCCTACGACGGTTTAGCAAACCGTTGCCTTCGGCCACTCGGCCACCTCTCCTCCGTGATCGCGATTCCGTTCCAGAAGCGATGTCAGAGCAACACCCCGTTGCGACAGTCGACCAGCACCTGCAATGACTGTTGCAAGACAGACTGGATCTTACCGCAGCTTTTGGGAACGGCACAAGAGCGACTCAGATTCGAGAACAGTACGATCGTTCGGTTATCCCCCGTCGAAGCCAATGGAGGATCTGCACACTACGGGCGTGGAGCTGTGTCGAGTATTCTTCAAGGTGGAGTTGCTGCGCCCATTGCAGAACCTTGGTGCGCAGCCGAATGTACAGCGCCTGCAAAGGGGTGGGCGTGTCAGCATCTGAAGGCGAGGCTACGGCAAAAGAGCGAGCCAAGATCCCTCCTTCGTCCGATGAACTGATATAGCGAAACTCTACATTCCCTGGTCGTACCGCTCCGCTGATGGCCAACATCTCCAAGGTCTTGCGAGTGTCTGCCTTGCGGGCACGATAGGACTGCCAGAGCGCCAGTGGTTTTGCCAACATGTCCTTATGACTGGGGAGTTTGAGGTCTACCAAGTTCTTCCAGAAGCCATCGTCAAGCTGACGCGGGCGGTTGCACTGGATACAACGTGCCAACACATCGGATGCTTCTTCACTAGGCGTGGAAGAATGGACAAGCAGCTGATAGCGGTAGCCGCCACAGAAGGGGCAAGCTTTCCCTCGAATTTCTCGCCGCACTGTTCCAATTTTTCCAAGTTGTTTTTTCATCGGTACCCTCCTCTTGCTCCGTGGTTCAACTCTTAAAATTGCGTAGACGCTCTCTCGTGCTCTCGCTCGGTGCCTCTGCACTCATCTTCTGTGCAGCATAGCGAGGAGAGGTGGGGATGAAAATACCGAAGAGGTAGGAGGCCGGCTAACCAAAAGAGGGATGTCCTTTTTCTTGGGAGAGCAGGGGTGAGCGATCAGCACCTGCAGAAGAGCATCGGGTAAAGTCACTGCGTTAAAAGCGAATCAAAATGTGGTCAATCGAGGTGTTGGATACTCCACCCATGGGCGGGGTGGCTTGCTGGGAAGCTTTAAATTGGTTCAGCCGTCTCCGAGCTTCTGGGGAAAGGGACAAGAGATCGACCTTGATCCGATGGTTCTCGATCCATTCAACTTCGGCCAGTTCGACTGAGAGTGGTGAATCATCATTCGGCAGCCACATTCGAAGCTTTACATAATCACCGGCACGAAGTTGCGTTGGGAGCGCAGTTGTTTGGTTAGGGGTGGTCAGATCGTAGAGACAACCATCTGCCTCTAACCCAGTGCTGTCTGTGGCGAGCAGGCAAGTAATTGCTACACGAGAGAGCGGTTGAAGCGACATCGCAACAATCCTCCTTCGATTTTCAACAGATGGCTGCGTTACCAGCCGCTGGCGGGTAGTACCTTAATACGACACCCTCGATCTCTTCAACTCCCTCAGCAGGCTAAGTGGACCCTACAAAAGGGTTAAGGGGAATTCTTTGTGTTCCGTTGAGATGGTGATGAGACAGGCAGCGAAGGAATGTGTCACCAGATTCCAGCCTCTCCTTCCGAACAGGAGCGTGCTTTGGGGAGTGGCTGATAGGGGCGCGTGCTGTCCGGGACCGGGTGCAGTTCAGGGAGGAGAGAAGAAGGATCAAACAATGGTTCTTCCGTTGCGAAACCATTGCTCGATCGTAGCAGCGCTTCACGGTTTAAAATCTTAAGGGCATTGGTACGGGAAACGATCGGTGGGTAGTCGTGGAACTGGTCCGATGCTACAAAAGGAACTTGAATGGTCACGGTTCGTCGGTCTTGATAAATGAACTTGCGCAATGTGTCGTCAAGCGGCGTCGTCAAGCTCAGCACGACGGATGAATGGGGAGCAATAGCCGGAATTACGACATTGAACCACCGGCGACCGTCATTGGGCGGTGTTTCCATCTGTCCTGTTGCTTCCATGGGAGGAGCGGTCGAAACCTGAGTGGTGAGTCCGATGGCTGGAGAGCGAAGACCGACGTGTAGGTTGCTTACCTGATCATCCGACACATTGTCGATCAACAACTTGATCACGATCCATGAGCCCTCAGAGGGAAGGGGGCGATCGCTCGGGAACGTTTGTTCGTAGCGGCGGAGGCTACAATTGGTTACCAGGTTCCGTTTCTCAAACACATAGGTAGGTGAGATTTCCTGTGTAACCCTGGTTCGTTCATAGGTGTAAAAAGCCACGCCGACGTTGATCATCGTGGGTTTGAACCAGGCGACGATGGTGGGAAGGAAAAACGGAACGATGACGGCGAACAGACCGACAATGATGATCTTGTTCAGCCACGTTTGCTGCTGAAACCACTGCCAACAAGCCCGCAAGATTTTCATGCGATTCCGTCGTCGGTGAACCGGTCAGGCGTCATACCATCGGGCTCAGGGCCGAAGATGAATCACAACAACATGCTGCATGATGGCGGAGGGGGCGAGATTTGAACTCGCGGATGAGTTGCCCCATCTCCGGTTTTCAAGACCGGTCCGTTCGGCCGCTCCGGCACCCCTCCGGGACTACTACGCACAGGCGCCTAGTTTATCACTTCCGGTGGGAAGTATCATACGTCTATGATGCCTGTGGAAGGAGGTGGCCATCCTTGCGCATTACCCCATAGTGAGGAGTGAGGTGGAATATTTGAGCCGGCTGTTGACTACGAGCCAAGGGGAGCGAGCCTGGAGGCCATGGTGTTTGCAAATGGAAAGGGAGGAACCGCTAGCAGGAGCGGTCTGCCATGTCGCACCGGGAGACTGAGCGGAAACCAAGCGGTACCCATTGGCCAACTGCCTTTCCGAAACCGCCGATCATGTGCTGCTCTTGACCACCCTTCACCAGGGCGATGAAGAGTGCTTGGTGCACTTTCTTCCTCTGGTGGACTTCGATCTGTTTCCCGAGCCCCACGCATAGTGCCAGCGGCCCGTACAATGTGAAGGGATGTCGGCGGTCATCTGTCGCGCTTACCCGAATGGTCCTCTAGCGACGTCTGGTGAGGTCCACCGGTGCCATCCACGAGTTGCTGAAGTGGCGCCTGAAGAAGCAGGCAGCTTCGCACAGAGATTGCCGCCCTTCAAGGAACTGGTCGAACAGGTCCAACGAGTTCGGGAGTTGGCAACCGACTCGAAGTTGGCAGCACGTAAAGAAGTGCCTGGGTGAAGCCCCGTTCATGGAACTCAAGGACCTGTTTGCGTGCGGCGCAGCGGCAGGCGGCCGCAGGGACCTCGCCACGGGTTGCAACCCTCTGGTCGAGAAGAAGGGCAAATATCGTTTGCGTGACTTTACGGGGCGGGGCGCGCACGAGAAGTTGGGCCTGCCGGAGGATGGTGGGCGCCGGCTCCCTCATCGACGTGCTATACCAAATCCTGTAGCTGGTAGAAAATCAGCCGTGCAAGCTGAATCAGTTTCTCAACGAGGCCACCCCAACCGGGAGCGCCTGCGTTTGGTGGCTCAAGCCCTGGCCAGGACGGTGTTGGAACGGGGGCGTCGGAGGGTTGGAGAATGAACGATCCAGCGGATGGACAACCCCCCAAGAGCGTTCAGCGTGACCAAAACTGCTCGCGAACTGGAAAACGCTCATGGAAAAGGGAGCCATGCCGGTCTTTGATCAGGGCAGAGCAAAACAAGTCTTGCCCGCGTATGCTTTTGATGACTGGAGGACCGCATCGGCATCGTCGTGTGACGACAGATGGAATGTATCGTGGGCGTACTTTGTTTGAACAAAGGAGTTGATGTAGGGAGAGATAAGCTACCGATTATTCGGAACCAATCGTTCCACCCCACCCATGTAGGGACGGAGCACTTCCGGGATCGATATCGAGCCGTCCGGCTGCTGATAGTGTTCGAGGATCGCGACCATTGTCCGACCAACGGCCAGCCCCGATCCGTTCAAAGTGTGGACGAAATCCAACTTGGCGTCTTTTTTCCCCGGGCGATATCTGATATTGGCTCGCCGTGCTTGAAAGGCTTCAAAGTTACTACATGACGAAATTTCCCGGTACTGTCCTTGCGAAGGCAGCCAGACTTCGATGTCGTAGGTTTTGGCGGCGGAAAATCCCAGATCGCCGGTACACAGTGTGACTACCCGGTAGGGGAGGTTCAAACTCTGCAAAATGACTTCAGCATGGCTCGTCAGCCGTTCGAGTTCTTGATATGACTGCTCCGGTGTTGTGAATGCAACGAGTTCGACCTTGTTAAACTGATGGAGTCGAATTAGGCCGCGGGTATCTTTTCCGTAGGATCCTGCCTCACGTCGGAAGCAGGGGGTGTAGGCAGTGTAGCGAAGGGGTAACTGGTTCTCGGCCAGGATTTCGTCTCGATGGAGATTGGTAACCGGCACTTCGGCTGTAGGGATCAGAAACCAGTCCTCGTCACGCAAACGAAAAAGATCCTCTTCAAACTTGGGAAGTTGTCCGGTTCCAGTCATTGTTTGCCGGTTGACGATCAGCGGTGGAAAGACCTCGCAATAGCCGTGCTGGCTGGTATGGACATCAAGCATGTAGTTGATCAAGGCTCGTTCGAGTCGAGCGCCTGCCCCCTGCAAGAGGGCGAAGCGGGCTCCCGCGATTTTGGCGGCACGATCAAAGTCCAACATTCCGAGGGCTTCGCCAATTTCCCAGTGGGGCTTCGGGGGAATGGCAAAGGAAGGGATTGTTCCCCATCGGCGTACTTCAACGTTGTGGGTAGAGTCCGGACCTTGCGGAACCGTCTGGTGTGGCAGGTTGGGGATGCGCAGCGCAAGCTCGTTCAGGACCTCCTCTGTTTCACGCAACCGGGCTTCGATCTCTTTGATGCGGTCCCCGATGTGCTTCATCGCCGCGATGGCTTCGTCAGCCGGTTCGCCGCTTCGACGCCGGCGGGCGACGTCGTCGGATCCTTTTTTGAGTTCATGTCGCAGTTGCTCGGCTTGAGTTGTCAACGCGCGCCGTTCCTCGCTGAGCTTTTGGATAGTGTCCCATGGCACATCACAGCCACGGGACCCCAAGGTTGTGCGAAGAGTCTCGATATGGTCTCGGAGATATTTGGGGTCATGCATGACAATGCCTCTGGCAATGGAATGGGGATGGAATCTAGCATCCGAGCCGGAGAGAGTCAATGAAACCAAACGTCGCTCGAGTGTGAAACAGAAAAGGCGGGGAACAGAAGGAGGGTGTGTTGACTGATCTGCTGCCTGCTACGTTGACAGGAAGCGCAAGAACGGAACACCATAGTGCCAGGATGAGAGCTATTGCCAATCCTCCCAATCCATACGAATCCCAATATCGGGAGTTACTCGAGCCGGCTGGTTCCGTCACGCTGGAGGTCTATGAAGATAGCAGTCGAGAAATTTTGAGTCGTAACGACAGTCCGGACCTGTCATTTCGGTGGAGTCTGAATCCCTATCGGGGGTGTTTTCATGCCTGCGCCTATTGTTATGCACGACCGTCGCATGAGTATTGGGGATTTGGCGCGGGAACAGACTTTGACAGTAAGATCATGATCAAAAAAAACGCTCCCACTCTTTTGCGACAGACCTTTGATAAGTCTTCATGGCAAGGGGAACTCATCGTCTTTTCGGGTAATACGGACTGTTATCAACCGTTGGAAGCCGTTTATGGCCTGACGAGGGCCTGTCTGGCTGTCTGTGCTGACTATCGGAACCCCGTTGGGATTATTACGAAAGGTGCGCTGATCTTGCGTGATTTGGATTTGCTGGAGCGTCTACAGCGCGAAGCGTGGTTGTGCGTGTACATCAGCATCCCCTTTGCGTCTGATGCGGTGGCCAGAAAAGTGGAACCCCATGCTCCCTCGGTTTCGAAGCGATTTGACGTCATTCGCGCTCTGGCCAACAAGGGCATACGAGTCGGTATTTCTCTGGCACCGCTCATTCCAGGGTTAAACGAAAGCGATATCCCTGAGTTGTTAGAGCGGGCGAAAGCAGCAGGCGCTTCTACCGCCTTTGCCACGTTGTTGAGGCTCAGTGGTAGTCTGGAACCTGTTTTCTTACAACGGATGAGCGAACTGTTTCCTGATCGTGTTGGAAAAATTGTCAATCGGTTGCGGGAGGTACGCGGGGGACGCTTGACGCAAAGCGAGTTTTTCAAGCGTCAGCTTGGTACGGGAACCTATTGGGAGATCATTGAACAGTTGTTCAAGGTGGCCAAGCGACGCGCAGGCTTTTCTGATGATGATCCTGATGAAGCAGTGCCCAAGACGTTTCGCAGACCAGGTGGTGAACAGGGATGTTTGTTTTAGCGAGAAACGGCGTGGGGGCTGTGCTCCTTAAGAAGCCGCCCTCTGTGCCTAGCTGCTTTAGACAAGGGGAGCCGTCATCGCTTATTTGTTGACCTGATCAAATTCCTTGAGGACTTGCTCGGTTAAGTCGATGGCATCTTTGTGATAGAGGACGATCTTCATGGTCTGCTCGCTGCCCTTATCCACGACTAGCGAGTAGCCGCCCTTTTCGGCCACGGTTTTGGTTGCCGCCATGATCTTTTTCATGTACTCATCGACCAACTCTTTTTGCTTTCGCTGGAGTTCTTGATTGAATTCTTGCGCACGTTTTTGATAGTCCTGCACCTTAGTTCGGAATTGTGTTTCTTTCTCTCGTTTTTCCGTTTCGCTCATCTTGGTCGCTTGCTCGCGAAGCTGCTTTTCGGCATTGCGTAGGTCTTCTTCGTCTTTGGACAAGAGCTTTTGCCGGATGGAGACGTATTCCTTTAATCCTTCCAGCGCCCGTTTGCCCGCCTTTGACTTCTCCAGCACGATTTGGGGATCCACGACGCCCATTTTGAAGTCTTCAGCGGCTGAAACAGGGGACGAAAGCCACGAACAGGGGAGGATGATGAGCAAGCTCGCCAGGAAATGACGCACCGACAAGATTGACATGGACAAACTCCTTTAAAAAAGATGAAATGGCGGGGGCAGCATAGCTGGGTGGTCCAGCTCTGTCAAGTAAAGGGAATTACCATGAGTCAAAGTTTATGGGATCTTCGCCAATGACAGGATCAATGCCATGGGCCCATTTGAGTCGGCGCGCCTCCGCTCGCAAGGTCCGTTCATCCACCAAGTCGATGGCAAAGGGATCACGGACCCGTTTTAACCGTTCTGTGGCGAGGGGGGGCTTGTAGCCCAATTCTTTCATAGCACGGGCCAGGAGATTGAGCTGTGTAATGCGAGACGCATCGTTCAGGATGGCGAGGGCTTCTTCGGCGGAGCGGGTGGGCGATTTCGTATTTTGGAGATAGTCGATCACACGTTTCTTCAGTTCGGCCCGTTGCACTTCGGTCAATGTCGGGAGCATGAGCTCAACCAAAAGTGCATTTGTCGAGCCGGCAAATGAGGGTAGGCCAAAGAGTCGACGAACCCATCCCATTTCATCTCTCCTCCGTCGGTAGGCGTCCCCCGCTCGCAAACCGCGACGAGTCTACTGAAAACAAACGGCGATTTTCCAGAGTCTGTTCGCCGGGTTTCTTCTTCAGCGCCGCTCTGTCGCTTGGCGGTTGAGGCGGGCCGCCACGGCGAAGTGAAAGAAGTAGCGATCCAGCGAGGCCCAATCACTGCCGTAGTGGGTTCCGCCATCCATGGCGTCGCACACGACTTCGCGCGCACGGGTCAATTCTTTGCGGCGGCCCGTCCACCTGGGATCGGCGATGGTCACATCCAACAGTTCGAGGGCTCAGACAAAGGCCTGCTCGCAACGACCTCGATCCCTGTCGGACCACCGGCCGGCGCGAGCCACCTCGCTCCCGACGTTGGCTAATTGCTCTCTGAGCGACAGCGAATGCCATCGTCCCGATGCCAAGTGTTTATAGAATGGGAGCCATGGGGGGATGTCAGTCTCGTATCAATCGATGGATGGTCGTCACAATGGTGTTGCGCATCTCGGCCTGTTCACGAATCGCGATCAGTTTTCTTGCGAAGGGCGGTGGTGATCATTGCATCGAACTCAATCCGCTCCGAATCTAGTTGAGCACGATAGCGATTGACACCCCACACATTCTCCTAATGTGATCCATCGTCCAATCAACAGAGCTGCCTCATCGGCGTGCAGCTCGCCGCCGAGCGCCGTGATGGCTCGATCGACACCGACAACGGCCTTGACCATGTCGCCGAATTGTTGTGCTGCAATGGTTCAACGTTCGCTTGTGGCTAGAGGTTCGCGGGCGATGAAGAGCACATGCTTTTATCGAGATGAAAACTCTTGTTCAACTCGGGTCGAGCGAACACACGATCGTGGACGACTCTTGTGTTTGTCAAGCGTCGTGGAGATCACCGAACTGCTTGGGCATGATCCCTGACTGACGTGTGACCGGCAAATACGTCCGCAATATTCATTCTTTACATTGTCACGATCCCGGGAGCAAGCTCAATGGCACGTCGCCGTGTCTTGAGCGATTGTCCCGAAATCTCCCTGCCTTCAACCCCCTTGCTTGACCTTAGTTTCCGGCGGCCTCTATAATCTGATGCTCCAACAGCCTGATGCAACGTACTGATTCAGCAAACAAAATGACTGAATTTACCCACTTTAACGAGGCCGGCCGAGCCAGGATGGTGGATGTGACCGCCAAGACCTTCACCGAGCGGGTGGCGACAGCACAGGCCACTGTGCTCATGAAACCAGAAACGTTAGAGCAGATCCAACGCGGAAAGATCACGAAGGGGGATGTGCTGGCGGTCGCCCAAGTGGCCGGGGTGATGGGGGCCAAGCGAACCCCGGATCTTATTCCCATGTGTCATCCGCTGTTGCTCTCCAGTGTGGACATCAGTTTTAAAGAAGAATCGCAGCCCAATGCTCACGGCCTCTGTTCCATTACGATCCTGGCGACCGTCAAGACGACGGGACAGACGGGGGTGGAGATGGAGGCGATGACAGCGGTCTCGGTGGCGGCGCTCACGATCTACGACATGTGCAAGGCGGTCGATCGAGGGATGACCGTGACCGATGTCTGTTTGCTCAGCAAGTCGGGTGGCAAATCGGGCACCTACACGAGGCCGGCACAGGCCGGAGCTGCTCCATGACGGCTACGGTCAAGCTCTTCGGAATGACCAAGTCCCTGGCTGGGAATCGCGGACACTTGACGCTCTCTTTGCCGGCCGGCAGCAAGGTGCGGGATCTTGTGTGCCTGCTGGATCGGGACTATCCGCAGATCGGAGCCTTGGTCCAGAAAAAGAAGGTGCTGGTGTCGGTGAATCAAGAAATTGCACCTGAGGACGCGGAAATCAGGGAAGCCGACGAGATCGCCCTGTTGCCGCCCTTTGCCGGGGGAGCGTTTGATGCCGTTCTGTCGGAGCAGGGCGAAGCCGGTGAGTTTGCACGGGTTCAGCGTGAGAACTTCTCGATCGACCGGGAGCTGGATCGTGTCCGCCGCCGGTCCACCAGGATCGGCGGGATCGCCACGTTTCTCGGCATCGCCAGGGATTGGTCGCGGGGCCGGGAAGTGGACCGGATCACGTTTGAACATTATGAAGGCATGGCTCAGAAAAAATTGCGAGAGATCCGTGAACGGGTGCTCAAGGACTTCGACATTCTCGAGCTGTTGATCGTCCATCGGTATGGGGAGATCGCCATTGGAGAGAATATCGTGCTCATTATCGCGGCGGCTGAGCATCGGGCTGAGGCCTTTCGAGCCTGCAAGTGGGCGATCGACGAATTAAAGCAAATCACTCCCATCTGGAAACTTGAACACACGCCACAAGGCGACGTGTGGGTGGAAGAACACCCCTGAGAGGTTGGTGACCGAACATGGACGACCTCTCCCTGTCATGTTCCCGCCGTCAATTTACGGGTGAATCGGTTTACGACCTGTACGGCCGGCCGCTGCGAAGTCTCCGACTGTCCGTCACCGATCGCTGCAATCTGCGCTGCCGCTACTGCATGCCGGAAGAAGACTATGTGTGGCTGCCTCGCGAAGACGTGTTGAGCTTCGAAGAAATGGCGACCCTCGCCGGTTATTTTGTTGATGTGGGAGTGGACAAGGTCCGGCTGACAGGTGGGGAGCCGCTCCTGCGACGGGACCTTCCTCGGCTCGTCCGGTTGCTCGCGCAAAATCGGGGGATTACGGAAATTGCTCTGACGACAAACGGCGTGCTGCTGGCCGAACAGGCACAGGCCCTCTATGACGCGGGGCTCCATCGGGTGACCGTGAGTTTGGATACGTTGAAACCGGACCGGTTCCGACGGTTGACCGGCCGCGATGAATTTGATCGTGTTCTGGAGGGGATTGCAGCGGCTCGGACGGTCGGGTTTCCTAACCTCAAGCTGGATACGGTCATGATCCGCGGGTTCAATGACGATGAGCTTGTACCCCTCATTGAGTTTGCCAGACACATCGGCGCCGAGGTGCGGTTTATCGAGTACATGGATGTGGGCGGCGCCAATGAATGGACGATGGACAAAGTGCTGTCGTGTCAGGTGATGTTGGAGCAATTGAGCCGGCGTTATGGCGAAATTGTGGCGATTGCCGGCCGCGGGGCTGCTCCAGCTCAACGGTACCGGCTAGCAGATGGCACGACGTTTGGCATTATCCCTTCCACAACGATGCCGTTTTGTAGGCAGTGTGATCGGAGCCGTGTCACGGCCGACGGGATGTGGTACCTCTGCCTCTATGCGCTGGAGGGTATTGATCTGCGGGGGCCGCTCCGACAAGGTGCTGGGCCAAACCACATCCGCGAGTTGATCCGGGCCGGTTGGCGATCTCGCCGCGATCGCGGTGCTGAGATGCGGAAAGAACTGGAACGAACAGGGATGCGAGAGCGAGAACTGATTGGTATCGAACGATTGCGCGAAGATCCTCATCTTGAGATGCATGCAAGGGGAGGATAGCTCCATGGGGGCCTGTGATGATCAGGAGAAGCGACGGCCATGAGTGAGCCGTCCAATACGACAGGGGTTGCATGGGGCTTTCTGCGAGGGCTTCGGCATGTGTTCGACGCTGTTCATCTGGCCGCCGTCTCGACGGTGTTGGCCGAACGACCGTCATTCCGGGCGTCGGGCGCCGTCGGATTCTGGTGGGGCGTCGGCCTTACGGCGACGCTGCTGGCTGTGGGAGCGGTCGTCTTCGTGTTCGGGATTCGTCTGTTGGAGCGGTTTGAAGGAGTCGCCGAAACCGGAGTCGGGATCGTGCTTGTCATGCTGGGCGGACATTCGAACTTCAAACTCTTAACGGAGCGGTGGCATGGTGCGGGTTGGCAGATCGGCAGCCTTGATGCTTGTGATCGCGGTGTCTGCTTTAGGACTTAAGGACGGTGTTGTTGTCCATTGCGGTGTTCGGCGCCGGATCGATCCTCGGCATGATGGTAGTTGATTGGCGATCACGCCTTTCACAGATGTATTCATTTGTCCTTTAACAGAGAGGTGTGTTGTTGCAAGGGTGCGCTGGAGCAGCAAGGGTCGGAGTAGGGGGATAGACGGTGCCTCAACAGATGGCGTTCGCATGAAACCGAATCTGGTCCGTTGCGCAAAGAAAACATGTGTGGAAAAGAGCGAGAAGCGTCTTACGGGCAGGAGGGAGTGTTGGCGTTTGTCGTGAGGAGATGCCATGGCCTGGTTTAAGAAGGAGAAACCGGTAGAAATCTCTCCGGCGCGTTCTAAAGGCGCTGAAGGGATGTGGCTTAAATGCAATCATTGTCGGGAGATCGTCTATCGCAAGGAGGTGGAACGCAACAACAAAGTCTGCCCAAAGTGTGAGTACCATTTTCCGCTTACGGTCGCAGAGCGGATTGCGTTGCTGATGGATTTGGGAACTTTTCGAGAATGGGACGCTGAGATAGAGGCACAGGATCCTCTCCAGTTCCACGACACGAAATCTTATCGTGAACGGCTCAAGGCTCAGCAAGAAAAAACCGGCCGCAAAGATGCCCTCGTAATTGGGGAAGGACTGATCAATGGTCGGCGAACCGTGTTGTGTGTGTTTGACTTTGGCTTCATGGGCGGGAGTATGGGGTCGGTGGTGGGTGAGAAGCTCTGTCGTGCAATCGATCGCGCGGTCGAGCACAAATTGCCCGTGATTCTCGTGACGGCCTCCGGCGGGGCTCGCATGCAGGAGGGTATTCTCTCGCTGATGCAGATGGCTAAAACGTCGGCGGCTGTCGCTCAGTTGGGAAAAGCCAAATTGCCGTTCATTTGCATCCTCGCCGATCCCACCTTCGGTGGAGTCACAGCCAGTGTGGCCATGTTGGGTGATGTGATTATCGCTGAGCCGAAGGCTTTGATTGGCTTTGCCGGTCCCCGCGTCATCCAACAGACGATCAAGCAACAGTTGCCGGATCAGTTCCAGCGCGCTGAGTTCCTTCTGGAACACGGCATGATCGACATGATCGTTGAGCGCAAGCAACTGAAGGAGACAGTCAGTACACTGATCGCTCATTTGCAGTGACACCACTGCAGGGTTCTTCCGCTGCCAATGACTTATCCCGCCGCTCTTGACTATCTCTATAGTTTGCAAAAACACGGGATCAAGCTTGGTCTTGATTCTATGCAGGCACTAATGCGTGCGATGGGGAATGCCGAGCGTCACCTGCGCGTGTTACATGTGGCGGGGACTAACGGGAAGGGGTCCACAGCCGCTATGACTGCTGCTATGCTCGAAGCGGCTGGCTATCGGGTAGGCCTGTACACCTCTCCGCATCTAGTGGATTTTCGTGAGCGGATCACAATCAATCGTCACATGATCGGAGAAGACGACGTGGCGGAACTGGTCGAGATGGTGCGCAATGCCGTACCGCCGTTCCTCACCCCCACATTTTTTGAAGTTACGACTGCCATGGCTCTCCGGTACTTTGCTGATGTGCGGGTGGATGTGGCTGTGATTGAGGTGGGGTTGGGAGGGCGGTTCGATGCCACGAACATCGTCGAGCCACTGGCCTGTGCGATCACCACGATTGGGCTCGATCACGAAGAGTATTTGGGGCGTACGCTCGAAGCGATTGCCTTCGAAAAAGCAGGCATCATCAAATCGGGAGTGCCGGTTGTCATGGGAAGAATCGCTCCCGAGGCCGCCCGCGTGATCCGGAATGTGGCGGTCCAGCGAGATGCCCCACTGTGGAGTCTGGGGAAGGATTTTGAGACGAAGGGTAGTGGTCCCGATCACTTTATCTACTATGGGCCAAGATGGATGATCGATGCGCTCAGTTGCAACCTGGCGGGACAGCATCAGTTGGACAATGCGGCCTGTGCGATTGCCTTACTGGAAGCGGCAACTCGCTCTGGACTCTCCGTGGGGAATGATGCGATCCGGCGGGGACTGCGTTCTGTTGTATGGGAAGGCCGACTCGAGCTACTCGATGGAGCACCACGTCTTTTGCTGGATGGAGCGCACAATCCCGCTGCTGCTCTGACACTGGCTCGGTATCTCGAGGAATTTCACAGGAGTCACCCGGGGTCTGCCGTGATCTTGATCTGGGGGATGATGCGGGACAAAGACCATCGTGCTTTTATTGCTCCGTTGCTTCCGCTTGTTTCAGAAATCGTTGTGACTCAAGCCGGATTGGCCCGTTCTGCAGAGATCAAGACTCTTCGGGCGGTGTTGGCGGAGTGGCCACACCCTGTGTGGGAAGCTCCCTCGTCAGTAGATGCTCTTCGGTTAGCCAAAGAGCGGGCGGCTGCGCGCGATCTTGTGTGTGTGACTGGATCGCTCATGCTATTGGGTGACGTGAAAGCGTCGCTGCGCGGCGCGGGACCGCCGGTGCTGCGAGGATAGCGAGAGCGGGATGGCTGCTTCCGGCCGACTGATATGGCGATATCGGATCCTTGTGTGGGTGACGGTGTTGGTATGGACAGCTCCTACCCTTGTGGTAGCCGAAACGGAGACGACTGCCGAGGGACCAGCTCGTTCCTCCCCTTCGTTAGACGTCACCGCGGAGCGTCTTGAGTATCGCCAGGATCAAGAGGCCTATGAAGCGGAAGGATCAGTTGTTGTTCGGTATGGAAAGATCACACTGACGGCCGATCATGTGATTATTCATGTATTGCCAGGTGTCCTTACCGCCACTGGCCACGTTCACCTGACGGATCCGCAGACGGATGTTACCGCTGAGCGGCTGGAACTGAACGTGAATACTGAGGCCGGTGTCGTTACACACGGTCAGCTCTATGCGGCTTCCACTAATTCGTATGTAACTGGCAAACTGTTGCAACGGTTCTCGGATTCTCACTATCGCGTTAAAGAAGGAACGTTCACCAACTGCGATGCACAGGGAGGAGAGGTGCCGGCTTGGCGCCTGACGTTTGCTGACCTGGATGCTAAGATCGGTGAGACGTTGTCGTTCAGTGGGGCATGGTTTTGTATCAACGATCTGCCGGTGCTCCCTGTACCGAAAATGATTTATCCCTTAACGAGGCGCAAGACCGGCTTTTTGATTCCCATTGTTTCGTACGACAATCGATTTGGTTTTCATGCACAAGGCAGTTTCTATTGGGCGATCAATCCCAGTCAAGACCTCACGATTGCTCCAAAGTACTATAGCAATCTTGGATACGGCGCCGATTTTGATTATCGCTATGTGCTGAATCGGCGATCCCGTGGACAATGGCACGTCGGGTATTTGCAACAGACGGAGTTACCCAACGTCCAGACGACTGGTCAAATGGCAGAGGATGTAAGGCGGGCCCGTGCCATGATCTCTGGCAGCCACACCCAGATATTTGACGAGACGCTGCTGCTCCGGGCCAATGTAGGGTTTGTGACAGATCCCAACTATTTTCAACAACTGAGTAACGCTGGGACCTTACGGGCTTCTCCCAGTAATGAGTCCAACGTGCTGGCGGCAAAACAGCTCCCGTATGGTAACCTATATCTCTTGGGGCGCTACCTTCAGCCCTTACAAGCTGGGGGGCGGGATACGTTCCAGCGTCTGCCGGAAGTGGGATACAACTTGCCGGATGTGCCATTGTTCAATTCCCCGTTCCTCTTGGGAATGGAAGGTACCTTCGTCAATTTTTATCGCGAAGAAGGGTTTACGTTACATCGTGTGGATATTGTGCCGGGCCTCTCGACAGACATACTCGATCTTGGACATGTCTTGGGGATCCGACCACAGGCCAAATTTCGCGAGGTCTACTACAGTCGTGGTGCACAGACGACCGCCTCCCAGCACCGGGAAACCTTTTGGGTGGGAGTCGATGTGATGTCCAAGTTGACGCGCCGCTACCAACTCGAACGGGGAGGAGGGGTACTCCATACGATAGAGCCGTCGGTTACCTATGAGTATGTACCGGCTACGGATCAGTCCAGTTTGGCTCTGATCGATCAAGTAGATGACTTACCGAAAAAGAATCTACTGACCTATGCCTTGCGGAACAAACTGCTGGAGCAACGTGATGGACAGTCGTTCAATTGGCTGGATGTGACGGTCGCTCAAAGTTATCAGGTGGGAGAGGTGCAGACGAAAGCAAGAGATTTCACTTCTGGTGTCGATCCACTGGTGGGATCCGTGACACAGCCGATTCAGCCGAGAATGGTTCCCATTGAGGGGAGGAAGTTTTCCGATGTATGGGTGCGGGCTGTGATTGGCAACACGATGCCTCATGTGGTTCGGTCACAACTGGATGCTGCCGGCTTTGAGCGTTCATCAGGTCTTCTGAGTGCGGGTATGCGACCGCCGATCAATCAGTATCTTATATTCGATGCGTTCATTGATCCGTACGAAGGCACTGTCAGTCAGGTTAACTCTGATATTCGGTTGCAAGAAGAGAGCAATTGGTATGTTGAGATCGGTCAGCGGTATTCGCGAAGTGGCCTCCGCGTCAGGCGAGGTGACATCTGGAATCCACTGTCGTTTGGTGAGGTCTACGCTCCGACCAAAGAAATTTTGTTTCTCACGGCGTCGGGTGCCTTCCGCACACCCTGGGGGTGGACCATCGGGGCCAGGGGGTACTATGACGTGAAGACTAAGAAGAGCCCTGAGTACGATGTGGTAGCACTGTACCAAAATCCTTGTAAGTGTTGGTCAGTAGGATTTTACTATGTGCAATTTCCTGACCGTTACCAGTTCAATTTTCTGTTGGGTCTGACAGGACTGGGATGGACCGAAAACACCGGCACTGCCGTTATACGGTCCATTCTTTCTCCTCTCTTGTGGGGAGAGCGAGGACTTCCCTGGTATGTGCCATGGGGGCAATACGGAATCAGAAGCTGAGATCGGATGTGGGAGGACGGTTCGACTGTGAGTCGTTGAAGAGGATAAGAGGTCAGAAGCTATCAGGGGGAAGATGCCGAGGCTGCGAGGATTTGACAGTACACCACTGGTGGGGTACGATGCCTCGGTGTTTCTAAGACAAGCAACGATTTTCTCTTAACGCAAGGAGGAAACGTGGTGGGGAATGCCTTAAAAGTAGAAGAGTCGACGTGGGATACTGAGGTTCTTAAAGCCACTGAGCTCGTGATGGTCGATTTTTGGGCGGTGTGGTGTGGCCCCTGTCAAATGGTTGCGCCGATCATCGATGAATTGGCCGAAGAGTATGCTGGCAAGCTCAAGGTCCGCAAGCTCAATACGGACGAGAATCCAGAGATTGCTGGTCGCTACCAGGTGATGAGTATTCCCACCATCATTTTCTTTAAAGACGGTCAGCCAGTAGAAAAGTTGGTGGGAGCGAGGCCCAAACGACAATTTAAGGAAGTGATTGACTCACTGCTCACCAAATATGCCGGCACCGTCTAAGTGGTGCTGCCGCCGCAGCCATGTTGAGCGCGCTGCGTATCTCTAATTTTGCTATTCTGGGACAGCTTGAGATCACGATCGAACCAGGGTTTACCGTCCTCACGGGAGAAACTGGTGCGGGTAAGTCTCTGCTCATTGATGCTATCGAACTTCTTGTGGGGGGACGGGCTTCCAGTGATCAGATTCGCTTTGGCGAGGAAGAAGCCAGCGTGGAAGCGGTCTTCGAGATTCCTGGGGGGCATCCTCTGCTGGTCACTTTGCGTGAGCAAGGGGTCATGGGGGCGACGGGAAATCAACTGGTGGTACGGCGAGTCATTACAAGGTCTGGGCGGAATCGGGTCTATCTCAACGGAGTGATGAGTCCCGTTCATGCGTTGGAGGTATTGGGCGGAACGCTCATCGATATTCACGGTCAGCATGACCAACAATCGCTGCTACGTCCGGCAACGCAGTTGGAGGTTCTCGATGCCTTTGGCCATTTGCAATCGTTGAGGGATCGATATCAGGAACAGTATCGCGAGTGGATGCACCTACGACAGGTTCGAGAGACCCTTGCCACCAAAGTACGAGAAGTCGCTCAGTATGAGGAGTATTTAAGGTTTCAACAGCGGGAGTTGGAAGAGGCAGCGTTGCGTGTGGATGAAGAGGAAATGCTGCAGTCCGAACGCCGACGCTTGGGGGCGATTCACCGACTAAGTGAACTGACGGCAGAGGCGCAGGCCAGTTTGGTGGAACGAGGAGGAGGGGTCTTACCGATCTTAACGGTGGCGGAGCGGGCCCTCGGCGAAATGGCCAAACTGGATAGCATGATGCAGGAGTCTGTCCGCTTGCTTTCCGAAGCGAAGGTGCTTGTACGGGAAGTGACGGATCGTTTGCGAGATTATGCAAGTCGGTTGGATGCTGATCCTGAACGGCTGGCTGCCATTGAGGATCGGCTGGCGTTGATTCAACGGCTCAAAAAAAAATACGGTGGCACGGTGGAAGCAGTTCTGGAGACCCATCGTCGGATTCGGGAAGAACTGGAGCATCTGCACCATGCCGACGACCAGCTCAGCCAGTGTGATCATCAGGTTCGCGAACGATGGATGCACGTCGTACAACTTGCTGATGAATTGAGTAAGAAGCGACAGGAGACCGCAAGACAAATGACCCACAGTGTCCGCCAAGAGCTGGACGCGTTGAAGATGGAGGGTGCCCAGTTTCACATTGAACTTCAGACTTCGGCGCAGGATGATGCCTATGGTGTGGACGGGCGGGACCGCGTCGAGTTTCTTTTTTCCGCTAATAAAGGAGAACCCCTCAAACCGCTGTCACGGGTGGCGTCAGGGGGAGAATTGTCGAGAGTGATGCTGGCGCTGAAGTCTGCACTGGCTGGCGTTGATCAGGTGCCAGTGATTATTTTTGACGAAATCGATGCGGGGGTCGGAGGAGCAGCTGCGGGGGCGATTGGGCGACGACTGAAGGCTTTGGGCCGGTGCCATCAGGTTCTCTGTGTCACTCATTTGCCGCAAGTGGCGTCTCAGGCGGATCATCACTGGTGTCTGGAGAAAGCAGTGATGAATAATCGGACAACGACGGTGGTACGTTTGCTCAAGGGCGACAGTCGCGAGAAAGAAATTGCTCGCATGCTTGCTGGTGATGCGATTACCAAAAAGGTCAGGGCAACCGCGGCCGAGCTGATCAGCGGCGCTAACGAGTGATCGAGGATGTCGGGAAAGGAAGAGCGTGTTGGTTGGTGAATGGTGAGGTTGCGAGTGGAGGGAGTGAGGCCCTCGAGATGACGAGGAGGGGAACAAAGAGTTCAACCAGCGTTGGATCAAACAGTGAGCATGATGCTTTTGAGAGACGGCGAGCAGCTTCCTCAAAGGGTAAAGACTCCTGCTCGGTTGTGTCCACCGTCCACTCGTCAAACGCCTCAGCAATGCTGACAATGCGAGCCCCCAATGGGATAGCTTCGCCTTGCTGTCCGTGGGGACAGCCGGTTCCATCCCACCGTTCGTGGTGGTGGGAAACAATGTCAATGACTTCTGCCGGCAGCTCCAGGGCATGAAGAAGTTCCGCACCAAGAAGCGGATGTTGTGTCTCGACTGTTGTGAAGCAATCATGGTGGACGTGCTGATCAACTCCTTGGAGGCATGCGGGAGAAATCTTGCCAATGTCGTGTAAAAACGCGCCCACTGTCAGTTGCTCGTAAAGAAGAGGGTCGAGGCGAAGCTGCTTTCCCATTAAACCAGCATACAAGCTGACCCGACATGAATGATTCCATAATTGGCGATCGAAGGCTTCCAGCACATCCGAGAGAAGAAGTGGCCATGGCATCTCAGGAGAAGTGACGGCGTGCGGCTGAGCTTTGGTCAGAAAAGAGCAATATGTCTCTCTGAAGATGTGCCAGGCTCTCGTGGTGCTGTTGGGTGTCCACAGGTCTGGAGAAGAGCGAAGGGTGGATCGAATAAAGTCTAAGCGCTGTTTTTTCTCTGCTGTTTGCGTGATGAGAGCTGTTAATTCGTTGGTGTTGAAGGGCTTCAGGAGATATCCCGCCGCTCCGTGATGCAAGCTTTCCATTGCTGATTTGAGACAGCCATATCCCGTGATGATGATGACTTCGACATCGGGGTAGCGTTGCTTGATGTCCCGCAACAGATCAAGGCCGGATGTGTCTGGCAATCGTTGATCGAGTGTCACAAGGTCGATCGGCTGCGTCTCAAGGATGTGAAGTGCGGTGGCAGCATTTTCTGCGACACAAATGTGAAAATTTTGGTGGAGGAGGAGTTTCAGCGCCTCACGCGGGCCTATTTCATCGTCTACGATCAAAACTGTGGATTGTGGCCGATGGGTGTCTGATAACATCGTCGTACGATAGGTCTTGGGAAGGGCGACGGTGACTTGTTTATCTTCCATACACGGACACAGGGGGTCGTCTCCCATGAATGGTGCACAAGCTAGCACAATAGAACATGTGAGAACAATCGTTGTGAATCAGTCCATTGGGTGACATCGTCAGAGTCCTGATGGCGGTGACGATGACGGATCATCATCCTGCAGTTCACTCTCGAATGGTTGGGTTGCCGGTTCCCGGCCGACTTCATTCACTCCAAACGTGGCTCCGTTGTCGGTCTTACCAATTCCCAGACTATCCATGCGGTATTTCAGCATGCGTCGGCTGATACCGAGTAAATGGGCAGCGCGGGTCTGGACATAATTGGTGCGTTTGAGCGCGTCCAAAATAATGTCCCGTTCAAACTCCATGACTGCTTTTTCGAGCGACAAACGCCCGGCCATGATCTCGTCATGGAGTGACGAGGAACGGAGATCCCCTTTGAGCTGGTTGGGGAGGTGTTCGGGGGTGATGCAGGATGCATGCTGAGACCAGATGAGAGCCTGTTCTACGACATTTTCCAGCTCGCGGACATTGCCGGGCCATGAATATCGCGAAAGCATTTCCAATGCATCTTTTGAAAACTCGATCGGCGGACGCCGTTCTTCTTCCAATCGCTTTGCAAGGAAATGTTTGGCGAGCAAGATAATATCTTCACCCCGCTCCCTGAGAGGAGGAAGATACAGAGTAATCACGTGGATGCGATAATACAAGTCTTCGCGGAATTGTCCTTTTCGAACCAACTCCTCTAGGTTTTTATTGGTCGCTGCCACAATGCGGACGTCTACCTTGATGGGTTGAACGCCACCAACTCTGGTAAATTCCCGTTCCTGGAGGACCCGCAATAATTTGGTCTGGGTGACCAAACTCAATTCACCGATCTCATCAAGAAATAGGGTGCCGGTATGGGCAAGCTCGAATTGCCCGGTTCGGCGGGTGGTCGCATCGGTAAAGGCGCCTTTTTCATGACCAAATAATTCGCTCTCAATCAATGTTTCGGGTAGGGCTGCACAATTGATGGCCACAAAAGGCCGGTCTTTTCTTGAGCTGTTGTAATGGAGTGCCCTTGCCACCAGCTCTTTCCCGGTTCCGCTTTCCCCTATGATGAGAACGGTGCTGCGACTGTCAGCGACCTGCTCAATTTTGGCATAGATGTCCTGCATGACCTGGCTTTTACCAATAAGATTGTGAAAGCCATAGCGTTGCGCCACCTGACTGCGAAGTTGCTTGACTTCGCGTTCCAACGCGGAGGTATTGAGCACACGGTTCACGGTGAGACGCAGCTCTTCGATATCAAAGGGTTTTGATAAGTAGTCCGCCGCTCCCAGCTTCATGGCATCGACGGCGGTCTTGATAGATTTGGTTCCGGTCAACATGATGACGGGAACGGTCTTGCTTTCGGCCTTGATGGTCTGAAGGACGGACAGACCGTCGGTACCTGGTAGGATCACATCGAGCAGGACGAGATCAGGGCCTTCGCTTCGGAAGATGTGGAGCCCTTCCTGCGCATCTGCTGCTTGAAGAACGTCGTATGTCGACTCAAGAACCGATTTGAGCGACGCACGAACCCGTGGCTCATCGTCGATTAAGAGGACTCGCTTTTTGGGAGCACCGCTTTCCATGGGTTCTCTTCCTTGCTATCAACTTACTGCGGGAAACGTAATGCAAAACGTGGTGCCAATACCTTCCTCGCTGTGAACATGAATCGTCCCTCCGTGTTCTTGAATGATTTGGTGAGCCATAAACAATCCCAGCCCCGCTCCTTCATGATCGCGACTTGTGTGTTTGGTTGTGTAAAAAGGATCGAAGATGTGTTCCAGGTCTGCTGGGGAAATGCCGCGACCCGTGTCTTGGATGTCAATCCGCACATTTCGCGGGGAGGATTCTCCGATAGAGGTGCGGATGCGCAAGATGCCACCTTGGCTGTTCATCGCGTCAAGTGAATTGGAGAGCACCTGAACGAAAGCGTGCTTGACGTGCTGTCGGTCGAGCAAGACAGTGGGAAGGTCAGGTGTCAACTGTTGTTCAATGACGATCCCGCGGCTACGAGCATGCGAATCAAGCAGGTACAGGCAGGAGGTGATAATGTCATTGACATCTTCTTCAGCCAATTGAGGCTCCAGGAAGCGGCTGTAGTCCAAAATTTCAGTGATTAATCGTTCAATACGATAGATATCGCTAAGAACTACCTGACTAAACTCTTGGAGAAACGCGGCATCATCCTTTCGTTCTGGAGCAAGCTGAATAAAGGTTTTGATCGAGGTTAGGGGATTTCTGATTTGGTGAGCAAATCCACTGGCCAGTGTCTCAAGGGATCGTAATCGTTCGGTTCGCCGATCTGACGGTTGCAGGGAGATACGACTCTCCCTATTCATCAGGACGGTCAGGGTGTTTGCTCCTCCCTGAGCAATGATTTTGAGCCAGATGGTGGGCAGGGAAGGATGGTTGTGGACATTGTGATCTGCTTGAAGAAGAGCGAAAGCAATCATTCGATCGCGGCTGATCAAGGGGATCGCCCAATGAGCCCGCATTGGCAATGAAGACGGTCTGGTAATGGCAAGGCTTCCATCATCTCGGACAGTCCAATCAACAATGTCCCGGTCATGGGTCAGTTGATGAACAATGGGATGAGACAATGAGAGCAGAGGGGGCATAAAAGGCTGGTGATCGGCTTCACTGGTTGCCAACGACAAGACCCGATACTGGCCGGCGGCATCTTGGTCCTCTACATAGAGGAACCCGCCGCGGCATGACGTCCAGATCATGAATTCTTTCAAGATGCGCTCTGCGACCACAGAGAGAGCGGTCTGCCGTCCAATGTCTTGCAAAAAATTGTGGACATAATCGAGAAATTTCCAGATGGCTTGGTCGGCATCGTTGTTTAGAGCACGATTGGCACTCATGAGGGACAGGGGAGGATTGAGTATGTGTTCCTGTTGATACGCTGCGATGTGTTGTCAATGATTGCGATCAATGCTGAAACCTGTTTGCCCAAATTTGCTCAACCTAGCTCGTGGTTGATGAAAAAAGTATACCTGCCAAGGCCCGTTTGAGCCAGCGGATTGGGATTTTTCCCCGAGAATGAAAAAGCTGCACGACCGGTTTCTGACGGGGAGCCTGTTCAATGCTAGACAGCGCGTTAGGGCCTCCTCTTGAGAAGAGGATCAACACAAGCCTGACGAAGTTATCGGTCTTGCCCAGATGCATGCTGTGGAAAATTGCTTATGAAGGGGAGAAGAATGTTCAGGCCCGTCTTGTGCGCCCACGGTTAAGGTGTTCGCTCGTCGGACAGTGTTCGTCTCTCACGTGGGTGCGAGAGAGACGAGAGTTTCTTCGCATTCTCGCGGGAGACAAAAGAGGCCAGTTCAGAATGAGAAGCCTGTGCCGTGGTTAGGGGCTGGTGCAGGAGGGAAGGCAGACGACGGGTAGTCTGCCTCCCCTCCGTAACAATGCAGTCACTGAACGGCAGCTGTTGTGTGTTGGTCCGGGCAAGCTCCTCGCGTCATGTAAAGGAGGTAATTACCCATGCCATACTGAGGTTTAGTCTTTTCCAATGGATGGTGGTGAACCATGACCATTTCATAGTCATCGACAGTGTTCACCGGAAAGCCATGGCTGTCGTGATAAATTTGATGAGGGAGAAACTCCCGGAGGGTTCCGTCTCGTTCAACATCGGGGACAGTTCGGAGTAAGGTCTGTTTTTTGGTTTTATTTTCCAGAGCGATCATGAGCAGTTCGTCATGACCGTGAGGATAGGCGTACTTCACGCACCCGTCGATGCTGAACTTGAGAGGGGCGGTGTGAACTTGCACCCCCGGCTTGATTTCGATTCCTTCATCTGTTTGATCGGGCGGACGGTCACCAAACTTCGTGAAGCATACGATGTTCACGCCGACCTGATAGATATCCAACTCCTGAATGGGCTGGCCTTTCGGTGCAAAATACATGGTAAAGGTAGCGACAACATTTTTGGTTGGAGGAGCGCCGTGGTAAAAAGCAACGACGGTCATCAGTCGGTCGTCCTTGGCGAGTTTGACGCCGTAGCCGTCAGGGAAGTGAGTCTCGGCCATTTCCAGGCCGGCCCCTCCAAAGAAGAGCGGCTCGCCAGGACACGTCAAGCTTGGTTTGCTATTGTTGATCATTAAGATGTGGTGAAGGTAGTTCTTGGGGAGTGCTTTGCCATCCACCGTGGTCAAGGCTGATTTAAACCCGATCAAATACTTGTCCTCCGGCAATTGAAAGTGAAACCGCGGAATGGAGTCACCCATGTCACCTTCATTGTGGCCGGTGGGAAGATCAAGAGGGCCGAAGGTCAGGGTCGCAGAGTTTTCGCCGTAAGTAATTCTTGAGGGGACTTGTTTCTTCAGGGTGGGAACGACATGGTGGTCGTGTTGGTGTATTCCATCCGCATAGGCGGAAGAACTCATCAAGAAGACCACTGGTAAAGTGATTAGGACTCTTCGCATATAACCTCCCACACAGACTTAAAGGATGACCGTGTTTTGAACCGGACTCCGTGGAATGTTCGAGTGTTCGAATGGACAAAGTATATGGAAAAAGCCATGGTATGCTCGCGGGTCATTGGAGGGGGCCCCGTGCAGAGCCTGGAGGCGTCACCCGTTTCCACTCGTACGTTCCCCCATGTTCCCGAGGAGGGATCCCCGTATGTTTTCCGACACGGGTATACCACCAGATCCCTTTCGCCTCCATGCCATCTTCGGAGAGGAGAAGCTCAAATCCACCCTCGCGATCATTGCCCGGTTGATGCCAGGTCCCTTGCCACAGGCGATCGGCAAATTTCGTTGTGACGAAGCGCCCTCCGTGTTGGGTATAGGGGCCGTTTCCATTTTTATCCAGTGTGGCCCTGTACCGTTTATTGTCTTCAACCTCGAGAATCTCCCATTCGCCGCTTAGGTCCGGTATGGCTGAGGCTGAGGGATTGCTGATTAGGATCTGTTGGGCTGGTGCTGCAGGCGATGCTGCGACCGGATGGGTCATCTGGGCGGAACGGAACGACTCATGAAAGTTCAACAACACCCATTGTCCATTTCGCCGCTCTAGGACGCCAGTCTCTCGAAGAGGCAATACGGTTCTGGTTTGCTGCTCCCCTGTGCCCACGTACCGGATGTAGTCCAATTCCATGGAAAACCACGCAATATCTCCCTTATTCCAAACATTAAGTTCACGGATCGGAATTTCCAATTTTTCGACGTTCCCGAATTCTTCCTGCATCTCCCGCTCAAATTCGGGCCATCCGACGTATTTTCGTCCTCCAACGGAATAACTGGTAATGTCGGCATCGTGTGCCATGAGGCGAGAAATGGTATCCAAATCCTTTTCGGCGTTGGCTTGCACCAATCGGCGGATGACGGCTTCCGGATTGTCCGGCTCAGCCGCTCTTGCCACGATAGGCGATGCATCCGACGCAACGCTCAGTAGAGCGGATAGGCAGCACACCCAGAGATCAAAACGATGCATAGCTAGCTCCCTGGAAAAGAACAAACAAATCTAAAGAATGAACTCGGAAGCTACACGGTTTCACGGCGACTTGTCAACCGTGGGGAGGAGGTTCTAGACTGGCGAGCATTTGGGAGCGTTCTACACGTGACCAACCACGACCACTGTGACATTGTCCAGACCGCCGCCATCGAGTGATGCGGCGATAAGGCTGTCGCAGATCGAAAAAGGGTCTCCCTGACTCTTTGAGCAGATCTCACGAATCCGATTGTCATCCAACATTTTGGTCAGGCCGTCGGAACAGAGCAAGAGGAGGTCATCTGGGTGCAGAGGATAAGACGAAATTGATGGGCGGATGGAGGAAGACACACCGAGGGCTTGGGTAAGGACATGGCGATCTGGATGGGTTCGTGCCATTTGGGGAGAAAGAATGCCCCGTTCCAGATATTTTTCGATCAGTGTATGATCGCGTGTCAGTGCGACCAGCTCACCAGCTCGAAAGAGGTATGCGCGGCTATCGCCAAGGTGCGCCACATAGGCGACAGGCGTTGGATGGGGAGGGATCAACAGTACCACGATGGTGGTCCCCATTCCCTTGAGGGAGGGCTCATGATGCACCCGTTCTAGAATGGCTGTGTGAGCATGATGGAGCAAGTCGGACAAGAACGCCACGGGATCTTGAAGCGAGTCTTGCTGGAGACTTTCGACTGATGCCTCAATCCTTGTTTTGATGGAGTCAATGGCCGTCTGAGCTGCAATATCGCCTCCGGTGTGTCCCCCCATGCCATCGGCGACGGCCCAGAGACCAAAGTGGTCCATCAATACATAGGCATCTTGGTTGCTGGAGCGAACCAAACCAATGTCGCTGCGGCCGACGCCGACCCATCTGTTCATGCTGCTCATGGCGAGAAAGAGGAACGTGCCTTGTTAGGGACCGTGACCGTTGAGGAGACAGTCTCGACCGTTTCAGGCCCAAACCGTGATCGCATTTCCTTGTAGATCAGGTCCGCAAGGGGGACAAGATTTTCCGTATCGGCAGTATTGTAGGCGACAAGCGTATCAAGTGCGGTCTGATGGCCTTGGCGCCATTGCGACCATAAGCGGACCGCGTCTCGGCCATTAAGGCTGGCGAGGGCCGGTGCTCGCTCTATTCCCATCGCCCGCTCGAGTGGTTTCAGTCCTCCGTGCAGTCCTAGGCGGAGCGCGGCTAAGTAGAGATCAAAGTGTGGCATAGGAAAACGAAGGCAGGGAAACTTGGCTCGCAGATAGGGGACGTCGAAGCCGGTTCCAAAGAACGTCACGAGCAATGTGCATTGATTAAGCTCGGCTTGGAGCCGATCCACCCTTAAGGTTTCATCGTGAACAAGCGTGAGGGTTTGGCCGTTCCGGTGGAGGCCGATCACGGTTACAGTTCCTCTCGGATCGTGAAGGGAAAAGCCATTCGTTTCAATGTCAAGATAGAGAATGCCGGATCGGCAATGGTCGTAGAAACGCCAATGTTCAGACTGCCGGATTTGTGCTGCCAATGGTTGCAGATTGCCCTCGTCAAGGTTAGCCTGTGCCAGAGTGAGCGTTTGGGCAAAGAGGGCTTTCCGCTCCGGCGAGAGTCCCGGGACATGGGGATGGGCGATGAAGCTGCGCCAATGAAGCAGCCCCTCTTGCCACCAGCGTCGCTCGGTTGCCACGCCCACGCCCTGAAGCAAAATGAACGTGGAGGTTAACACGCACGGATTGTAGCCTTGATTTCGGATAGAAGACAAGCTAGAGTTGCCAAAACCTTCCTGGTTGTCGATACGTTGATTCCATAGCCCACGACGTTCGTTGTTTCATGGCGCGGTTGCCAAAACGTATCCGTATCGTGGTGGGGGGAGTGCAGCTCGACGCCGAACTCAAAGATACGAAAACCGCCGAGCAGCTCTACGCCATGCTCCCGTACTCAGCACCGGTTTATACCTGGGGCGAGGAATTCTATTGTCACTTGCCGGGCGTGATCGATTATCGGGAGACTGCTACGACGAAGGTACGAGTCGGCGACGTTGCCTATTGGGGCGTCGGCCATGTGTTGACAATCTTCTTTGGCCGGACGCCGATGAGTATTGGTGATGATCCCGTTCCTGCTGACAGGGTGAATGTGATTGGGCGGATCCTGGGAGACGCGACCGCATTGCGGCGTGCCCTGGGGGCTTCCACCATCAGTCTTGACCGGATAGAGGAACCAAAGGACGAACTGTGCGCCTCTCCAAAGAGCGTGTGAAGTATATAGCCGAACAGGTGGTAAAGCACCTTCAAGAAGCGGGAGATATTACTCTTACCGAGGGGGGGCGTTCTCTACATTCTCTCGTTGAGAGGTTGGAACAGGCTATCACTGAGGAACTGTTGGTAGAGGATCGCTTGAATGCTGAGGTCCGTCGGCTCCTTCAAAGCTATGAAAAGCAGATCGAGGAGGGGCAGGTTGATTATCAAAAGATGTTTCATCTCATCAAACAAAAGTTGATTCGTGAGCGGGGGCTTGTCCTGTAGACAAGTTGATGCACGAGACCTTGGAAAGAAGGTGGAGAGGTGTTAAGCAACGAGAAAATCGCCCACTTGTCTCACGTGATTGTGCAGGAGGTGATGCGTCATCCCGCGGTGATGGTGAGAAGTGACAGAGAGCGGATGTTGAAAACTATCAAGCGGGTGTTCGTTGCCGCATTGGCAGTAGAGGAAGAGATTGATCGCACGGTACGGTCGAAGTTGGCGTCCTATTCGCGGAGGATTGTTGAAGGTAGCACGGAGTGGGAAATCCTCTATCGAAAAACTTTTGAAGAGGAAAGCCGGAAACGAAAGGTGTAAAAAAGAGGGCTCAGCGTTGCTCGAGAGAGAAGAGCGAGAACGGAAGGGAGGCAATCAACTTGGACGGCGGTAGGAAGCGGTTCTTGCTTCTCAGCTTGGTCGTGTTGATAGCTGGCGCCGATGGCTGTGCGTCGAAACGAAAACCGCTTGTTCCCCTGGCTCTAACTGGGGTGACGGTTAGCCGCGACGCGATTGCGTGGACAGAGGAGGGGACCAAAGCGTATCACGCCAAACAGTTTGAGGAAGCGAAGCGATATTTTGCCCAAGCTATGGCGGCTGCACCTGAGTCAGGGCAGGCCCACTACAACTACGCGCTGGCCCTCAATGCTTTGGGAGAAAAAGCGGTTGCGCGGCACCATTTTCTGGAGGCGGCGAATCTTGCTCCTGGGGACAAGGTGATTTGGGATTCTCCGGCTTTAGCACCATATGGCGATCCTGAAAGTAGAAAACAAAGGGGAGAACGTCCGTACGGAACAGGGCGGTCCACGTTTGGGGGAATGTCTCGATGACGGCAATGTTATTTTTTTGATGGGGAAATTGTCTTATGGGGAAAGCACTCGCAATCGGAGATGAGGCTCCGGAACTTGGGATTCCGGATCAGGACGGGAAGATTGTCACGCTTCAACAGTTTCGAGGCACGCAAGTGGTGCTGTATTTTTATCCAAAGGATGACACCCCTGGGTGCACGAAGGAGTCCTGCGATTTTCGCGATACGGAGGCCCAAATCATGCGGGCTGGTGGAACGATCGTCGGCGTCAGTTTGGATAGCCAAGAGTCGCACCAGAAGTTCATCAAGAAATTTGGCCTGCCCTTTCCCTTACTGAGCGATGAAGATGCACGGGTATCGAAAGCTTACGGAGTGTACAAGCAGAAAAACATGTATGGGAAAAAGTATTGGGGCATCGAACGGAGCACGTTCATTATTGACCCTGGCGGACGGATCAAGGCCATTTTTCGCAAGGTGAAAGTGGATGGCCATGCCGATCAGGTGTTGGCTGCCTTAAAGGCGTAGTGGGTGCTTCGGGTACATCATGGGTCTACCATGGTGATACGGCTCAGCGGAAGGGGTTCTTGTACTGGTTGCCTCATAGGATTAGTCATTGTTCTGTTTGGTATTACGACCGTTGCCTTTGCTGCGGCCAAAATAGACGCAACGCTCCTTGCCAAAGACACACTAGCCATTCCTGGCCAAGTGGCCACCATTGAAGCTCGTCTTACTTCCAGCACCGCGATAGCGCTGGCAGGGTTGGGAGGGGAACCGATCGAACTGTTGGTCAACAGCAACGTTGTTGCAACGGGGATGACCGGTGGTGATGGGAAGGTGTTTTTGCACTATCGCGTGCCCAAACAAGGGCAAAAACAGGGTGTCTTACGGGTTCGTGTTCGCCTTGGTAACAGCTCGCGGGTGTTACCGGTTGAGGGAGACGCTCATCTCGCCGTGTGGGAGCAGCGAGATCCTATTCTCGTGGTGGAGTTAGCTGCCTTGATGGAACAAGCGGGGGCTCGATTCCCCGTTCCTCTACCCCTTCCTCTGATTGGAGCGACCCTGGAGTGGGAATGGAAACCGATGCCTGATGCTGCTCAAGAGCTTACCAAATTAACCCAGTTTTATTATCGCGTCGTCTATGTTACCTGGTTGCCGTCTCCTGATGCGGACGGATTCCGTGTGGTGCATCAAACTCGGATATGGCTGGCCCAGCATCAGTTTCCCCCTGGTTACGTGTTGGTGCTTCCCTCTGGTGGAATGTTGGGTCAGAAACTTGATGAACTACGAGAAGCGGGATGGAAGACGCTGAAAGTGGGGGTTGGCCGATCCAAGGAGTTTGTCGCAGCTTTTCTCGAGCGACGGTTGGAGGCCATTATGGTGCCTGAACCGTCGGGAGAGGCTCCTCCCAAAACCCGTGTAGCCAAGGATTGGAAAGAGGTAAGAAAAAAAATTTAAATGATGATTCTGCTCTCCCGTCATCAGAGGAACAGCGAAACGATAAGTCTTCTGTACCTTCGCCGCGTCTCGCCGCTTATGTAGAACAGATCAGATCTGTCCAGCCTGAAGACGAGGACCATGCTGACAACAGGGTGAGTCGTTCGGGGTGATGGTCATGGCCCGAACGATGGTTTTGCTTGATAACGGACCGTGAAGAAGGTGGTTCTCTCTCTCAAGACTAAGGCTGGAGAGTAGGAGTCCTTCTTGAAATTCTTCGGTGCTGTCTGCTGTCTTGCGCAGCTTCTTTCCTGATTTGTGCCAGTGGGTAGGGATTGTCAGCCGGTCCAGAGAGGGAAGCTGGTATTCCTTGGAGCATGTCTTTGACCCCATGGAACACGAGGTTGAGTGAAATCATGATGTAAATGTGCAGAACATGGGGATGCGGGTCATCATCACGGAATCATCGTCGGAAGAAAGGGTAAGGAATGGGCAAGACCTGTCGTGTTTTTGTCTGAACTCTGATAGCTGTCGGTTTGCGTATTCTAAAAAGATGGCTGAAATGGTCACGCGATATCATCAGGGGACATCGATTGTCTTGGCCACTTCATCTGTATGTGCCGGATCACATATCCGAGCATGCCGTTTGGGGAAAAGAGAGACTCATGAGGAACGACTCATGGAGCAACAAGCTGTTTCTCATGGTAGCCATTCTCGGCGAAGTGACGAGACCGCAGCGTTCAAAGTGTCGGACGGGGGCTGTCTGTGGTCTTCCACCATCGTCGTCATCTATTACGCGTCCGCCTTCTCCTTTCTCGCACTGACAGTAAGCGCGATTCCTGTGAGGGGCCTCTGCCGTGAGGTCTGGGTCGGTATACTGTTTATTGTGTTGATCGAATGGGTGACTGTGAACGGCACGGGATGGCCTGCAAAAGTTGATCTGTTCTTGATCGTGGCGGGTGTTACCATTCTCAGTGGGTTCTCCAAAACCATCCTTCTCCGTCGTTTCTCTCGATCCTTTCTTTTGAGGGAGCCCTTACTTTAAGATTGTCTTATCCACGGTCCTCTTTCGGGGGACAGTTTTCGAAACGCAGTGCTTCGCGGGTCGGTCGTATGAAGGCAAAGACCGCTTTTGTTTGTCAAACTTGCGGATATCGTGCACTGAGATGGCTAGGGCGCTGTCCTGATTGCGGAGGATGGAATTCGATTAAAGAAGAGCGTCAGGCAGCGATGGGAAAAGGCCGGCCCCTATCGCCGCCAGTTGCTGAAGCGCGGGCAATCCCGATCGGCGCTATTGAAGTGGTGGGCGAAGAACGCTGCCGCACGCACATCGGAGAATTCGACCGTGTGCTGGGAGGGGGGGTGGTACCGGGAGCGGTGATGTTGATCGGTGGCGATCCTGGCATTGGCAAAACCACGTTGTTGCTGCAGGCCCTGCCAAAGCTTGCTACGGCGGACGCGCCCGTTCTGTACGTTTCGGGCGAAGAGTCGCCTCGTCAGATTAAAATGCGCAGCCAGCGGTTGGGGATTGATCATCCGGGCCTGTTGATTCTTGCGGAAACGTCGTTAGAGGGGATTTTGAAAATAGTCCAAGAGGTTCGACCTGCTGCTTTGGTGGTGGATTCCATTCAAACCGTCTATACGGAGCAGGTAACGTCGGCTCCCGGCAGCGTCAGCCAAGTGCAAGAAGTTGCCGGTCAATTGATGTGGTTCGCCAAACGGACTGGCGTACCTGTTTTTATCATTGGTCATGTCACCAAAGAAGGAGCGATCGCCGGGCCCCGTTTGCTCGAGCACATTGTGGACACGGTTCTGTATTTTGAAGGAGATCGAAGCCATAGTTATCGCGTACTGCGGGCAGTCAAAAACCGTTTTGGTTCGACAAACGAAATCGGTGTCTTTGAGATGAAGGACACTGGGCTTGAAGCAGTCAGCAATCCATCCGAGCTGTTTTTGGCTGAACGTCCCCCGCGAAGTGCAGGGTCTGTTGTCGTCTGCAGTCTAGAGGGCAGCAGACCCATCTTGGTCGAAGTGCAGGCGCTTGTTTCTGAAACAGGGTATGCTATGCCCAAACGAGTTGCCAACGGGGTTGATCTCAATCGGGTGGCCATGCTGTTGGCTGTGATGGAAAAACGGTTGGGTGTGCGACTTTCAGGACAAGACGTCTATGTGAATGTTGTCGGTGGCTTGCGGATTGATGAACCAGCAACGGACCTTGGCATTGTTGCGGCTGTGATGTCCAGTTTGCGTGATATCCCTATTGAATCCCATTGGTTGGTGGTAGGCGAAGTTGGCCTCGGAGGCGAAGTGCGAGCTGTGAGCCAAGCGGAACTTCGGATCCGCGAGGCAGCCAAAATGGGGTTTAAGCGGTGTCTGCTTCCTGAGCGGAACCTGGCCAAACTTGATTTGATCGAGGGCATGGACATGGAATTGATTGGCAGCGCGGATATCCGTGAGGGATTAGATGTGGTGCTGGCCTCGGCAATGTTCGGCGACCAACACCACAGGACACATGAGACGTGAGACCCATGAGATGTGAACGGACTGCTCTCGGGAGTGTCATGGTTGCCATAGTGGTGATGGCTGTTATGTCGGGATGTGCGGGAGTTTTCTCCCCACGGGCCATCCCGCCGCGGAGCGTCACAGCGGAAGAATTGGCGTCCCTGCTTCATCGGCGGGAGGCGGCACTCTCATCGCTCAAAGGGTTGTTTACGGCGAAGGTCCGTGGTGGCTGGTTTCCCATCGCCTCGCGGGTTGAAGGAGCTGTGTACTACCGTCGGCCTCACGCGATGCGATTGCGTGGATTTACGCCCCTGGGGAGCGAACTGTTCGAATTTATTCAAACGGACGATTTTTATCTGCTTCGTCTGCCGACTATGGGGCGATTGTTACGAGGTCGATCATCCGAGTTCTTATCGGGAGAGTTCTCATCGGAGGGAAGGAAAGAGCAATCGCTAGCTCGTCCATTTCAACTAAGTGCATGGGCCGTTGGCGGAGTATTGGGTACGGGGAGGATTACCAGTGGCGAAACAGTGCACGTGGAGGAAGAAGGGGATCGCTATCGGTTCGAGGTCTATAGTGGAACGCAAAATGATAGTCGGCTCACCAGACCGACTCGCCGTTTGTGGTTTGACCGCCGAACGTTGTTGGTTGTCCAAGAAGACCGGCTGGCAAAAAATGGAGTGATTGATGCGACCATCCGCTATGAAGATTTCCGCCCTGTGGGAGGGGCTGAGAGAGAGGGGACCGATGGGGGAGCGGATGGTGTCTTGATGCGGCCGTTTAAAATTGTTCTCGAAGATGGGCAGGGCCAAGGAAGCATCCAGATCACGTTCCATGAAATCCTGCCCAATCAACCAATCGGGACCGACGAGTTGGGGGAAGCCTTGTGACACGAGAAACAATTCTGGCAGTGGAGACAGCGACATCCTGGCAAAGTGTTGCGATTGTTGAGGATGAGGGTGTTGTCGCTCAGGAACAACACGATGTGGGCGTGAGGCATGGGCTGACCCTGTTGTCCACCATTGATCGAATGCTGAAGCAAACTGGGCTATTGCTCACTGATCTCGACGGTTTGGCCTGTTCCATTGGCCCCGGCTCTTTTACGGGAATTCGTGTAGGGCTAGCGACCTGCCTTGGGTTACGGATGGCTACTGGTTTGCCGCTGATGGTGATCCCAACACTGGAGGCCATGGCATTCATGGTCCAGAAGCGAACCTCGACAGCCTCGCTGCTCTGCCCGATCTTGCCAGGTCGGAGTGGCGAACTCTATTGGGCCCTTTTTAAAAGTGGAGAGGAAGGACAGCTTGAGCGTGTGATGCAAGAACGTGTCGGTCCTCCTGAGGCCGTCGGTGCCAGTCTAAGCACTGACACAATGGTGTTTGGGGGGGGATGGTCAACTATGGAGGCACACATCCGGATGCAGGTGGCTCCGTCGGTTACGTTCCATCTGGCTCCAGAAGGGTGCGAACGGCCGTCTGCTGTCGCCGTTGGGTTGCTCGGCCTGCAAAAGTTGCGAGCTGGAAAGGTGGCCGGTGATTCGGTTGTGCCGCTGTATGTCCAGCGGGCCGAGGCGGAGATCGTTTATGAGCGGTCGGGAGGTATTTCGCCTGCTGTTCGGCGACAGGAGCGAGTCATGGCCAAAATTGCCCGCCGCCAGGCCAAAAAGCGTCAGCCCCAACAATCAGCAGGATGTCGGGAAACATCTCATGATGGCCGACTTTGACATTATCCCGGCCACGGAAGATTTTCTGCCCGCGCTTGTGGAACTTGATCGCGCTTGCTTCTCACCCCCGTGGACGAGCAAAATGTGGGAGGCTGAGTTACGTGGCAATCCGTTCTCCCATGTGTTGGTTGCCGTGCTGCGGGCAAGGGTCGAAAGAGAAGATGCCAAGCTGATAGGGTTTCATTGCTTTTGGATGGTGTTTGAAGAACTTCGATTGATGAGGCTTGCCGTGCAGGAATCAAAACGGCGGCAAGGGGTAGGGCGCGCACTTGCTATTGCAGCTCTTGAATGGGGGCGTCAACGAGGAGTTTCACGTGCAATGCTGGAAGTGAGGAGTTCAAATGGGGCGGCGCAGCAACTGTATCGAGGGTTGGGCTTTTCCCCGAGAGGGGTCCGTCGTGGCTATTATTCGGATCCGACGGAGGACGCTGTATTGATGGAGATGGATTCCTTGGCATTGCCGGTGGAACTCTTGCAGAAAACGGTGGAAGAGGGAGCGGCAGAGGGATAATGAAGGCCGGGGAGGAGAGAGGTCCAGCAGATGAGTGTATACAACATCAACCAGGAGGTGTGTATGCCGACAGACGAGTTCATCGTGGAACAGCTGCGCCAATCCAATCCGGAGTTTCGAGAATTGGAAGCGAGTCATCACCGTTTGGATCGTGAATTGAACGAACTGCAGAAGCGGCATGTCTTGACGCCGGCAGAGGAAATGGAAAAAAAACGAATCCAAAAGGAAAAGCTGGCCACAAAGGACCGACTTGCAGCGTTGATCCGACAGTACCGCAATCGCTATCAGTCAGTAGCCCACGAAGCCTCCACTCATTAGGTGAGAGAAGGAAAGAACAGCCGCCGGTTCATCCGGAGGCTGAAGAGCCATGGATTCTTTCGTTAGTTATCCCTTTGCCGCCCATCTTCGAACCGTTAAGCGTCGCTTGCTCATCATAGGCGCCACCATCCTCGGGTGGTTCGCACTCACCTTTTCGTTTTCGGCTGAGCTTATGGCATGGATGAATCGGCCGTTTCGCAATCAGCTTGCCTTTTACAGTCCCACCGAAGCACTCTTTGCCGCGATCAAAGTATCGTTTCTTGCCGCCGTCATCTTGAGTCTGCCCGTCATCTTTTATCAGGGCTGGCAGTTAATCGCCCCGGCGCTCCTTCCGAACGAACGGCGATGGGCTGTGCCCTTGTTGTGCCTTGCTGGCGGCTCCTTCATGCTGGGGGTGATTTTTTGCAACCTTGTCGTCCTTCCCCTGGTCATCAATTTTTTTGTGAGCTTTGGCCTTGATCGCGATGTCACGCCACAGCTCAGTGTGGGAACCTACGTTGATTTTAACGTTAAATTTCTATTGATATTCGGTTTCGCGTTTGAGTTACCCCTTGTGATGACCCTGCTGTCGGTCGCAGAGCTGATACCAGCAGAGACGTTTGCCCGATATCGCAAGCATGCTGTTTTGGGAGCGTTGATTATCTCGGCGGTTGTCACCCCTGATGCCACTGTGTTCACTATGTTGCTGATGGCTGTCCCGCTGATGCTGTTGTATGAGATTGGGATTTGGGGGGCTCGGTTGTTTGGACGTCGTGTCAAACCTCCTATCGACCTGCCTCTCGATCCTGATGTACCGATGGGAACCGCAGGGACTCGAATACGATGATGAGCTACGGGGTTGACTGGCAGAGGAACCAGCGATGTGATGGGTTTACGATGGGGGCTGGACTCTGGCTGCTGTTGATCGTTCCTTCCCTTGGGGGGGCAGATGAGGGAAACACGAACAGTATGCGTGTCAGTCTAGAGGGGGGGACAAGTGTCCGTTGGCAAGGGACGCGATCCGATGTGGAGGAAGAATTTCCTGTCAGTGTGCAGGCATTAACCAGTACTGACTCCGGGGTCCTGTTTGCTGGCTCGTTTGGTCATGGCATTTTTCGCACCGTTGATCGGGGGGGGACGTGGGTGTCGGTCGGAACAGGAGTGACTGACCCCTTTATTCTGAGTTTGACAGTCGGGCACGATGGCTCCATTTACGCAGGAACATTAAGAGGGGGCGTCTTCCGGTCGCGTGATGGGGGGGCGACATGGCAGGCGATGAACACTGGCCTCAAGCGCCTCCAGGTCAAGACGCTCATGGCAGCAGCGGATGCGTTGTATGCGGGAACAGGCGACGGTGTGTATCGCTTTGAGGAAGCAACCAATCAGTGGAGAGTGGTCACTGCTGGACTTGACGATGTGTTGGTTCAGGCACTGGCGCGTGCTCCCGACGGGACGTTGTATGTGGGAACATCAGGGAAGGGGGTCCTGCGCTATGTCCCTCAGTCGTCGTCCTGGGTTCGTTTGTCACAGGGGTTAAAGAATCGAGACGGCTTGATTGAAAACTTCATCCGGGTGCTGGTGATTGATCAAGACCAGGCCATTTGGGCTGGTACGTTTGATGGGGGCGTTTTCCGGAGTACAGACGGGGGAACGACGTGGCGGCCGATCAGCCGGAGGCTCCCCAATGATTCGATTCGTGGAATTGTCTTTTCGGGCACGGACGTGATCGTCGCGACAGGAAACGGCATTTTCAAAACCTCCGACCACGGCAAGCGATGGGAAGCAATTAATAAAGGGTTGAAAAGTTTATCTATTCAAACGTTGATTGCTTCCGTAGACGGCTGTCTCTATGCGGGTACTCACCAAGGAGTCTTCCGCAGTGACGATGGCAGGACTTGGATTGCCATGAATCAAGGATTAGCAGGAGGCTCCCTGCCCGTTCCGTTTCGCTTTCAAGAATACCATGATCAGCGTGCCCCTTTTTGAAACGAAAGGATTTCAATCATGGCAACTTTGCAGCAAGATGTGCGGGCAACCATTGCAGTTGCGATGAAGGGGATCTCTCTGGGGAAAATTATACTTAAGTTTTTTCCAGAGGTCGCGCCCAATCACGTGGCAAACTTTTTGAGGCTTGCCCGGGAGGGGTTTTACAACGGCACTACATTTCATCGCGTGATCCCTGGCTTTGTCATTCAAGGAGGCGATCCCCAGAGCAAACAAGCAAACCGCGCGCTACATGGAACAGGTGGGCCTGGCTATACCCTCAAGGCTGAATTCAACAGCAAATCCCACAAACGAGGCATTGTCTCGATGGCCAGAAGCAGTGATCCCAACAGTGCAGGATCCCAATTTTTCATTTGTGTCGCCGATGCTCCTTTCTTGGATGGGCAGTACACGGTGTTTGGCGAGGTGGTCAGTGGGATGGATGTGGTGGACACGGTGGCCAATGTGAAATGTGACGGACGGGATAACCCAGTGGAACGTGTTGAGATGACAGTGACTGTCCAGGAAGGGTGACATACCGAGTGTGCAGTGAGAGGAGCGGTGGAGTGCAACATGGAGGCACAATCCGACGGTCGTCTGAGGTGCTTCCTGTCATTGACGGTCATGGTAGTTGCTTTGATGGCGCTAATGAATGGCTGCGCCATTCCTCAGGTTCCGTCCCGTATTGTCTATGAAGATCCGGTCAATTTTGTGCGGCTGGATATGGACGACACCGTGTTGCCGGAATGGCCGCAAGGCCATTTTTCGCATCCCGCTCCCTTAGGTAAAGAAGTGATGCGGGTTGTGTTATCTGGCCTGAGGATTCAAGAACATCGCATTCTGCCCCAACAATGGATTCAAGGTGTGGCTCCTCGTGTTCCGGCTTTTGACGAGGAAGAAATCGAGTGGTTGTCTGAACAGTTGGCGGAAGGACTGGCGCAGGCGCGCTATAACGAACGGGTGACATTTTACTTAAGCGAGCCGCTTACCTTTTTCCGCCGCATGGTAACGTCGGGGGGACTGTATGTGCGAGGAAACGAATTGCACATCGTATTGGGAAACTGGAGGATCATCTATGGGATTCCTGCGTATGGCATGATCTACGACCGTCGCTATCCGATGCGGCCTACTGCTGCAAAAGGATTTGATCTCCTGTTTGAACCGGCCGAAGCGGTCATTCCACAACACAGTAGCTTGCTGGATAATCTATTTGCCAACACGAAGGACGAATTGGTGATCGACTTGAGCAAATTGGCTGTTTCACCCACGACTGAATCGGGTGAGCCCACCTCGTCTCATTCTGTGAATTCGATGGAGCATATGAGGAGGTTTACTCGGATGCCATCCGCCCCATTGCCATCAACGGCACAGTCTTAATAGCCTCGTAAATGACGGGCCATCCCAGTTTACTGCGGCCGTGGGCTCGATTCCGAAAACGAATCGGAATTTCACGCACCCGTGCATTCCGTCGAAGCGCTCGCCACGCCATCTCAACCTGAAACACATATCCCTTCGCATAGACGCCTTGAAGATCGAGCTGGGTTAAGAGTGTTCGGCGGAAACAACGGAATCCGCCGGTCCAATCGCGGATCTTGCTACCGAGGAACAGTCGGACATAGCAATTAGCAAGTTGGGAAATGAGGCGCCGGCGTACATCCCAACCCTCTACACTGCCACCAGGAATATAACGACTGCCGATGACCAGGTCGGCCGATGTGCTGTGGTAAACCAGCCTTGGCAAGTCCCAGGGGGCATGGCTCAGGTCGCAGTCCATCTCGATGATGAGGTAGTAATCCCGTGCAAGCGCCCACTGAAATCCTGCAAGATAGGCCGAGCCTAGTCCGTCTTTTTGTGGACGATGGAGCACATGAATAAAGGGATGCCGCCGACTGAGCTCATCCGCCAATATGCCGGTGCCGTCAGGAGAATTGTCGTCGACGATGAGGATATCCGTCATCAGGTATTTGCGGATGGCATTCGTTACTATCTCGAGGTTTTGCCGCTCATTGTATGTGGGAAGCACGACAAGAATGGGCTGATCGAACTGAAAAGCACAACGAGGAAACAGGGAACCAATTGATGATGGAGGGGGAGGGAGGAGGTCTGATTTCTCTGAAACGGAAGGCCAATCAATGGCCACAAGGGCACTATCGATGCCTTTGGTGATCAAGGCTTCGGCTACTTCGAATGTGGGCACGAGAAAGAGCTCATCGGGCTTGGATTCGCTCAGATGAGACAGCTCCTCCACGCTGGTAATGCGTCGATACCGCATGACGATCCGATCTTTCGCCTATCGGCTGTAGGGAGTAATGGGAAACATATTAGAAACGGGTTGTGGGAACCATAGCAGTCTTGGTGCCTTCGGGCGCTTTATCAAGAATGCGACAACTGAGCATCTGCTGATGCCATGGCCGATTCTGCGTAGTGCAAATGCGCCCAGCACACAGTCCAGAAAGATTAGCCCCCTTCATCCTGTCATGACTTCTCCGCGCTCCCATCATGATTGTAGAGAACCACCGTGATGTGAACAAGATGATGAGAGAAGTGTGACAACTGTATTTTGACAGTGACTGAAAGGCTGTGCTAAGTTCGCCCCCAGTTTTGCAAGAGGCGACAATTCTTTTTCTAGCATCACTTAGGTGCACTATATGAACAAAACACGATCACACGTTGTTATTGTAGTTGGGGCCGGGCCAGCCGGGATGGCGGTGACCAGTGCGCTAGCGAAGGCTGGTCATGAGGTGATCATTTTAAATCGTGATATTAAATTCGGCGGGTTGGCTGAGTACGGTATTTTCCCCGCCAAACTCAAGTTGCGGGGTGGACTTAAGAAGCAGTATTGGGCATTGCTGGAACAGCCCAATGTCCATTATTTCGGCAATGTCTCGGTGGGAATAGGGAAGGATCTTACGGTTGAGGAGGTGCGGGGGCTTGGTGCTTCGGCTGTGGTATTTACAGTAGGGGCCCAGGGCACCAAGGCAATCGGCGTCGAAGGCGATACTGCCCAGGGGGTCTATCATGCCAAAGACGTGGTGTACCACTTCAATCGCTTGCCCGGCTATGCTGATCGCCCCTTTGAGATGGGCAACCACGTTGTTGTGATTGGGGCTGGTGATGTGATGGTTGACATTGCTCATTGGCTCATCCGCTATAAAAAAATTGAGCGAGTCACCGCCGTTGTGCGGCGTGGGCCAGCGGAGCGGAAATACAATCCCAAGGAAATCAGGGCTATATGCGCTAATATGGATCTCGATCGCATCAAACAAGAGTTTGATCGCATCAGAGAGCGCCTAATCGCTGTAGGACAGAGTCCTGATCTGGTGTTAAAGGAGCTCTTGGATGAGTTCACAACGTGCGAGCCCAAAGTCAGTGAGACGAAAATGGATTTTCGCTTTCTTGCATCTCCCAAGCGTATTCTTGTGGGAGACAACCATCGTGTCAGAGGGCTAGAGCTCGAAGACAACAAACTCGAGCGGAAAGGCGACGATGTCGTAGCGGTAGGACTGAAGCGATTTGAGGAATTCCCCTGCGATGCCGTGATTTTTGCTGTAGGCGACAAAGTGGACGAGACGCTGGGGCTCCCTTATAAGGGAGGCATGTATGTGACAAATCCGCATAAAACAGGCAATGAGCCGGATGATGCCATGTTTCAAGCATACGACGAGTCGGCGGGGCAGGTGGTGGAAGGTGTGTTCTTGGCAGGATGGGCGAGAAAAGCCAGCGAAGGACTCGTGGGGGTTGCTAAGCGCGATGGTGACTGGTGCGCTGAAGTGGTGGAGCGATACTTGGCAACCAAGACTCCTGGTGAAGACATATCCTCTGTTCTTGAAAAGTTGCGTCAAAAATTGAGAGAACACAAAAGTTATCCTGTGACTGTGCAGGGGCTGCGTGTGATTGAGGCTGCTGAGCGGGCCCACCCGGGCGATCCGACCTGTATCGGAGAATTTAAATTTGCTTCCAATCATGAAATGATTCGTGTGATCGAACAAGCAAGCTTTTGATCGGCTCTGTCGCTGCCAGCGTTATCTGTCTCCCCACTTCAGCTTCTCCCGTAAGACATCGTAGTAGTGGCTTTCGGGAAAGCGGATGAGTTTGGTTCGACGGTCGGACACTCGAACAAGCGCCGTATCTCCTTCAACAATTGCCACTCCAACTTGCCCGTCCAAGGTGGCCATGGCTCCGTCATCCCTACTCGTTAGGACGACTTCGATTTCCATGTCTGCGGGGACAATCAACGGGCGATGGGTCAATGTATGTGGACTAATGGGAGTAAGGATCAACGCCTGAACGGATGGGTTCACGATGGGGCCACCAGCAGATAAAGAATAGGCTGTCGAACCAGTCGGTGTGCTAATAATTAAACCATCGGCTCGAAGGTTGGTAATGAATTGCCCTTGAATAGCAATTTTCAAGGCGATCATGCGGGCAAGGGTACCTTTGCTGATCACAATGTCGTTTAAGACGATACCAGACGCCACGGTTTCTCCATGGCGATGAATAAGTGCCTGAAGCATCAATCGCTCGTCGATGATGAAATCGTTGGCGAACAAGCGGTCAAGCGCACGGTACAGATCGTTGAGAGGCACCTCCGTCAAGAACCCCAAACCGCCCACATTCACTCCGAGAATGGGAATACCGCGCTCTGCTGCTAGTCGCGCAGCGGATAGAATCGTCCCGTCTCCCCCTAGGACAATCAGAACATCGGCTTGAGCTGCCAATTGCGATTTTTGTACTCCGCCTTGTTCGTGCAAGAGGGCGGTAGCAGCCATGTCCAGCAACACGGTAGCGGACCGTTCCCTTAACCAAGACACGAGTTCTTGGAGAGTCGGTTTGATCTCTGAAGACTTTGGTTTGATCAGGATACCTATGGTCTTGCCTTGCATGCGAACTCACACACCCATACGGCTGGGAAGAGAACCATGCCTCTGCCGTTGAGGAAGGAGGCGGATTGTATCGAGGACGTTCTTGTCCTGTCAATGAAGAAGGGATCGAAGGAGAAATGGCTGTTCTACAAGAACGAGGGGTGGAAATGAACTACCTCTTATGGTCACACATTCATGATGACCTTTGAAAAACGGTGAATGATTCGCCGTATCGTTCGTCTTCATTCGTTACGCTGTTCTTTGGTGTGCAACCTTGACTCATAGAGGTACCGCGGTTAAAATTAATTCAGCTTTTTCGCGTGGTTTGTTGCGAGCGCTGGGTGCTCGTTTAGAAGTCGAGAGCGAGAGAAGGAGGCAGGATGTTCGAACGATTTACGGATAAGGGTCGCAAGATCATCATCCTTGCGCGGGAAGAAGCTGAGCGCCATCAAAACGATTACTTGGGAACAGAACACCTTGTTTTGGCGATCCTGCGCGAGTCGGATGGC
>JANDJK010000118.1 GCA_024330925.1 Nitrospira sp.
GGCCGCGACGGCGGGATTGCCGACTCGCAACTCGACCTTGTTCTTCTCCGCCCACTCGCTGGCCATCTCATAGGCCCGCTTGACGGTGGCCAGGTTCTTGGCCAGCAACATTTCTTTCTTGGCAAATTTCTTCTTGATCGCTTCGTCCAGCGAAGCGGTTCCGCCCGACGCAACGAATTTCTTGCCGAACCGTTCTTGCAAGGCACCGTCTAAGGCTTCCAGCGACACACACTTGGTGATGCCGGCGACGGAACCGATCATGGTCATATTCGTGGATAACTCGGTGCCGGCAATGTCAATGGCGATTTGTGTTCCAGGAATGTAAAAGATTGCGACGTTCAGATCGCGTAAGCGCTCCAGGTCTTCGTCCGAAAGAAGTGGTGCGTCAGAGTTGATGATAACGACGCCTCCTTCTTTGATTCCTGAATAGAAGGGCATGGTGTAGCTTTTGCCCATCGTGATGACTTGGGGGTGGAAGACTTCGATTACGTCGGGGAAGACCAGTTCGCCGCGGTCGTAGATCCGTTCGATCCCAATCCGACAATAGCTTTCAGCGGGAGCCATGCGCTTTTCCGCGCCGAAGAACGGATTGGAAATGGAAAACTTGCCGTCTCGGTTGGCAGCCATCGCCAGCACGTGGGCGGCGGTCACGGCGCCCTGTCCACCTAGTCCGGACATTCGAATGTTCAGTCGCTTTTTGATCATTGAGAACCTCGCGCGGGTTGAGGTTAGGCTTGGGCTTGTCCAGCCAGTTGCTTGGCAGCCGCCTTGCGCTCTTTCTCTTTTGCCGCCAATTCGGCCAGCAGTTGTTTGGCTGGCTCGCTGACGAATTCCTTATAGGCAAACCGTTCGTTCGGCTTTTCTGAGTCACGCATTTCCTGCAGCCCTTCCATACTGTTTTTGCCGATCTCCAGGATACAGGGTGTATAGAGCTGGAGATAGGTCGGGCCAATTTCACGGGCCACGTACACCGCATTCTTGACAACTTTCTCGATCAATGACGGTTTGCTGACGGTGCACTGCACGACGTAATGACAGCCGGACTCTCGGGCAATCTCAGGCAGCCGGACCTTCTCAAACTGTTTGCCGACTGGCGCCATCTTGGCAACGAATCCCTTTCGCATTAATCCGCTCTCTTGCCCCCCGGTGTTGGCATAGAGTTCGTTGTCGAAGCAGATGGTTGTGAATTTTTCTTGTCGAAACCAGGACTGAAGCGTCATGTCTAGGCCGATATCAACGGTTGCCCCGTCTCCGGCCAATACCACGACGTCTTTGATTCGTCCTGGGAAGCGGAGGCTCAAGGCACGTTTTAGTCCTGATGCGATGGCGTTTTGATTGCCGAAAAGGGAGTGGATGTTGTGGACTGCCACCATAGGAAACACGAGACTGGTGCAGCCGGTTGAGCCGACCATCACAGTATCTTCAGGATTGGGCAACGAGGCTATGATGTATCGGAACGCCATGGACTCTGGGCAGCCAGCACAGAGTGAATGTTGCTCGATCAATTCCTTGGCCGTGCCGATGTCCTTCCATCCTCGGTCTTCCTTCCCGTAGGTGGCGCTCTTGACGAGATCTTGATAGTCCGATGGCATGATGTCATACAGGGCTTCTGAAATTTTGATGCGTTCTTTGCTCATGGGGCTCCTTCTTTCTTGCGGAAGACCAGCTCTAATGGTCCACCCGCCCTACAGTCAGTCCAAGTGATGGCTACGGTGTGTTGTCCTTTTCCCTTGCGACCTCGCGCACAGGATTGCCGCTCAACTCCCACGACCAGCCAGTGAGAAGGTCTTCATGCCGAGGGCCGTCTTGATTTCCGAGACGATGATCTCCGGCGGCATGGTCATGCCTCCGCAGACATGCGGGCCGGCATACACACGGTGGTGATCTGGGATTGTGGCGCGGATTTCCTTGGCTAACCATCCCGTGACGTTAAATTCTGGCACAAAGATGTGCTTAGCATGTTTGGTCGCCTCTCGGATTTCGTCGGCTGGCCAAGGACGCAGGGTTTTAATCTTGACGAGCCCGCAGCGTACCCCTTCATCTTCTAACATGCGGATGGCCTCTCGTCCTTGTGACACCGCGGTGCCTGAAGCCACGATCATGATCTCGGCATCGGTGTTTTCGGCGTCGATGAGGCCGTCTAACCACCGAATGGCGTGTTTGCGGGACCGCTCGACGGCTGCCCAGACTTCTTGCTGCCAACTCGCATGGGTGGCATAACTGATGTAATTGCTCTTCATGACGAAGGGATCGCGCATCATCCGCACCGGTGGGCATTCCATATCCATACAGGGAACCGGGGACCGATAGGGGTCATAAGGCGGCAGGCACATGTCAGCCGGTGTGAGCTGAACGACGTCTTTCGTATGGGTTACGAAGAACCCGTCGCAACAAAGGGCCAGCGGCAAGTGGACGTCCGGTTCTTCTGCGACTATGAAGCCTTTGAGAATCCAATCAAAGAAGTCTTGTGCTGTCTCTGCGTGCCAGACCATCATACCGGTGTTCAAGAGGTATGAAATCTCCAACGTATCCGGTTGGATCGAGAGGGGAGAGTTGATGCCCCGACAAGTCACAATCATCTGAATCGGCAGCCGCGCGCCAGCCCACATGGGGAAATTTTCCATGGCGCGCATGGTGCCAGGACCGGCCGTTGTCGTAAAGACGCGTGCTCCGCCAAACGAAGCGCCCGCACATTGGGACATCACTGCAAATTCGCTCTCACCGCGGAAATAATCGCCGACGTAGCCTTCGGCGAAGAGCTCCCCAATCAACGCCGCCGCTTCTGATTGTGGTGTAATGGGGTAGGCAATCATGATGTCACAGCTCGCCCGCCGGATAGCTTCTTTGATGACCTCAGATCCGGTGAAAAACGACGGTGTCCGTAGTGCTTCATTCAACATGTACCAGGGATCGGTGTAAGTCTGGCCTTTTTTATTTTGGGTTCCGATGAGGGATTGTGTTTCTGCCATGGGTCCAGCCTCCTTTTTCACCGGTCACGGTTGACCCCTTCTCAGGGGCAAGCGGTGGATTCCGGCGTCTAGTGACTCTTGGCGGTGCTCAACCGGGGCTGTACAGTTCCCTTCAGCCGTTTGATGGTCTCCGCCAGCTTCATGATTTTGTCAACGGAGGCATCCCGGAACGACAGCATCGCATCTTCATGGCCAGCCTGGGCACACATGGCGATGGTGTAACAGGAAGTTCCCCCGCGGATGATTTTTAGCGACAAGTTGGCTTGATGACAGTGCACACCGACGAACATACAGCAATCAATTTTATTGTGCCAAATGGTCAAGTTCGGGTGATTAGGGTTGATCTCGATCTCCGGGTTGATCTTGGGATATTTGGGCCGGTAATCTGGCATGGGGATCAGCATCGGTTTTTGGCCTGGTTGCACACACTCTTTCAATGTTTCAAAGAGATGCCGAACCGCTGTCGCTTTTTTGGCCGCCTTTTCATTCCAGGCCCATAAGACCAAGGGACCGGGGAAAATCGTGGGAACTTTGGCCATCAAAAACTGCCGTGCTGCTTCTTCATAGGCCTGCTCTTCAGGCACGATCACTCCATGAATATGAGCCTCGCCTGGATTCGGAAGCCGAATCCCCATGCTGGCGGCTGCCGGGGGAAGAAAATGCTCAGGTCCTGGAAGGACTCGATATGTGCTCATTATCTTATTGCTCCCTACACTGGTGTACGAGAAGCCCATGGAATGGGTAACAGTGAGATCGCTCCCACGGTATTTTTTTCACTTTAAGCCGTCTGACGGTCCTTCTGCAACCTGACAGAGGGCCTATCATGGAGAGCTTTTGTGCTACCAGACACTCTCGGGATGGGCCAATGGAACTAAACCCAGAGCGTACGCTTTTACTATATTTCAGATGAATCAACCAGGTGAATCAACACATGAGGGCATTATAGGTTTCTGTGTTCGAGGTTGTCAAATGACGCAGCGGTTGCACGGTTGCATGTGGAACACAGTGGCACGGTCATGCCCGCGCTGCTGCTCGCCTCCAGCCGGATAGAACAAGCTGTGCGGTTTGTGTTGCGTGAGGATGCGCAGAGAGGAACGCCATTGACGGGATAGAACCACATCCCGGCAGCCGCGGGTTACATCTCTTAGGGGCCCTCCGTTATCTTACCGGGCACAAGCCTGGTTTGTGCAGAAGACAGGCTTAGAATTTTTTGCTGCGTATGCCTTGGGAGCAAGCATGAGGCCAGTCGTATGTTCCGAGAGTCGTAAGCTTTCAAGAGTTGCGCCATGTTGCCCAAACGTCTCAGGCCCTTTAGGGATGCGCCTCCCGCCAGTTTTTGCCGACCCCAAGATCGACCTTCAACGGAACCGAGAGGCCAAGCTGTTGTCCCACCGCTTCCATCTCGTGTTTCACCAGCCGCTTGGCTTCGTTCAGATCATGGTCGGGCGCCTCGAAGATCAACTCGTCGTGGACTTGGAGAATCATCTTCACATGCGGAAGCTCTCGATGAAGGGCTCGATGGACGTTGATCATCGCTACTTTGATTAAGTCTGCTGCCGACCCCTGGATGGGACTGTTGACCGCCATCCGCTCGCCGAAGCCACGTTGGACGGGATCGGTGCTCTGGAGTTCCGGAATCGGCCGTCGACGTCCCAGGATAGTCGTGGTG
>JANDJK010000119.1 GCA_024330925.1 Nitrospira sp.
GTACTGGGCCATGGACCTGGGCTACATGTATTCGCGGCGCGAGCTGGAGGGGACGGATCGGATCGGCGAATCCCACGCGGTGCGGTTGCTGCTGACCTATGTGCCGCTAAAATTTTCGATCAGTCGGTGAACTGTCGTCGATGATACGGACGAATCGAGGGTAGAGATCTATGGAACGAAGCACACTCACCTTGCAACACATCACACAAATCGCGCGGAGGCGGCGTGTGCCTATCATTGTGACCACGACCGTGCTCTTTTTAGTCAGTGTCGCGGTAGCCTACCTCTGGCCGCCTGTGTACAAATCCACCGCGACGATTTTGATCGAGGAGCAGGAGATTCCGGCCGATATTGTCCGTTCTACAATCTCCAGCTATGCCGATCAGCGGATCGAGACGATCAAACAGCAGGTCATGACGCGCTCGACCCTGCTCAAATTTATCGAGCAATTCGGACTGTACGAAAAAATGAGAAAGACCAGCAGCACCGAGGAGGTATTGGAACGGTTCGCCGACGACATCAAGGTCGAGGTGGTCAACGTCAAAATCATCGACAAACGCACCCAGGCGCCGACACAGGCGACCATTGCCTTTACGCTCTCCTATGAAGGGGAGTCACCTCAGATTGCCCAGAAGGTGGCCAATGAACTGACAAGCCTCTTTCTTGCGGAAAACCTCCGGACGCGGGAACGCCATGCCCATGAGACGACCGAGTTTTTAAGAAAAGAAGAAGAGCGGCTGGCCCAGCGGATTCGCGATCTTCAAGAACAACTTTCCTCTGTGAAGCAACGAGCGGAAGGGGCGCTACCCGAACTGACCGGACTCAACATGACGATGCTCAACCAGGCGGAGCGCGAACTGCTGGACATCGATCGTGAGATCCGAAGCTGGGAAGAGCGGAAGATTTACCTAGAAGGGGAACTGGCGACCTTGAAGCCCAACACGCCGATCATCGCGGCCAGCGGGGAACGGATCCTTGATTCAAGCGAACGGCTGCGGGCGCTGCGGGCTCAATATGCGAGTTTAACCGGCTATCTCTCGCCAGAACATCCCGATGTGATTCACATTCAACAGGAGATCGCCGCCCTCGAACGGGATGTTGGCGAGCAGGAAACATCCGAGGAGCTGCAAAAACGATTGACGGGTGAGCGGGCTCGGCTGGCAACGTTGCTCGATACCTATGCGGACGATCATCCTGATGTCATTCAGGCCCGTCGGTCGATCGCCGCTCTTGAGCAGGAACTGGATCGAGTGAGCAAGGCGGACCGTCGCAAGGTGGAAGTCAAGCCTGAAAATCCAGCCTATATCAATATTCAAGCGCAACTCGCGACAGCGAATTCCACTCTCCAGGCGTTGAAGAAGTCCCGCGAGAGTATCAAGAAGCGGGTGGACGAATACGCGAAACGGCTAGAGCGAACGGCTCATATTGAGCCGACCTATCTGGATCTGGTTCGGAACCGCGAAGAGGCGATTCGCAAGCACGAGGAAATCACCTCGCGCTTGCTCGAAGCTGAAGTGTCGAAGGATCTGGAAATCGAGCGGAAGGGCGAACGGTTTTCGCTCATCGATCCGCCGCAGCTTCCAGAAAAGCCAGAGAAGCCAAATCGGCCGGTCATCATCGTGTTAGGGCTTCTGTTGGCCTTGGGGGGTGGGGCCGGCAGCGGCATGTTGATGGAACAGCTCGATCGTTCAATTCGCGGAGAGCAACATCTTAGTTCGATCGCAGGACTGCCGCCGTTGGCCGTCATTCCCTATTTGGTCAATGAAGATGATCTCCGTCGCTTTACCAGACGACGGTATGGTGTCGCCGTTGCGAGCATTGGTGTGGTGGTCCTGTTGGCAGTGTCCGTGCATGTGTTGTTCTATCCCTTGGATGTCATCTGGTATGCCGCGATGCGCAAACTTGGGCTTACATAAGCGAAAAGCGAAAGGACGGCAGAATCAATGATGGAACATTTGCAAAGTGCGATGGAGCGGTTCAAAGCTGAAGGAAAGGCAGGCAAGACTGCTCGTTCGTCACCTCATCTCGATCCAGCGCCTGCTGCCTCGCCATCGACGATTGTCTATTCGCGCAGTCGGCCAGTCTTTATTCATGAGGAGGTTTTACGCCGCCACCGCATCTTGACAAGACACGATTCGCCTTTTGCGGATTCTTATAAAATTCTCCGCACTCAAGTGCTCCATCGGCTGCGAGAACATGGCTGGAACATGTTGGGGGTTACCAGTCCTCGCGAGGGGACTGGCAAAACACTGACCGCGATTAATTTGGCTATTGCGATGGCCACCGAGCCCAATCAAACGGTGTTGCTGGTCGATGCAGATCTTCGCGCGCCTCGCGTGCATGAGACCTTAGAGTTGGAGCGGAGGGCTGGTTTAACAGAATATCTGTTAGATGGTACTCCTCTCGAAGAAATGTTGCTCTACCCCGGTCTTGGCCGTCTGATCGTGTTGCCGGGAGGACGTGGCACGGAGCAGTCCGCCGAACTGCTTGCCTCTCCTCGTATGGCGGTTCTGAGCAAAGAGCTAAAATACCGCTACGAGTCGCGGATCGTGATCTTTGATTTGCCTCCCGTGCTTGGTCGCGCCGATGTGCTGGCTTTTAGCCCTCAACTAGAGGCACTTCTGCTGGTGGTCGAGGATACCAAAACGTTGGAGCCTGATCTTCAGCAAACGCTCCAAATGTTGAAAGGAGCCACCGCTGTTATCGGAACTGTGCTCAACAAGGCTGGTCAAGGTCAACTCAGTCTCCCCCAAGTGAAACGTGCGGTAGCAGTAAATCACGGGTGGGCAGGGTAGGTTGTGTATGTACGAGGCATTCTATGGGCTCCGTGCAAAACCATTTTCGTTGGTGCCCGATCCAGAGTTTTTGTTCCTTAGCCAGCGCCATAAGCCAGGCCTGAATGTGCTCGAATATGGACTCCTGAATCGCGCGGTCTTCACCGTGCTCACGGGTGAACCGGGTACTGGCAAAACGACTCTCCTTAAGAAAATCCTGGAAGAGCATCGCAATCGGTTTGCGGTGGGCATTATCGGCATGACGCATCCGAAAGACCAAAGCCTTTTGCCGTGGGTGGCTGAAGCTTTTGGACTGGATGTCTCTGAGCTTGACACAGTGGGCCAGCTCCGCCGGATTACGGCGTTTTTAAAGCAAGTGTTTGCAGCCGGTCGTCAGGCCTTGCTGGTTATAGACGAGGCTCAGAATCTGAGCCTTTCAGCACTTGAAGATCTGCGGTTGCTTTCTAATCTCAACGATGGGCGGCAGATTGGCTTGCAGATTGTGCTGGCGGGACAGCCAACGCTGCGTACTATGTTAACCCGCCCGGATATGCGGCAGTTTGCGCAACGGATCACGGTCGATTACGTGCTCGAGCCACTGAGTAATGCAGATGTTTGTGACTATATTCGCCATCGATTGATGGTGGTGGGTGGAGATCCTGCTCTGTTCACAGAATATGCTGCCAATCTTGTGGCTCGGCTCAGTGGGGGGATCCCTCGGTTGATCAACCAACTTTGTGAGTTGGCTTTGGTCTATGGCTTCGGTCAAGGAGCCGAACGAATCACGGCGTCGCTCGTGTTACAGGTAGCATCGGATCGAGCCGCTGGTGGGGTGTTACCGACGGAGGTGGATCCTCGGACCGTTGTGCTTGATGACGAAGAGCTAGCCCGCGAAGCTTTGGTGTCTCGACACACGACCACGCCGAGACCTACGGTTGAACGTCCGGCTAAGCACGCTGTTCTTCACCCGTCACAGGAGGTTGTGACGGCGCATCCCTACCAGCAGGGGCTAGACCTCAAACAGGTAGGACGGTATGCAGAGGCCATTGTGAAATTTAAAGCGGCCGAGGACGACCCCGCGGTTCGCTTCCTGGCGACGGTGCAACAGGGGCTATGCTGGCGTACGCTTGGACGGTTGGATGAAGCGGTTGTGGCGTTCAAACGAGCTTTGGAAACCGAGGGTGCGAAGTCGGACGATCGGCTCAATGTCCACTATCTGTTGGCCCAGGCCTTCGAAAAAATGAACTGTCCTCAAGAGGCGATGGAACAGTACCGACTCATCTACGAGGTTAACCCCCTATTCCGCGATGTGGCCGAGCGAGTCGAGCAAGACAATGGGAGGAAGAGACCGTCTCTCGACTCTCCAGATCGATCCCGATTCCTCTCCTGGTTGCAAGCACCGGTATCGTGGCTGAAGTCGCTCACGTCACGGCGTTCGTGAGAGCGCATTGAACCTCCAAACCAGTAAGAAAGGTATCACCCAATTTCTCTTCCCTTAGCTTCAGCCGGCAGGTGTGAGGCGAGGGTGCTCGCGAGGGAGTCGCGCGCTGTTGCAGGGCATGAGAGTTCCCTACCACTGTCCGCCTACTCTGTCTTTAATCCTTTCCTCTTCAATCCTCGTCCGGAGCGAGCGTGGCGATCTCCACGCCGGTGATCTCGATGATGGACGGTTGCGGCATTCCGCCTTTCCTCTTTTCTGTTCCCAGGGAGAATGCAACTGATGTCAGGGACCGAGCGCACG
>JANDJK010000120.1 GCA_024330925.1 Nitrospira sp.
CCGAGTTGGGCCCGCAAGTCGGCGGCGATGGCGCGGGATCGCTCGGGAAGAATGAGGGTTGGGGCGGTCATAGGTATCGTGGGAACCGTACGCGCATTCTAGCAGGATGGTTGAAACAACCGCCAGCGGGAGACCCCGTTCAGCCCGCGAACACGAAAACAAGGGGAAGGCACTGGGCTTTCGTCTTATGACAGCGCAGCGGGTACGGTTTTACCGAGAGGGATCATCCGCCGCCCATCTCCGCCACTCCATGCTCTTGAAGACCGATACCGCCGCTTTCTCTGAGGATCCACGGTATTTGAGATGACTTCCGCATCCCGATCGACAGTCCGACGATCCGAAACCGGAAACCACCACGTCCCCCCTCGTCAGTCCAACGACCGTGCATTCCATTTCGCTCACGCAGCACACCCCGATGATCCGTGCCCCGGGCGCGGCCACGAGGTAATCGATATGCCAGTGGAGATTCTTGCTCCGAGAGAGATGCCGGGCCACTCTGGCCTCTAGATGGCGGCGAGCACTGCCGGTATAGACATAATACCCAGCGGGAAAGGAAAAAGTGCCAAGCCGTCCAATCTGGATACGTTGGGGTGCGGCCAATCGAATCAGCAGTTGATACGTGCAGGGGCGTTTGCTCATTTGCTTGCTCCTGATCTGATCAATTTCCATTGATCGACCAGTCATCGACTTTGGACATCACCCTGGTCATTCCCCTCACGCCACTCACGCCATTGACGCCTCTCGCGCCGATCAGTCGAACCGAAGCCATTCACTATCGACCCCATCATGAAACGCCCCAGTCCATAAGACTGAATCGGGCTCCCCCATCGATGATAGTGTGGGTCTGCGCCTCTTCCTCAAAAAAGCGCGTGTCTGTTGCCTCCTCCCCTCTTGAAATTCACCGGCCGCCGCGTTACTTGAAAAGGCAACCCTCGTCTAACAAGCCGAGGTATCAGGCAGGAGGTGTCACGATGGAGATCGAAGGAAAGTTTACCATCACAAAACGAGAGGATGGCAGGTTTGACGTACGTTTTGAGCCGAAGGAAGAGGGCAAGGCTCCCAAGCGGTCGCGGGGTTTTTCAAGCTATGATGGAATGAGGCGCTACCTGGTGGACATGGGCGTCAAATCAGACAAAATTCCTACTCTCTCCGAACTTCAACCGGGACGCACCGTGAGCATCAGTGACGTGAAGGTCGAATCGTCACGGCTTGCGGCGTAACCCCTCTTTGCAATCCCTCGGAAGAACTCTTGGGCGATCATGGTTGATGTCGATGCCATACGGCGGGACTGGCGGGCACGGGGATTTAGCTGCGATGTCTGGACTGATCCTCCAGGTCGAGTATGGGAGAACTATGTCCATGACGTGGACGAACTGGTCATGGTGCTGGAAGGGGACGTAGAATTCGAGATCGCCGGTCAGCTCTATCATCCGGCCATGGGTGAGGAACTTTTCATTCCCGCCAAGGCTCGGCACAGTGTTCGTAACCGAGGATCGACCACATCCCGCTGGCTCTACGGCTACAAACAGCTCTGACCGGCTCCATCCCCTTGCGCAGCAGACCGTGGTAACCATAACGACAAGGGGGCAATTTGACGGCTTGACTTCGTTGACCAAGGGTCTCTAGGCTCTCGCCACATGGACCCCATCGATCAGTAACACACACAGATCCGACGTCAATGGCACCCCCAACCGTCTATGTCACCCGCTTGCTGCCCTCCCCCATCATGGCTACCCTCCGGGAACGGTACCGTCTGGTGGCCGAACCGGCCGAAGAGGCTATCCCGACGGCGGAAGACCTTCGTGCCGGCTTTGCCGAAGCCGATGCGGTTATCTGCATGCTGAGCGACTCCATCAATGCGGATCTGCTGAGCCACGCCACGAAACTTAAAATCCTGGCCAATTACGCCGTGGGCTACAACAATATCGATCTGGACGCCGCCAAGGCCCGCGGCATCGTCGTGACCAATACGCCGGACGTCCTGACCGACGCAACGGCGGACCTCGCCTGGGCTCTGATGTTATCTGTAGCCCGCCGCGTGGTCGAAGGAGACCAGTGGGTGCGAACTGGCACTTGGCGGGGGTGGGCGCCGACTCAGCTTTTGGGAGCGGACATTGCGGGCAAGACCTTGGGCATCATTGGCATGGGACGGATTGGTCAAGCTGTTGCGCAGCGGGCTCAGGGATTCCGCATGCGAGTGGTGTACGAGAGCCGTCGGTCCGTTGTGGCTCCTCCCGGCCTCTTGTGGGAACATCGCCCACTGGATCAATTGCTCGCCGAGGCTGACTTCGTGTCGCTCCATGTGCCGCTTACCGCATCAACCCGTCACCTGATCGGCGCGCGCGAACTGAGCCTCATGAAACCGACCGCGATCCTGATCAATACCGCTCGTGGACCGGTCGTGGACGAAAAAGCCTTGGTCGCAGCTCTCAAAGCCGGGGTCATCGCCGGTGCTGGATTGGATGTCTATGAGGAGGAGCCCGCCGTTCACCCCGAACTTGTTGCACTCCCGAACGTCGTGCTGTTGCCTCATCTAGGATCGGCAACGGTGGAGACCCGTATTCGGATGGGAAGACTGTGCCTCGACAATATCGAGGCGGTGCTGAACGGTAGGCCGGCGCCCAATCAGGTCTCTTAAGCCTCCGTTACGTTTCATCCGGTGAGCGCACAGCCGCCCACACGGCCGGCATCGCCGCTCCCACTGTGCTCACCCGACGACGAACCAGGTTCGCTCGGAGCCTGAGCTCTGCTCTTGAGCGTCGCCAACCGTTGGCGCACGTCATGGAATAAAGGGATCGCCTCAAACGTCTCCACCGCTTTCGCCCATTGGGCATCCGCTTCATAGAGCAGCCCCAATTCGTACCGAATGGCTTGCGCGTTGGCACCCCGGCATCGAGAGTCGGCCAACAGTGTTTCAAGCTCTTGAATGGCTTCCGCCAAGCGGTTTTCTTCTTTGAAACAGAGAGCCACCATGAGGCAGGAGTCGGGGTAATAGATATCCGCCTTCCGCGAGACGTCAAATTCTTCCCGTGCTTCGGGATACAGTCCCATGTTTTTGTAGGCGACGCCCAGCATAAAATGCGCTTCATAATCGGGAACACCCGCCAGAATCTTCGAGGAAGAAAGCGACGGTAGGGCATCCGACATGGAGCCTGCAATCCCGTCATAGAGTCGCAAGGGAGCGGTTCCGGCCGTGAAGCCGCTGTTTTCCGACCCATGCCTTGGGAAGGTCTCTGATCGCGAACGCAGTGTTTCCTTGGCCGGACAGGCTCCGTTTCCTTCCTCTCCATCGCTTTCTCTTCCTGACTGCTGGTCGTTCGGTGGTTCCTTACCGGCCATGGATTTTTCGAATTCTCTCGATTGCTCCGACTGGATAGGCATCGCGCCGTTGTCGGTCGCCGGCTCTGGATGAATGGACTCGGAGCGGTGAATCACAGCGGACTCTCTTCGGATCTTGGCCGCAAGCCGCTCGACCAACTCTTTGTCCGGCGACAGAGCTCGGACCTTTTCAAACAGTTCCTCGTGGTACCCCTCCATACCCGGCTCGGGATGCGCCAGCAACAGCTCGATCGCTTTGGCATAGTGCCGCGCCGCCGATGCGGGATCATTCTGCTTTTCGTACAACTCCCCATACAGTTCCAATAACGGCACGGAGTCTGGCTGCTGTGACAAAAACTCCGTAATGAGGGATTCCGCCAAGCGATAATCCTGCGCGCGCAGAGCCGCCCCTGCTAAAAAGCGATATTCTCCCAACGCAACCTGGAGATCGCCCCGTTGGAGATGGAGACGGGCCAGCAACTGACAGACCTGCGGATTGCCCGGTTCGCGCGAGAGCATTTGATTTAAAACGGCCTCGGCGCCGTCATACTCTCCTTCGTCCATTCTTCTGACTGCCTCGGCCAGTTGGTCGAGCGGATCGGACGGTCGCAGCGGAATCCCCGCGTCCTTGGGCTTGTGCACCGTCATCGAACCGAATTTCCCGCTCTTGAAACGCTCGATGTATTGCGCCGCTTCGCTGTTTAGCGGATCGATGGCGAGCACGGCCTGATACGCTTCTTTTGCTTCTTCATACCGTCCCTGGGCGGAACGTTCCCGTGCCAGTTGCAAATACACCCTTGTCGCTTCCTCTTGTTGATTGTCTTGAAGACAGAGTTCGGCGATACGCTGCTGCGCGTTCACATTGGACGGATCAAGCGCTACGATTTTCCGGTAGAGCGCCAGTGCTTCTTTGGGTTTGCGCGCCTTGAGAAAGTGCTTGGCTGCCGTGAGATACTCCTGCACGGCGCTGCCGATCAGGCCGCGCTCCGCGTTCAAATCGCCCAAATGCTGATGCACTTCGTACTGCGTTGGGTCATATTTGAGCACTTTCTTATAGGCGGCGATCGCCTTCAGGATGGCCCCTTCGCATTTAAACGCTTCCGCCGCCTTGAGGAAACAGGCAACGGCATCAGAAATGGCA
>JANDJK010000121.1 GCA_024330925.1 Nitrospira sp.
CAAGGGCCCCCCAAGGCTCACACAGAGGCAGCTTTCATCGAGCGTGTACGTTCCATCAGCCCGCGCCTTATAGTCGCGTTCGATAACGGGATCGGTCACCCAAAGCGCATACCGGATTCTACGATACTCAAAGCTAGCCTGCACGCGACGTTTTGGCTTTCCAAAAGCCCCTCCTGACTCGAATACCCTCAGTTCCAGAGTAGGGACATGGATCAGGACGAGGGAGTTATGCAATGCATCTGCATCGGCTTGAAGAATCTCATCGTTCGCGCCATTGTGCGTGCTGCGAGTATTCGTCCACAGGGTCGCCGGATTCTCGACATAGCGCTGAAGCTCTGCCCAACCGACCTGACGAACCTTCGTCCAGTAATAACCAGGATCGAGCAACCAGTTCTCCGTCTGGCAGGCATGCGGCTGATGCCGGATCAACGGGACATCGATGACATCGAGCACTCGCGGATCGCTGCCGTCTTGGTACTGGCGCTCGTCTTCGGAGACTTCCTCGGTTGGCCTCGCGCTGACGGGCCTGATCCAGCAACCGGGACCGGAGTCGAGTACTTCCCGCCCAGCCACACAGCGGCCGGACAGCTTCTTGGAGTTGGCGAGGCAGAGGATGCGCTTCACGATGGACATTTAGGGCTCCTGCTCTCGATCGAACTGGCTACACTTAGATAGGTGCAGAGCGTTCTCATTCACAAGACCCTCTTGAGGCCCAACAATGTTTGGACAGACTGTATAATCCCCTTACGCCAGCTTGTCCACTTCTGCCTAAACCGGCGGGCACGTACCGATTGCCGGCCCTACCCCATTGCAGCAGGACAGATTCTCCTCTACTCCCGTTTTGAGAGCGTCGTCTTATGCAGTCTGTATAAGACGGGTCATAGGCGATCAACCGGACTCCTCACCCCGTGACCGCCTTTGTTCAACACGTGCGTGTCGATCATGGTCGTGCTGACGTCCTTGTGACCGAGCAGTTCCTGGATGGTCCTGATGTCGTACCCGGTCTCAAGCAGGTGCGTGGCGAACGAGTGCCGGAAGGTGTGGCACCCGGCAGGCTTGACCACACCGGCCCTGCGGACAGCATCCTTGCCGGTTCGTTGCAGAATCGTCTCGTGAACGTGATGCCGGCCTTCTTCGCCGGTCTTGGTGTTTTTCCACCGGGTTTCCTGCGGGAAGACCCATTGCCAGGCCAGTCCTTCGGCGCATTGGGATCCTTGCGGTCGAGAGCCTCCGGCAGCAAGACGCGGCCCCACCCATCGACCAGATCTTTCTCGTGAATCGCGTTCACCTTCTTCAAGTGGTTCTGAAGCGGAACGTTGAGCGACTGAGGCAGCATGGTGATCCGATCGTTCGCGCCCTTGCCGTCGCGAACCAGGATCTCATTAGGGAATACGGGAGCTGCACGATCAGCCGTCCATCCTCCCCCGGTCTGATCCGAATCGGAGCCGACGGCATGATCAATGAGTTCTCCTTCTCATGTCCATGAGAAGCCGGCATAGGCGCGGCAGAGTCTTGCGCTGAGCCTGTGGCGCTGTCAAGGAGAACACACAGGCGTTGGGGGGCGAAGACCCGCAGCGGACATGCGTTCCGATATCACAATTATTTCGGATGAGGGCTCCTACACGATCACCCGGTCGGCGGAGATATGAAGTGGTGGATGGTGTCAGGCCGCGCAGCAGGAGAGCTTGCTCACATCCTTCTTGAAGGTCAACGCGGCCAGTTTCAGACCTTCAACCATGGTGAGGTACGGATGAAACGTGTCGGCGAGATCCTGCACGCTCAGCCCGAACCGAATGGCCAGGGTGGCCTCCTGGATCACTTCGCCGACCTCGGCTGCGAGTACGTGTGCGCCGAGCAGGCGGCCGGTCTCTTGCTCTGCAACCAATTTGATCAGGCCCTTGGTGTTCCGAGCGGCCAAGGCACGCGGGACCTGATCGAGCGGGAGGACAGCGGTTCGCACGCGGAGCCCCTGTGCCTTGGCTTGCTCTTCCGTCAGCCCGACACTGGCGATCTGCGGATCGGTGCACGTGACGTGCGGCAAGGCGGCGAGATCGAAGATGCGGCCGACTGTCTGACGTCAACTGGATGTGAGGGCCGCAATTCTCATTGTCGCTGAACAGCGATGCGCGCCCACATCATGCACGAGAAGCCCAGGACGATCAGTGCCCCCACCGACAGACGCACAAGAATCGGCCAGGGACCCAACAACGCATGAATGAGCCAAGCGGAGAGGATGGCGGGCAGGGTCACTACCGGGAGTTGAACGACAAGGGCATGAAGACTTTTGAATGAGATCAGTCGTCGCGATCACGCGATCGATCTGAGGCGTCGCGTTAGGCGGAGATGGTCTGCACAATCAGCGGGAGCTTGCTGAGTGTGAGCTGCTTCAGCTCAACCTTGTGGCTGGCGTTGTCGATGTCGATCCCCACAAGATGTCCTGCGGCATCGTAATCGAGCACGATCCCTTCAGCGATCTCGCGGCTTTCGACGCTCGGCCGCTCGGAAAGATCGATATACAGCGAGTCGGTATCGGGATAATAATTGAGCTTCATGGCTTAAACCCTCTGTCTGGAAAAGCGTTGTGTATGGTCACCTTATCTTCGAGAGTGATCACCCTCACGATCCGTCCCTCAAGCTCCTCAATCCGGCCCCAGAACCGGTACCGGTTTCCCTCTTGAGGCTCGCTTCTGAGCGCGTTCTCAAGAATCCGGATGCACCATTCTTTCTTCAGATATGGACGCTTCCGCAACACTTCCTTTTCAAAATATTCGGTGAACTTGTACTGCACCATTAATCACACAATAGCGCATTCCCACAAGACTGGCCAGTCTTCGGCATAACGCTCAGCATCAGCGGCGGCGCGCAGCGGACCGTCCGCTGCAACCGGTTGTTGGGCGTCAATCACACGATGTGCGAAACCTCAACGTCACCCCAATGCGACTTGAGGTATTCGGCGACCAGCCGCCGGTGACAGTGATGCGGCTGGTCCTCGCTGCAAAGCAGGCAGCCGTCCGCGATCAGGGCCGGGTCAATCTTCTTCTCAATCTCGCGCTTGCGCATCAACTCCAGAAATTTCTGCTCGTACACGCCCCAGTCGCCCTTGTTCTTCTTGTACTCGTCGAGGATGTCCTGCGTCGGGGCCAGCTCCGGCACATGGACGTAGTCCATGTGGCAAATCTCGCGTAGGAAGAACTGCAGGTCGTTGCGCTTGGCAAATCCGGCCAGTTGCGAGACGTTGTTGAGACGCACATCCACCACACGTTTCGCACCAGAACGCTTCAGCTTGGTGAAGAAGGCTTCCGCCGACTTCTTGGTGAATCCGATGGTGAACAGCTTCACGCTCGTTCCTGCTCAGCGAGGGCTTCATCCACGTACGCAATCTTTTGTTCCCGCAGATTGCAAGCCGTCGCCACCAACTCGTCGTGGCTGCGGAACATGTCCACCTGCGGCAGTCCGACCAGATCAAGCAGTCGGGCCATCGTCTGCGGATGGGCCTCGGTACTCCCGTCAGAAAGGATGTGAACGATGGACACCCCGTGTCGTTCCAAAGCGGGGCTGACCAGAAGGGTGCGGTGGCAGTCCAGCGGCTCTTTCTCAGCGCACATCAGCGCGATACGGTACTTCTGCGCCCCGCTCAACACACGTTCGATGCCTGCCTTGAAAACCGACGTCTTGGCCAGGCGAGCATAGCGGACCTGACCGCCCTCGTAACAGGAGGGGTCGTCTGATCGAGCGCCCAGTTCCTTGCCGACGAAGACGTAAACAATGCCGCGCTTCTTCAACTCGGCCGACAGGGCGTCCTTGTTGAACTGCGGGTTATGGCGACTGTACGGCCTAGAACGAACATCTGCTATGGCGGTCACTTTGTTCCTTTCCAGAAGATCGAGAAACTTCTCGATCGTGTGGGTGGAATGCCCTATGGTGTAGATGACGCTAGGACTGCTCATGGCTGTACGCCTTCACGTTGGATGATCGCCGCCACCAGCTTGTACCGGCACCACTCTCCGTTCTGTTTCTGCAAGGGCTCCCCAAGGCTCACACAGAGGCAGCTTTCATCGAGCGTGTACGTTCCATCAGCCCGCGCCTTATAGTCGCGTTCGATAACGGGATCGGTCGCCCAAAGCGCATACCGGATGCCGCGATGCTGAAAGTCAGTCAGCACTCGGCGCTTGGGATTCCCCAAAGCCGCCCCCGGCGCGAACACCCTCAGTTCCAGAGTAGGGACATGGATCAGGACGAGGGAGTTATGCAATGCATCTGCATCGGCTTGAAGAATCTCGTCGTTCGCGCCGTTGTGCGTGCTGCGAGTATTCGTCCACAGGGTCGCCGGATTCTCGACATAGCGC
>JANDJK010000013.1 GCA_024330925.1 Nitrospira sp.
CCGCCCCCAATATGTGGTCAGTTGGGACAGCATGTGATCAGGCTCTCTGCGGAAGAGCGTGCCGGGCAGCAGCGGGTCTCCTTCGGCACATCGGGCCATCGTGGATCCTCGTTGACGCACAGCTTCAATGAGGCCCATATCCTGGCCATCGCCCAAGCGATCTGTGACTACCGATCACACCAACGAACAAGTGGCCCCCTATTTTTGGGGAAAGATACCCACGCACTTTCCCAACCAGCTTTTGTCACAACCTTGGAAGTCCTTGCCGCCAATCATGTCACCGTGATGATCGATCACAGAGATGGTTACACCCCTACACCGGTCATCTCTCACGCCATCGTGTCTTATAATAGGGGTCGTACAGCAGGGCTGGCGGACGGTATCGTCATCACTCCCTCCCACAATCCACCAGAGGATGGGGGCATCAAATACAATCCTCCCCATGGAGGTCCTGCCGACACCCAGGTCACTACTTGGATCGAGAAACGGGCTAACGAACTGTTGGCCAGCGGGCTCCGTGACGTGCGGCGTATGTCCTTCGAGCAGGCATATCGGGCCCCGACGACCCGTCAACATGACTTTGTCTCCTCCTATGTCGCGGACCTCCCGCAGATCATTGCGATAGACCTACTTCGCCACTCCTCCCTCAAACTGGGAGTCGATCCGCTGGGTGGATCGGCCCTTGCTTACTGGGAGCCGATCGCAGCCCGATTTGGTTTGAACCTTGAAATCGTCAATCGCACCATTGATCCCACGTTCCGCTTCATGCCGCTTGATTGGGACGGAAAAATCCGGATGGACTGTTCCTCACCCTATGCCATGGCCAATCTGCTCGCACTCAAAGGTCGGTTCGATGTCGCGTTCGGCAACGATCCCGACACTGATCGGCACGGAATCGTGACTCGATCCGGCTTGATGAATCCAAATCATTACCTGGCTGTTTCAATCGCCTATCTGTTCACGCACCGGTCCCAGTGGAGGACCGACGCCGGAATCGGCAAAACATTGGTGAGCAGCAGCCTGATCGATCGCGTGGCAACACGCCTGCAGCGACGGCTTATCGAGGTACCGGTCGGCTTCAAGTGGTTTGTGAACGGTCTGTTGGACGGCTCCTTGGGGTTCGGCGGCGAGGAAAGCGCAGGAGCTTCCTTTCTTCGCCAGGACGGCACCGCCTGGTCCACCGACAAAGATGGGATCATCATGGGCCTGCTTGCCGCCGAAATGACAGCTCGCACGGGCAAAAACCCGGCCCAACTGTATCATGAGCTCACAAACGAAATAGGCGAGCCGGTTTATGAGCGAATTGACGCTCCCGCAACACCAGAACAAAAAGCAGTACTCGCAACACTCTCTCCTGCCCACATCACGGCCACAACCTTGGCTGGCGACCGAATCATCGCCCTGTTGACGACGGCCCCTGGCAATGGCGCTCCCATCGGAGGGCTCAAAGTCGTGACGGAGCACGGCTGGTTCGCGGCTAGGCCGTCCGGCACCGAAGCCGTGTACAAACTCTACGCGGAAAGCTTCCGGGGGAGGGAACATCTCCAGCAGATTCAGGAAGAAGCTCGGGCCATCATCGGCAAAGCATTGGCGGGTTGAGTCTCGTCGGGAACCACACCGACGCTCACACATCGAACGCGCTGACGTGGACTGGTTGACGATGCCCCGAAAGCCCCTTCCCGTGCGTTTTACAGCCTGATCGCCACCTGCCGTTCGGCATGATACGAACTCCGCACCAACGGCCCGGACTCGACGTGGCTGAACCCTAGACCAAGCCCTTCTTCTTTCAAAACGGCAAACTCGGAAGGATCGTAGAATCGTGAGACGGGCAGATGGTCCCTCGTCGGCTGGAGATATTGGCCGATGGTCAGCACATCGCAGTCGACCGATCGCAGATCGCGCATGACGTCTCGGACCTCGTCGATGGTCTCTCCCATGCCGACGATCAGACCGGATTTCGTCCTCATGCCCCATCCCTTGGCCCTCTCTAGCAGTTCGATCGACCGCTGATATTTCCCTCTGGGCCGTATTCGGGGGAACAATCGAGGCACCGTCTCGATATTATGGTTCAGAATGTCGGGCTGCTCGGCACAGACGGTCTTCAGCGCCTCTTCGTTGCCTTCAAAATCGGGAATAAGCACTTCAACCGTGCAGTGCGGGTTCAGTTGCCTGATGAGTCTCACGGTCTCAGCAAACACCGCGGCACCGCCGTCCGGCAGTTCGTCGCGACTGACCGACGTGACCACGGCATGGCGAAGACGCAGGGCTTGCACGGCCTCAGCCACCCGTCGCGGCTCCTGAGAATCGACTGGCCGCGGCCGTCCAGTTTCGACCGAACAATACTGACACCGTCTGGTGCAAATGTCGCCGAGAATCAAAAAGGTGGCCGTACGGGCGTTCCAACACTCCCAGCGATTGGGACAGCGGGCTTCCTCACAAATCGTGTGGAGCTGAAGCCGCGCTATCGTACCCTGCACATCGAAATAGTCCGGGCCGGTGTTGGCCACAACCTTCAACCACGACGGAAGTCGGGGACGGGCACGTCCTTCTTCGTTCGGTCCCTGTGACCGTCGTCTCCCTGCAGAATCTCCAGAAGACGATCGAAGATGATCAAGCGGCACAACACTCATCGCGCACCACCACGACCAGCGCCAAATCGACCGAGCAGACGGGCCAGAACGCCTCGCCGCTCCGCTACGGGAGGAGGATCGGGATACTCGACCCACCGTTCCTGCGAGCCCAGATATTGCATCTTGTGGAAAATTTTTTGGCTCCTCAACTGCCGGTAGCCCTGTTGGTGCAATAACGCAACCAATGCCAGCAAGGCGCTGTCTTGCGTTCCACAGGGTTCTGTCACGATACGGACGGTTTCATAGCGTAGGACTGCCCGATAGCCACCATCTACCAATTCAAATTCAACGGTCCGGGTAAATCCCCGCTCTCGCGGGTCGAAACCGGCTAATTGATGTTTGTCGGGCAGTTCATCCATGGCACCGTTGTCAGCGCCCCTTTCTTGGCTCAACGACTGCTCGTCTCTCAATCAACGGTTGGGACCAGCACCTTAATGTCGTTACCCTCCACCTTGACTTGAAAGACCTCGACGGTTGCGGATGGATTCCTGGTACAGGCCCCTGTGGTCACATCGAATTGCCAGCCGTGCCAGGGGCAGGTTACGATGTTTCCCTCGACTTCACCATCTCCCAGCGGCCCGCCGCGGTGCGGACAAGTATTGTCGATCGCATGATAGGTCCCATCAACATTGAAGATGGCTAACGTGCGGCTCTTGACGTCCACCGTTATTCCTTGCCCTGGTTTGATATCCCCGACCCCAGCAACCCGAACGAACTCCCCCATTCTCTCCCTCCATTATCATTAAATTGATGAACGTAACGATCCTCTTTCAATGACCAGTCAATGGCTGTTTGATTTTTTTGAGCAAACTGTCGATCGAAGAACCTCGTTGCGTACCATCTTCTAATTGATCGATGAGCTGTTGGGCAATGTGACGAAAAGCCGCCGCTTGCGGCGACGTCGGATCCGTCACGACGATCGGATGCCCGCTATCCCCTCCTTCTCGAATCGCAGGATCGATGGGGATGCGCCCCAGGAAAGGCACCCCCAGCTTTTCGGCCGCTCGTTCGCCGCCGCCATGGGAAAAAATTTCGGTCCGTTCTCCACAATGGGCACACACAAAATAACTCATGTTTTCGATGATGCCCAGCAGCGGCACATTGACTTTTTGAAACATGGCCATCCCCTTGCGCACGTCATGGAGCGCGACCTCTTGAGGAGTCGTGACCGTGACGGCCCCGGCCAAGGGCACCATCTGCGACAAGGAAAGCTGCACGTCGCCGGTCCCGGGAGGCAAATCGATCAAAAGATAATCCAGCTCGCCCCATTCCACGTCGCGAAAGAACGCCTGGAGATATTGATGGACCATCGGCCCCCGCCAGATCAAAGGGGTCTCCTCGGGCACCAGAAACGCCATGGAGATTAACTTGACTCCGTAACTTTCGGCCGGAATAATTTTGCCGTCCCTCTGTTCCGGCCCCTTGGTGGGCCCCATCATCATGGGAATGTTAGGGCCGTACAGATCGGCATCCAGTAACCCAACCTTGGCTCCCGTCAAGGCTAGTGCACAGGCCAGATTGGCCGCAACGGTTGATTTTCCCACGCCTCCCTTCCCACTACTCACAGCGATCACGTGTTTGACGCCCGGCACTAAGCTGTTGGGCATATGCTGTGGTCGTTCTTGTTGGGTTCCTTCATCAGCCATGATAGTCTCCTTCTGTGATACATCCTCACCCGCCGGGTTCGCCCCCTCAGACCAGAGACCGCGAATGTCGAGTGGGTGGTTTCATCTATCATAAGGGATGGAACGAGGGAAAGAAATGGGCCAGTTGCTTTACGTCCCAATAGTCAGAACGGTAACCTTGTTAAGCAACCATAGCTTATGTTTCTCCGCCATGTTAATCGGACACTTCAATGGCACCGATGAGGCCTGGACAGGGAAGCGGCGACGCCGCTATCGACGATGACAACTCCCTTTTCACCACTCTCATCAAACGATGCAGAGTCCGAATCGCTTGAGCCGGCAATCCGCCGCATTGGCGAGCACCTGGCCCGCCTATCTGCCGGTCACACGCCGACGATTTTTGAGGGCCGTTGGTGGTCCCAGTCGGCGATCAATCTCGCCATGAAGGACCCGGTCTTCAAAACCCGTCTCTTTCGCTTCATTGACGTTTTGCCGTCAATCACTGACGATGAGCGAGTCGTTTCCCTCGCCCAGGAATATTTTGGCGATTTGCACACTGAGATGTTCGGCATCCAGTGGGGATTGAAGGCACTGGCTGCCATGAGTCTAGGCGCTAAATGGACTGGCCAGTCAATCCGAACCCATGTTGAACAGATGGCCCGAACCTTTATCGCGGGCGCATCAGTGGAGGAGGCGCTCCCCGTTTTGGAACATTTGTGGAAGTCTGGAAAAACCTGGTCTGTCGATTTGTTGGGTGAAGCAACAGTCAGCGAGCATGAAGCTGACCAGTACAGAAACCGATGTCTGGAGGCCATAACCATCTTGGGGCGGACTTCTGCCGCCTGGCCTTATGCTCCTTTGCTAGAAGCAGACCATCTGGGACCAATTCCACGCGTACAACTCTCGCTCAAAGTCTCGGCACTCTCATCACAATGGGACCCGATTGATCCTGACGGGAGTTACCGATCCGTCGCGGAACGGCTCCGTCCTTTGATTGACCACGCCCTTTCAGTGCCAGCGGGGCTGATCTTCGACATGGAGCAGGCCGAGACGAAATCGCTCCTGCTAGACATCTTCACCAGACTGTTCAACGAGCCAGCATACCGTTCGTATCCCTATGCTGGCATCGCCCTTCAAGCGTACCATCGAGAGACGGAACAGGATATTCGAAACTTGATTGCGTGGGTAAGGGCCCGGGGCACGCCCATCACGATCCGATTGGTCAAGGGAGCCTACTGGGACTCCGACACAGTCCGATATCGGCAGGCAGGCTGGCCAGTGCCGCTCTTTGAGCACAAGGCAGAAACGGATGCCAACTATGAACGACTGGTGTGTCTCCTCTGCGACCATGCGGACTTGATCCGGCCCGCTTTTGGCACGCACAATTTGCGGACCCTCGCAGTCATCGAGGCGACGGCCAACAGCCGCCACCTGCCAGACTCCGCACGGGAATACCAAATGATCTACGGCATGGCCGAACCGTTTCAACAAGCCATGGTGACGCTCGGCCGCCGGGTTCGGCTTTACACTCCAGTGGGCCAACTTTTGCCTGGTATGGCCTATTTGGTTCGCCGCCTGTTGGAAAACACATCCAATGAATCGTTCCTCCGTAAAGAATATGTCGAATCGCACCCTTTGGCCACATTGTTGGCAGCACCCGTGGTCTTGCCGTCTCCGAGCACGCAGCAGATCACGACCAGCCCGGTCTCATTTGCCAATGAACCACACAGTGATTTTTCTCGTGCAGAGGTTCGTCGTGCCATGCATGATGGTCTCGCATTCGTTCGGACCCAGCTAGGTCGTCAGTGGGAACCAACCGACGCACAACTGAATCTCAGTGGTCCCTGGCTGATCTCCCGCAATCCAGCCAGACCCCACGAAATCGTTGCCGAGGTCCGTGGGGCGTCGGTAACTGATCTTGATCAAGCAATCCAACTGGCAGAGAAGGCTATTGACCACTGGCGGCGCCGGCCAGTTGAAGAACGAGCCTCCATCCTGGACAGAGCCGCCAATGAGTTTGCACGACGACGCTACGAATTGGCCGCCTGGGAAGTCTTCGAAGTCGGCAAACCATGGCGAGAAGCAGATGCCGACATCACGGAAGCAATCGATTTCCTGCGGTACTACAGTTGGCAGATGCGTCGTTTGGCTCAACCGATGAAACTGGGCGACCGACCTGGCGAGCTCAATCACCGGCTGTACGCCCCTCGGGGGGTCACCGCCGTGATCGCTCCGTGGAATTTTCCCCTCGCCATCCCGGCCGGCATGGTCGCCGGCGCCTTGGTGACCGGCAACGCAGTCCTCTTTAAACCGTCGGAGCGGGCTCCTCTATCGGGAATACTCCTCTCAGAGATTCTAATGTCTGCCGGAGTGCCGTCTGACGTGCTCATCTGCGTCCCGGGAGGACCGGAGATCGGGCGCGCTCTCGTGATCCACCCTCGCATTGTGACGATCGCCTTCACAGGATCAAAAGCCGCCGGGCTTCACATCTTATCCGAAGCCTCCGTCGTGCGGCCTGGGCAACCGATGGTCAAACGGGTGATCGCCGAGATGGGAGGAAAAAACGCTATCATCGTCGATGACACGGCTGATCTTGACGAAGCCATCACCGGTGTTGTGACGTCGTTCACAGGTTATGCGGGACAGAAATGTTCCGCCTGTTCACGGGTCATCGTGCACCGGTCTGTGTTCGATGAGTTCACCAGCCGGCTCAAGGAGGCAGTCGTGAGCCTTACAATCGGCGATCCCGAATCCCCGGGGACCAAAATGGGCCCAGTCATCGACGAACGAGCTCAACGATCGATCCAGCAGTTCATTGAAGAGGGGTTACGCGACTGTGACGTGCTCGTTCAGCGATCGATCGAGCGGGAAGGGTATTTTGTAGGCCCAACCGTCTTTACAGGTGTCGATCCTCGTCATCGCCTTGCTCAAGAGGAAATCTTCGGCCCTGTGCTGACTGTAATCCGAGCAGAGAGTTTTGAGAACGCGCTGCAGGTAGCAAACGGCACCTCCTATGCACTCACAGGAGGCGTCTACAGCAGAAGTCCCAGAAACCTTGCGCTGGCCCGCGAGTGGTTCGATGTTGGTAATCTTTATCTCAACCGACCGATCACGGGTGCACTTGTTAGCCGCCAGCCCTTTGGGGGCCATCGATTTTCAGGGATTGGAGCTAAAGCGGGAGGAGAGGACTACTTGCCGCAATTCATGATTCCCCGCATCGTGTGCGAAAATACTCTCCGCCGGGGATTCGACGCCGTCGAGTGAAGAACGGGGAGTCTGAATCTCGTATTCTTCTAACTCTTCTGTGATTTCAACGACAACCCCTCGATCGTCTTTCATCAGTCCCATTTCTTGACGTTCCACATATTTGACCAGTCCCACTCCTTTGGCAAACCAGGCAGTCATGGTATCCAACCCGACGATAGTCCGTCGGCCAGACGACAAATGCACCTGCATGGTCATCCTGGCCTCGACCTTGATAACCTCGAAAGTGCCCGCTGGTACCGTAACCGTGTCACGGCCAAGGATCGTCACCCATCCCTTCGCATCGACCTTCTCAGAGGTCCCATCATGGTCCATATCCGTCCCGTAATCGAGACCGGTCCGATCGAACTGTTGAAAAGAAGAGGGGATCGTTAGTGGAAACCGAAAAATCTGGTACGGCGTCAGTTGTTTCTCCAACGGTGTGCCCGGATCGGAACCATAGTAGACAATTCCGGCGGGATCTCGCCGATAGTAACTTTCCGAAGGACCATGATTGCCAGAATTCGTGTCATGAAAGACGGTAACCTGCACTGCATTGAGCATCTTGGTGCCTACGACCGTCGACACGTTGGTGAAGAACTTGTTGTCTACCGTTTGGATCGGCTCTTCCGTGATCTGTCCACGATAGACCCAGCGATTGCCAATGGCATCGGGAAAATAGTCGGCCGAGTCGGCGATGATCACCGACTCCTCAGCGAGAGTAGTCCCCGGTCCGCCCAGTCCGACCTGCCAGCTAACCAGGAGGATGCTGCTCAGGATGATCCCCAGCACAACATGACTCATTGTCATGAGATGGGTCACAAACAATGGTTCCCCCTTTCCGGTAGCCGACGGTACCATAGGCATCACAGCTTCGGCAAGCGAATCACCGTTGTGACCATGTCGGCACCCGACTTGCGTTTACGGGATCCCCGTCCCATAATTTTTTATTTGTATGAATACCTCCCCTCCCCACACAGGCCGACCTCCTGCTTGGGCCGCTCCTCGATCTTCACGTCCGCCTTCTGTCCTGGTCACAGGAGCATCGGGAGGAATAGGACGAGCTGTGAGCCGCGCTTTTGCAGCCATGGGATGGCATGTCGGAATCCATTATGGCCGAAACAAACAAGCAGCCACCGTCACACTTCGTCTGGTCCTTTCCGCTGGCAGTCGCGGCACCCTCTACCAAGCCGATATCCGCGATCCAAAGGCAGTGCGACAAATGGTCGAGAGCTGGCGCATACATGCCGACACCCCCATCGCCTTCGTTTGCAATGCTGGCATTGCGGGGGGGACTCTGCTGATCCGACATTCGGAGCAGACGTGGCATAACATCATAGCCACGAACCTCACCGGCGTGTTTTATTGCCTGCGTGCTGTCGCGCCGGTCTTGATGGCGCATGGGGGTGGCTCCATCGTTGTGATTGGCTCCCACACCGGATTCCACGGAGCTGTGGGACAGGTGGCCTATGCCACGTCGAAGGCTGGATTGATTGGCTTGGTTAAAACTGCGGCATGGGAATGGGGCCCTCACAATATCCGGGTCAATCTGGTGCTCCCAGGTTGGCAAAAAACGAACATGACCAAAAACATCTATCCCAAGGATGGAAAATGGGTGGATCATGCCCTTCGGCGCCCCCCCGCTCTTGAGGAAGTAGCACAAACGATTGTCTACCTCACCGCACTTGAACACGTCTCCGGGCAAGTCTGGAACTGTGATAGCAGATTGCTGTGAGCCCTGCTCGGCTATGCATACAAGATGTAAGATGGGCCGCAGTCACAAGGGAAAGGGCAGTGGTCCTCGATCAGGCAACAAACCGGACGTCTCTTAGCCCAGGGAGCCTATGAACCGTGGCATCTTTGTCACCGGCACTGATACTGGTGTCGGCAAAACTGTTGTGTCGGCAGCCCTGTCCATCGCATTAACTCGACTGGGATTCCGGGTGGGTGTCATGAAACCGATTGAAACAGGGACCTCACCCGCTTGTCTCTCGCAATCAGACGCAGCTCGACTTCGTCAGGCAGTGGGCTGCCAGGCCCCTTTGAACACCATTAGCCCCTATCAGTTCTCCCTGCCAGTGGCTCCCATCACTGCCGCCAAACACACCAGGCGAACCATCAGTCTTCCCCTCTTGCATCGCAGATACCGCCAATTAGCACAACAACATGATTGGATGGTGGTCGAAGGAGTAGGGGGAGCCTTGGTTCCGATCAGCGCAAACAGAGACGTCACGGACGTCATCTTGCAATTTCATTTGCCTGCAGTGATCGTGGGACGATCAGGCCTGGGAGGGATCAATCACGCTCGATTGACCATCGAGGCATTACACCGGAGAAAGATCCCCATCATCGCTCTTGTCTTAAACCGTCCCATCCCCGTACGATCGTCTCTCGAACGAACTCAGGAACACAGCACCGTGGAAGTGCTTAGACGGCTAACCGGTGTGCCGGTGTTGGGCCCTTTGCCCCACCAGCCGACATTGGCAAGAGACTTTCAGCGAGCTGCTACTCGCCTAGCCCACTCCCCAACAATGACTCACCTGGCTTTGATGATTGCATCAGATCCATAAACTGCCGAACAACCCCCTTGACGTCCTTCGTCTGCATCACCGCTGAGATCACCGCAATTCCGTCGGCTCCCGCTTTGCAAACAGCCGCCACATTGTCCAAGGTGATCCCCCCGATTGCAAAGAGCGGCAAGGTGGTCAGCGACCGAACGGTTACGAGTCCTTCTACTCCGACGATCGGATCATGATTCTGTTTCGATCGCGGTTCAAAGATCGGTCCGAAGCCGATGTAATTCGGCTGGAGGCGGTCTGCTTCCTTGACTTGTTCAGGATTGTGAGTGGATAGCCCAATCAATTTGTGGGGTCCCATGAAACGACGGGCATATTCATATGGCATATCGTCCTGTCCTACATGCACGCCATCCGCATCAACAGCGAGGGCCAGATCACATCGGTCATTGACAAGGAACGTGACGTCATAGTCGCTGGCCACTGCCTTGAGTTGGCGAGCTTCCTCATAGGCCTCCTTCATCGAAGCAGTTTTGTTGCGATATTGAAACAGCCGCACCCCGGCTTCCGCTGCCTCTTTCAAAATATCAACAAGTGGTCGGGGCGGATGGCTTGCAGGATCAAGAACAACATAGAGACCAGACAAAATCCGTTTCATGGACGGGGTTGTCTCGATTCGTTTCTGGTGCAGTCATCATTCAGAATGAAGCTTCTGAATGCTCCATCACCTTTTGTTTGAGAATTCGAACAGGTGCTTCTCGTTCTTGTCGCACCGCCATCAACACACTCCAATTCGGTATCACCGAGTCCCCTTCAAAGACCCACTCAAACTCAGCCAGTGTCCGATTTCCACCAGCCGCTTGGCGCAAGACCCAGACACGGCGGTACCGTTTGCTATCTCCACCTTTGAGAGATCGGCTACCAGCCCTCCGGCCGGCAAGAGGTGGGATTCCGTCACCCCGTACTCACCTGGCAAGAGGGGATGCCAATATGGAGATCGACCGTCGCGGTCCCATTTTCTACTGTCAACCCCGCAAGCCTCAAGCGGATAGCGTACAATTCAGGCCATTGGACCTAGTCGGTCGGCAGGTTATAAATGACCTCGGCCTTGGCCGCGAGCAACAGCCGGGCTGTCGCGCGGATGCCACCATAGGGATCCTGCACCACTTCCACGGTATCCCAATGAACTGGCGTCCGGGCATCAGAGGGCCAAGCAGCAAGGATTCCCATCATAACCACGACGAGCGCCCCCACAGCCAAACATTTGCCCACCCAACAGAGACCTGTTCCTGATTCTCCTTGCCCCACGCCTGCCGCTTAGCACCACCCTGAGCCATCAGGCTTCTCCACACTTTTCTTCCACGTGAAGAGATAGGCACGGAACATCCCTCAGGAGCGGTCGGTTGCATGTTGCATTTTTAAACATGCGGATTGTAAGCGGGCTGGCCAATAGCTGCAAGCGAAGGACCTGTGTTACCCTGGAAACCATGTGAGTGATCATATGACGCTCGCGGAATCCATCAAACGGGAAGCCCTTGCCCTCGGATTTGATGCCGTCGGCATTGCACGAATCGAAGCAGACAATGCAGGGGAGCGGGACTCAGCCAACCCGATGATGTCCCCTTCTTCTGAAATGTCACTGCCACGCCTCCTGCTGACCCGCCTCAGCGAATGGCTCCGGCGCGGGTACCACGGTACCATGGCCTGGATAGGCCGGGATCCAGCCAAACGGGCCGACCCCCGCCTCGTGTTACCTGGTTGTCAGTCCATTGTTGCCGTGGGGCTCAATTATTTGACTGACCATCGAGCCGACGAACGACCCGGATATGGCCGCATCGCCCGCTATGCCTGGGGACAGGACTATCACAAGATCTTCCGCAACCGACTCAAGCAACTCGAACAACGAATCCATGACCTTGCACCAGATGCCCAAACCCGGTCGTATAGCGATACCGGTCCTATCATGGAAAAAGCCTGGGCGGAACGGGCCGGCCTGGGATGGATTGGCAAACACTCCAACCTTGTCTCGGCAGATTACGGTTCTTGGCTCCTTCTGGGAGAGGTGTTAACAACCTTACCGTTGGATGCCGATGAACCGGCCACCGACCTCTGCGGCAGTTGCTCACTTTGTATTCAGGCCTGCCCAACCGGCGCTATTGTGGAACCCTATGTTGTTGATGCCACGAGATGCATCTCGTACTGGACCATCGAATGGCGTGGATCCCGGCAGGACATTCCACCAGCGATCCAACAGCGGATGGGGAACAAAATTTTTGGCTGCGATGACTGTCTCGACGTCTGCCCGTTTAATCTCCGCGCCGAGCCGACCAAGGAACCGGCTTTTCAACCAACACCACTGGCCCTTTCGCCAAACCTGAGCCTCTTGTCGAGGTTAGACGAAGCAACGTTCTCCGCCCTCTTTCAGCAGAGCCCACTCCGACGGCCTAAACTTGAAGGGCTTCGTCGCAACATCGCTATTGCACAGCAGAATCTCACCTCTCTCTCCAGCTCCTAACCTTGTTCAAATTTTTGGCCCTTTTGCTCGGGCAACACTTACGCTGCTCTGCAGACACAGGCTTTCCTTCGCTTCTGTTTGACCTATCGCCTTGCGCCTCCTTCCTCACGTTGACCATACAAAGCGAACTCCTCATCGTCTGGACATCACCATGGCTCCATATCTGACAAAATTTCCCTTTGCATTTTTATGTTCAAATTTGGTAGATACTTGCCCCGACGTCTGCTGGCAGTAGTGAGGGAGGAACGGCGTTCGCCGCACTGCGTCGTGAGCAACGTCTCTTTTTTTCCCCAACAACATATAAGGAGGCTATTATGCAGAGGTTCGGTGTGCTTACTCTTACCCTAGGACTGGGCATTCTCTTTGTTGCCAGCGGGTGTGTCACCATGCCCGGAACAGCGGGAGCCAAGGTTCATGACATCACATTCACCGCAATGGAATCTGAGATCGTCATCGACGGAAACGGCACGAAATATAAAGCCTGGACCTTTAATGGGCAGATGCCTGGACCGGTCGTGCGTGTTACGCAAGGCGATACCGTCAATTTCACGCTTATCGGGGATAAAAACAACTCCTTCCCCCATTCTATGGACTTTCATGCGGCTGAACTCGACTTTTTGAAAAACTATCACCGCACTGTTGGACCAGGAGAAGTCCACAAGTTTTCCTTCGTAGCTAAGAAACCGGGAGTGTTTTTCTATCACTGTGGAGCAAGCCCCATGATCCAGCACGTGGCTCGCGGCATGTTCGGTGCCATTATCGTAGATCCCAAAGATCCTAGTGTATGGCCCAAGGCCGACCGAGAATTCGTGCTGGTACAGTCTGAACTGTGGAAGAACCCTGACAATGTGCAAGCTATGTTTGACCGCAAGTGGGACCACACGGTGTTTAACGGAGGAATCTTTAAGTACCATCCATTCTTTCCTGGTGGAGAGCCTCTGGAGGTCAAGGTTGGTGAACGGGTCCGCATCTATTTTGTGAACGCCGGCCCGAACGAGTTTTCAGCCATTCATCCCATTGCGGAAATTTGGGATGCGGTCTATGAAAGCGGCAATCCTTCCAACAAGTTCGTTGGAGTCCAGACCTATGTAGTCGGTCCCGGAAGCGGTGCCACCTTCGACATGATTGCTGACGAGCCGGGAGCCTACCCAGTGGTCACCCACTCCTTAACCGGAGCCTTGAGAGGTGCCATTGCGGTCGTAGTGGCTAACAAAAATCCGAAAGACTATAAGGGCCAATTAATGCCCAATACACCATGGAATCCGTGACCACGTTCTGGTCCCAAAGGCCACGGAAGCAGTTCATCATCCACTACAAAGGAGTACTCATCATGAGGGAGGCAAAAAAAGTTTTGTACGCAGCCATTGCCGTAACATGTTCCTGGGCCCTATGCGGCACATCGGCTTTTGCCGAAGAACGTTCGCTCTATGAACGACTGGGCGGCGTCGGAGCCATTCAGGCAGTCGTGACGAAGTTCATCAGCAATGTGGGAGCTGATTCACGGATCAACGGCTATTTTAAGAATGCCGATCTCAAACAGCTCAACAAACATCTGGTTAATCAGGTCTGCCAGGCCACTGGTGGCCCCTGCACCTACGAAGGACGGGATATGAAAACCGCCCACAAGGGTATGAAGGTTACCACAGCCGCATTCAACGCCCTGGTAGAAGATCTGGTAGCCGCCTTGGATACCTTCAATGTGCCAGAGAAAGAAAAAGGTGAGTTGCTGGCAATCTTGGGCCCGATGAAGTCGGATATTGTCGAAGTACCCTGATCGGCGCCCCCGATACTCGGACTTCATCAAGTCAGGCCGCCTCTGCTATCCACTGCTGCAGTTGGAGCAAGATTGGAATCCAACCTTGCTCCAACTCACGGCTTAGGCCTGATCAACACCCCGTATCGTAGCCAGTGCCCCTGCCAGACAGACAGTCTCCAGAAAGAACGTGGTCATGGTATCATAACAAGCGCATGGCTGAGACTATGGCACAAATGGTGTCCATGAAAGACAGCTTTAGCTTGCTTTAGTGTCCATCACCGAGAGGAGGAGTCATGAAAGGGAAGTATTGGGCCATTGCAGTTTACAGTGTCGTCACGGTTGCCTTATGGAGTCCGGTGAGCTGGGCTGGTCCGGAATCAGATCCCTTGAAACCGCGTGTGCCGGAAGCCGAACGAGGCGAGGCGAAAAAGATCAAGAACCCTCTCACCATCACACCAGCTGTTATCGCCAAGGGGCAGGAACTCTACGAGGGGAAAGGCACCTGCGCAAATTGCCACGGGCAGACTGGAGCAGGTGATGGTCCCGGCGGAATGTTATTGACACCTGGCCCCCGCAACTTCACCAATTGCAAATTTCACAAGAAACGGAGCGACGGCGAACTGTTTTGGGTCGTTAAAAATGGCAGTCCAGGCACCGGAATGCCGGCCCTCGTCAAAGGAGGAGTGTTGACAGAGGAAGAGGCTTGGTCCATCATCGCCTACGAACGAACCTTCTGTAAGGATAATGATTGACCGTTAATCTCCCCTCGTAGCTGAACTACGAGACCCTGTAAGCTGGTTTGTTCGATTTCAACACGCTGCCCATGAGCTACCGGTCGTGACCGACCGGTAGCTCGACTTTCCCTTTTTGTACTGACCATTCCTTTCCACTCATCGTGCATGCTCCCGTTACAAATCCGATCAGCCCACAGTCTTTCGTAACACTCTGTTGTTTCCTCTTCCTGTCCTTCCAGTTGTTGTGCTAGCAACATTGCAAGTCAATGGCACAGTACAGATACCCTCGAAGATCGTCAGCGGAGATTACCCACCATCATTATCTAAACAATCTGCTGGGCGGGAGATGACCATCCACATTGCTCAATCAAAAAGACATTTCTCAAAGATACCCTTCCCTCAGGCCTGCCTACCTTGAGCGACCCTATTACCTGTCGTGGTGTCTGCCTTCCCAATTCAATTCGCGGCATGTTGAGTGGCTTGAGACACCACCCACCTATTCAAACGACCCCCTTTTTTCTTAGCACCACTAGGAGTAGGCTGTAACAGAGTGGCCGCTGCCTGGGACTTGATCTGAGCAAGGGTCGTGTTGTGTCTCGACCGACTATTCTGCTGATTACGAAAGACCCCACTATGCCACAACTTCTTCACGCCACCGCTCCGCCATCCAGCACTATCTTGACAGCTTCGACCATTGTCGAAGGCATGAAGCTCTGGCAAACGACTCCTCCCTCACTGATCGTTTGTGAAGGCTCGCCTCAGTCCATGATACCCCTGTTGGAGTTCTCACGGCAGACCATTCCTTTTCTCCCCATTGTTGCAATCGGAGAAGGCAACTCAGTAAGAGATGCCGTTGCTGTGTTGCGAGCGGGCGCTGCCGACTATCTTGTCAAACCGGTCACCCCGGAAGAACTTCAAGCCGTCGTTACTCGCTTGCTTCATCAGCCATCCACTGAGGCCGTATCTGCCTCGCAAGATCGTTTTGCACAGATTATCAGCGTCTCTCCACAAATGAATTTGATTAAACAACTCGCACGGGAAGTCGCCGCTACCGACGCAACCGTCCTCATCACTGGAGAAAGCGGAACAGGAAAGGAGCTCTTCGCTCAAGCCATCCATGCGGCCAGCCCCCGGGCACGAGGGCCACTCATCGCCCTCAACTGCGCCGGCATTCCCGAACCGCTACTAGAAGCGGAATTGTTTGGCTACCAGCAAGGGGCCTTCACCGACGCCAAACACTCAAAGCCAGGCCGCTTTCAAATGGCCGAAGGCGGCACCCTCTTCCTAGACGAGATTGGAGAAATGAGCGCAGCGGCTCAAGCCAAACTCCTTCGTGTCCTGGAAGACCATGTGGTAGATCCGCTAGGAGCCACCAGAAGCCAGAAAGTGAACCTTCGCGTGATCGCTGCAACGAACGAAGATCTGCCAGCCCGGATCAAAGCAGGACAATTCCGCCTTGATCTTTACTACCGACTCAACGTCTATCAACTTCGCATTCCTCCTCTCCGTGAGCGACCAGAAGATATTGAGGCAATCTTGATGGTTTTTTTAGAACGGGCACGTAGGGAACGCGGTTGCCCCATTCGAGCCATCGCGCCGGAGGCCCTAGTCCTCCTCAAGCACCACGACTGGCCCGGCAACGTTCGCGAGCTGCACAATGTAGTGGAATGGCTCACCATCACCTGCAAACATCCCACGATTCAACCAGACCATCTTCCCCCCTCAGTGCGTACCCCCTCTGCTCACCATGGAGCGCAGAGAGAACCCAGATTTTCTCTTCTTGATCTTGGTCTCTCGCTCGAAGAGCTGGAAAAACGACTGCTTCAAGAAGCTTTAGACAAGACCGCGGGTAACGTGTCAGAAGCAAGCCGTTTGTTGAAGATCAGTCGCAATACGCTTCGTTATCGCTTAGCCAAACACCACCTTCGGCCTAACCATTCATAGCTTGCTGCGACCGTCGTAGGACAGGAGGTACATGCAACAGGATGTTCTTCCTATCATCAGATTCCTCTCCGACGTTTTTCCGAGGAGACCTCTTAAGTAAGATAGGCAAACATCCGATAGAACGTACTGATCCTGGATGAGAGCTATGCCCACGCGTACCATTCCCCTTAGCCAGCTCAAGGTAGGTATGTATGTGGCGGGCCTTGACCGTTCCTGGTTCCACACACCGTTTCTGCGTCATAGCTTCCTGATTCAAAGCGAGCAAGACATCGCGGTGTTGCGACAATGTGGCGTTACCAGGGTGGTCATCGACCCAGCTTTGGGTAGGGATGTGGATGTGATGGACCATCACGAGACACCCCACGCTGCACACCCTTCTTCGGCTTCAGTATCTCTCGCAGCTCCTTCCCCCTCCACCACCGATGTGACTGCCGACAACAAACCTCCGTCTCACCCCCCTCTGGGTTCTGAACCCTTATCAGAGAAGCCAAATCCCCTTCAATTGGCCACCCACTTCTCGCAAGCAAAACGCCAGCGTGAACAATGGCTTGCGCAGGCAAAGAACCTGTTTGAGAAGACACGAGCGACGGATACCATCGAAGTAAGCGAAGCTCAACTCATTGTTGATGACGTGCTCAACAATATCCTGGAACGACAGGCAGCATGCCTTGCTCTCCTGCATTTTGGCTCTCTTGAAGCAAATTTACAAGAACATGGGCTGACGGTGTGCACTCTTGCTCTTACCATAGGGAAAGCGCTTGGCATTCCGAATGATCGACTGCACCTGATAGGGCTGGGAGCCCTACTGCATGACATCGGTCTGGCCAAATTACCACGGCACATCATCAAACGACCGAAGACCATGACTCCCGCTCAACAGGCACTGTACCGCTCCCACACAGTAGAAGGTCGAAGAATTCTACAGCAGAGCGGAGTGACAGACCCGGATTTACTCGCGATCATCACCTATCACCATCAATATGAACAGTCAACGGACCTCCACCCTCCCTCACCAGCGGACACGGATATCCTTACGCTGATCAGCGTGGTTGACCACTATGATGAACTCTTAAGCGGTCAAACTGGACTCCCCCCTCTGTCGTCAAGCCAAGCCTTATCCCATCTCTATCAGTATTCTCAGAATCGCCCCCCATGGCAGACAATGGTCTCGTGGTTGATCAGAGTCATCGGCATCTATCCCCTGTACAGCGTTGTTGCTTTGACCAGCGACGAGGTTGGTATCGTTGCTGCGATTACCGCCGGAAAGGCTCATCTCCCCTACCTGTACCTTTGCCAAGACAAATTTCAGCGACCATGCATTCCACCCATCCCACTCGACCTCACTCAGGAACCAGAGGATGGCCGACACGTGAAAGCAGTGCTAGATCCACGGCGGTGTGGCATTGACATTGAAACGGTGCTTGAACAGGCGGCAGCATGACCATCTCTCTTTCTTCCTCTTCGTTGTTCGATCGCCCCGATCGTCCTACCTCCCGTCACAACTCAACCTGGCTACCGACTCACCATGACCTCTTCCTTGTCATGGAGGCTTCAGGCGACGCGTTGTTCGTCACGGATCACAACGGCCTCATTCTGTTTCACAATCCTGCCGCTCACCAATTGATCGGTGACAACCAGAGCAGAAGCGAACATCACCTGCATGAACTTTTTCAGTGTGTGATCAGTCATGACGAATCTATCAAGCAGTGCCCTCTGGAGATGACTCTGTCTTCCGGACAACCCACTGTGCTGCCGCCTTACCGATGGACCAGGCCTGATGGGACCGTCCTGGACCTCTGCGCCACCTACTGGCCTCGCCGAAAAGGAGCCCAAGTGATTGGCGTTCTCGCGGTATTCCAAAATTTGACTGCTCAGCAAGAACTGCAGCGGGACCTTCAACGAGTCGCCCGTCTGGCTGAGGACGCCCCCAATCCCATTGTCGAATTCGACGAAAACAGTACGATCCTCTATGCCAACACAGCCGCCATCGAACTGATGAATGTCGCCAGCGCTCAAGGAGATTCCATCCTCGCAATCTTTCCTCCCACCCTTGAAGAGATCATCCACACATGTGTGGCGAGCAATCAACCGAGCGAACGATACGAGCATGTCTTCAATTCCATTGTGCTCGCCTGGACCTTTTTCCCCATCGGCGATCTTCGGTTAATTCGAACCTACGGAATCGATATTACAGCCAATGTGGAACTGCGAAAAGCCAAGGAAAAGGCTGAGGAAACGGCCAAGGCCAAAAGCCTCTTCTTAGCAACGATGAGCCACGAATTGCGGACCCCCATGAACGGTGTCCTGGGCTGCACCAGACTGCTACAAGACACTCCCCTCTCTACCCAACAACAGGAATTGATCGCAACCATGCAGCGGTCCGCAGAAGCCTTGCTTACGCTGGTGAATGACATCTTGGACTTCTCCAAAATCGAGGCGGGCAAGATGACGCTCGAAATCGCCGACGTGGACTTGCGATCGTTGGTCAAGGATGTCATCACACTTGTTGCCGAACTGGCTAAGGCAAAGGGGTTGTCGTTGACAAGCACCATTCACGAAGACATTCCCCCCCTCTTCCGAGGAGATCCGATTCGACTTCGGCAAATTCTCTTTAATTTGGTCGGCAATGCAATCAAGTTTACTGAACACGGAGGGGTCAGTATCACGATCGACCGTGCCCCATCTGTATCGCTTGAAAGTGAACATATCCCCGTCCGCTGGACCGTGAAAGACACAGGCATCGGGATGACCCAAGAGCAGTTACACCGGCTGTTTCAAGCCTATGCCCAAGCCGATGCATCCACGGCGCGGCGCTTCGGCGGGACTGGATTGGGCTTGATGATCTGCCGCCAACTCGTCACCATGATGGGCGGCACCATCACTGTCGAAAGTGAGCTAGGAAAGGGAAGCACTTTCACCTACACCACGAATCTGTTGCCAGCAATTCAGCGCACTCCTTTGCCTCCGTCGGATTCTAGTCAACTGGGTCAAGCTACCGCTTTACCACTTCCGCAGCGGATTTTGGTTGTCGATGACAACGAGATCAATCAAGTTGTCGCATGTAAATTTCTGCAAAAACTTGGCTACCACGTGGAGGTGGCAAGAAACGGCAAGGAGGCCCTTGAATCACTCTTGAAGACGACTTATGATGTTATTTTCATGGATTGCGAAATGCCTGTGATGGATGGGTATGAAACCTCCCGGTCCATCAGGAATCATGAGAAAGAGCAAAAAACGCACCGGATTCCAATTATTGCTATGACAGGCAACGCCTCGCCTGAAGACGCCCAACGGTGCAAAGAAGCTGGCATGGATGATGTGGTGGTCAAACCCATCTCGCCGGTATCACTCCGTTCTGTGCTTGAACGTCTCGGTGCACTCCCCTCCACCACCACAACACAAGGCCATTCTGAACGATGAGATCGCTCGCTAAGTCGATTCTTCTAACCTTCGCTCAAAAAAAAGGAGCAGCCTCGGAAGTGATGACCCGCGGGAAGGATCAAACATCCCTCTTTCCTCTCCTCAGCTCTTCACGGCACATTTCAGGATTTTTCCCCTGCAAATCCGACGACGCTGACTCTTCCCTCAAGTCAGCTACCGTGGTTACTACCTCCCTCTCTTTTTTCTTTAAAGAGCTTTTCTCTTTAAGAGAGAACGGGCAACCGGCCATTGCCCATCTCCCCTCACGATCTTCATCGACTTGACAGGAAGGGCATCACTACACGCATGAGATGGCAGCACCCAAAGTTTCCCCCTCCTCAGCAAGGCCCTTACTCAAACTCTACAAGCTATGCTAGAAGGTTTAGCCCACACCCAAGCGTGCAATTTATCGCAGCAGGCTTTCCTCTCTCAACAAGGGAGGCCTCTTCGCTACGGGTTACAACACCATTCCTCGGTGTCGCGGTGCCCCTTCGCTCGGAAAGAGGTCAATACTGCTGAATGCCGACCATGCTCGTAATCATGGCAACAATCCCTACGACTACCCCTGTGACCACGAGCCCGTAAATCACTAGCTTGATATGATCCATGCAATGCCTCCTTATGGTTGGGAAAAGGTGGTGCTTTCCTTACCATTGATGAAGAGGAAGTGTCAAGATTTTCATTAGAGCATCGGCTCCTGCTCCACTGTAGCTCCCACACCTCCGTTCCACAGGAATCGTGGCCGGAGACGGTATTCCCACACGTGTCATCTTTTGATTTGTGCCCCTTTCACACGATTGTTGCTCTTTCGGAGGAAGGCCAGTTTGCTGGTCCTCTTTCCACAATCATAGGTAAAAGTTTCACCCAACTCGCCACTGACCGCACAACGGAGGACATCTCACCCAACACAACAGCCCCCTCTACACAAGACTGCGAGATCGGCCCACTCCCACCCAGTTTCCCCAAGGAGGAATCGACACAACCACAGTCAACGAACCAGGGTCAAACCGTTCCTTCTGAGGCACTACCTACCACACACGTGAGCCCTGCACCCATACACATACGGCTACAATGAGCACCTGGTGAAGAATCGCATGGTTATTGGGGGATAAGGGTATGAGTTGACGTGTGGAGCTCATGCGGCTAAAAGGTATCCATATCGATGACTTCCGTTTCTTCCCAGAGATTTTTCCATTCAGCTTCCGCCAGAGCTCTGTTTTGATCTTCTTCTGTGTCATCGCCGAATTGATGCGCAACTTCACCTGTTGGCTGGATCCGTTGGCTGGGGTGATCGGAAGAACTGGCTGGGTGCTCGGAACCCCGTCGCCGTTTCTGTTCCGGATTGAAATTAACAGGCATCGGGCCCTCTCCTCGTGATCGTTGCTTGCATCCTCTGGATCTGTGTGGATCGGTGGCTTTTTTCCCGATCCACTTGTTGACCGACTCACTGAAGGTGCGTGATTCTTCCCTCGCGGCAACTCATTTTTCTCCAGCAGGATCATAGCAGCTTGACCACCGTGACTCCATCTCCACCTGCGGCGCGATCAGCAGCATGAAATTCCGCCACATATGGAGATTCCTTGAGATAGTCGCGCAAAACGGCCTTCAGCCGACCAGTCCCATGCCCATGAACAATACGGACCGTGGAAATGCCGTTCAGCATGGCTCGGTCCAATACAGCAACGACGTGATCAAGAGCGTCATCGGTTTTCCAGCCACGCACATCGATGACTCGCTCCGCTTCAACAAGCTGATTTTCTTGAGTCGACGATTGTCCATCGGCCCGAAACGGGGATTCGCGAGTGGACGGCCGAACAGCCGGCAACAGACCACGAGTCTGATCTTGGAGGCGCCATCCAATCAAGTTCGAGACGGCTGCCACAATTTCTCCCTCTCCTACCTTGACACGCACTCGTTTTTTCCCCCCTGGTCGTTCCAGTAAGTACCCCCTCATCCCCAAACCAACAATTTCCACCGTATCGCCCACACCCAGTTGCTCCACTGGTATGGATTCATCAGTCGGCACAAGGGTTCGCCTCACCCGCTCCTCTACCTCATTGAATCGCTGCTTCACCTCATCAGCTCCCCGACGTCCTTGCTCTCGCTTGATGGTATCCAGCATGGTACGAATCTCTGTCCGTGCCCATTGGAGCTGCTCATCGACCTTTTTTTTGAGAACCTTTTGAGCAGCAGATGCTTGCCGTTCCAAGTCAGCTTTGAGTGCTCTGGCCTCAATAACCGCCTGTTCTGCTTCTTCCCGTGCATGTTTCGCCCGTGCACGATCCTCAAGTAATTGTCGTTGTTGTAGTTGCAAATCCGCCATCATGCGATCAAGCCTGTGATCATCAGGATGCATCCGTCGCCGGGCATCATCGATGATGTCCGGATCCATGCCTAGCCGGCCGGCAATTTCCAAAGCTGAGGATTTGCCAGGGATGCCCATGAATAATTCGTAGGTGGGGGCCAGCCGTTCCACATCGAACCCCACACTAGCATTGGCAAAGCCGCGAGTCGTTTGAGCTAACTCTTTGAGCGTCCGATAATGGGTGGTGACCACCACTTTCATCGGCAAGGTCGCCAATCGACAGAGAACCGCTTCGGCTAAGGCGGCTCCTTCCTCCGGATCAGTTGAGGTCACCGGTTCATCAAGCAACACCAATGTCTGGATCCCTCGTCGTCCTTGATCCTCCGTTTCCCTATTTGCTTCTGAGAGAAGCTGCACAATCTGGGCAATATGAGCAGAAAAACTGGAAAGATCTCGGCTGAGGTCTTGTGCATCTCCAATATCGGCATAGCACCTCGTAAAGAGAGCCATTTCGGACTCCTCCGCACAGGGCACATGAAGTCCTGCCCGCACCATGAACGAATAGAGGCCGATCATTTTAAGCGCCACGGTCTTCCCGCCTGTGTTGGGACCGGAAATTACCAGCACCCGTACCGTTTCGTCTGCCAAGATATCGTTCGGTACTACTTGGTCCCTTGTAACCATAAGGAGGGGATGTCGTGCCTGTTTCAATAGCACGCGTCCTTCTTCATTTAATGACACCGCATGGCAGTGTAGTCGTCGGCTCAACTCAGCCTTTGCGTGGAGACAGTCCCATTCGGCAAGTTGTTCTGTTCCCTCAGCAATCGCGTCCGCGTGGGATGCCACGAGCAGGGTTAGGTCGTGCAAGATACGACGAACTTCCCGTTCGACATCCAGCTCGGCAACTTTGATGGCGTTGTTTAGTTCGATCAATTCGCGGGGCTCAAGAAACACTGTCGCGCCACTGGCGGAGACATCATGGACGATACCAGACACCTTTCCTCTCATTTCGGCCTTGACCGGTAGCACATACCGTCCTTCCCGTTGGGTGAAATACAACTCCTGCAGGACCTCTTGGTACGTTGACGAGTGCAACATGCTATCGAGCCGCTCGCGCATGGTCTGTTTTAATTCATGAGCATGCTGCGCCAGTCGCTTCAGCGCCGGCGTCGCCGATTCTTTGACCGACCCGCCGGGCTCAATCGCCTCCTCAATCGCCAACCGAACAGGATGCAGTTTCCGCATCACAACCCGTAGCGGTTCTACCACACGGGCGAGAGCACTCCCCGCCGCCACATGGGGGGCTGCATATCCGACCACTGTTTCCATCACAGCGATGACCACCGCGCAATTCCAGAGCTCTGAGGCCGTCAGTTCTCCTCCCTTCGTTGCCCGTTTTATAATGTCTCGGAGATCCGGAAATCGCAGGTCAGGCATCGGCTCGCCTCTCTCGAGCAATTTCACCATATCGGCCGTTTCCTGTTGGCGCAACCGAGCCTCGGCCAGATTGACAGCAAGCAACGGCGCCCGACACTTCTCTTCCCCTTGCGCCGATCGCGCGTACTCAGCCAAAAGAGCCAGAAGACGAGGCCACTCCAGCACCTGTGCCGTCTTGAGCAAGGTGTCATCCATGTTGAGCACTTGCCCCCTTCGTGACACGGAACCAGGAACGGGATCAGACTGTTCGGACTGTGGGGACTCTAACGGAGGTTAGCCGAGGGTGCAAGGGTCACGTTTTACTTTTTCCGTTAACCTGCTTGACAACAATAAAACAGCATGGATACTATCGCCTACCCCTGGTTTTGTCTCACGAGGAAACCAGACCATTGTCTATGTAGAGGACCTGTATATTATGGCTATTCGACTCGGCATCAACGGATTCGGTCGGATCGGAAGAACATTGCTTCGCGCTTCCCTCGGCGACCCTGACATCGACATCGTTGCCATCAATGATCTGACCGATGCCAAGACCCTGGCCTATTTGCTGAAGTACGACTCGGTTCATGGGACCCTCAAGGAGCATGTCCAAGCCCACGAGGACCGAATCGTGATCAATGAAAAGTCCATCAAAGTCCTGGCCATCAAAGACCCCAAGGATCTGCCGTGGAAATCGTTGGCGGTTGATATCGTCCTTGAATCGACCGGTCGGTTTACAGACCGAGACAACGCCAGCAAGCACCTCTCTGCCGGTGCCCGCTACGTCATCATCTCCGCACCAGCCAAAGACCCTGATTTCACCGTCGTACTCGGCGTCAACGAGGAGAAACTCGACCCCCACACCCATCGCATCGTCTCTAATGCCTCCTGTACGACCAATTGCCTGGCGCCGGTCGCCAAAGTCCTTTTGGAAAACTTCGGTATCAAGCACGGGGTCATGACCACCATTCATTCCTACACGAATGATCAACAGTTGTTGGATCTGCCTCATAAAGACCTTCGCCGAGCGCGGGCAGCCGGGGTCTCCATGATCCCAACGAGTACAGGAGCGGCGAAAGCCCTGCACCTTGTCATTCCAGAATTAAAAGGTAAGCTCGACGGTCTGGCAATCCGAGTTCCTACACCAAATGTGTCGTTGATAGATCTAACTGTCGAAACGGAGCAAGATTGCGACATCGCTTCAGTCAATGAAGCATTTAAGAAAGCAGCAGAAGGTCCGCTAAAAGGTATTCTCAAATATTCCGAGGATCCGATCGTGTCTATCGACCAAAAGGGCGACGATCACTCCGCTACGATTGATGCCCTTCTCACTAACGTCGTCGATAAACGCTTGGTCAAGGTGACAGCCTGGTACGACAACGAGTGGGGGTATTCGTGCCGTATCCGCGATTTGATCAAAATGCTGGCCAGCAAGATCGAATCTCGCTGAACGACGGCGGCAGCGTTTGCCCGCAAGAACCAAGCCAACAAAGGCATAGTCGCTGAACGTAACGAATTAAACAGGCAAAAGGACCTCGTCGCGTGAACTTACACAAGAAAACTGTAGAAGACCTCGCCCTGCGCGGAAAACGGGTCTTGATTCGCGCTGATTTCAACGTGCCCCTGGACGAGGCCCTTCAAATTACGGATGATACCCGCATTCGTTCGACCCTCCCCACCATCAATCGTGTCGTTGATGAAGGGGCCAAGGTCATTCTGTGTTCTCATCTGGGACGGCCCAAAGGGAAGTTCGACCCTAAATATAGTTTGGCACCTGTCGCAAAGCGGCTCGGTCGTCTGCTCGGAAAGGAAGTGATCTTCGCACCGGACTGCATCGGCTCCGCCGTTGAACACCTCGTCGCAAAGATGAATGCCGGCGACGTGCTGCTGTTGGAAAACCTTCGCTTTCATCCCGAAGAGGAACAAAACGACGACACCTTTGCCAAAGCTCTCGCCTCTTTGGCGGATGTCTACATCAACGATGCATTTGGCGCCGCCCATCGCGCCCATGCCTCTATTGTTGGCATCACCAAGTTCATCAAGGAAGCTGCGGCCGGCTTTTTGCTTAAAAAAGAAATCGAATACCTGGAAGGCGCTGTCGCGAATCCCATCAGACCGTTCGTGGCGATCCTCGGAGGAGCAAAGGTCTCAGGGAAAATCGGTGTCATTGAAAACCTCGGCAAAAAAGTTGACAAGGTCATCATCGGGGGAGGCATGGCTTTTACCTTTTTGAAAGCCAAAGGCTTGGAGATTGGCAACTCGCTGGTGGAAAACGATATGCTCGACTTTGCCAAGGGTGTCGAAGACCATGCCTTGTCGCGGGGAGTCAAATTTTATCTCCCCGTCGATTGCGTCGTCGCAGCAAGCCGAGAACTCGGCGCCGAGTCAAAAATCGTTCCTGTGCAAGAGATTCCCAAAGGGTGGTACGGCATGGACATCGGCCCAGCCTCCGTAAAGTTGTTTCACGAGGTAGTGCAAAACGCCAAAACTATTTTGTGGAATGGCCCGATGGGTGTCTTTGAAATGGATGCGTATGCCAGAGGAACATTTGCCATGGCCCATGCGATTGCCGACGCCTATGCCCTGACGATTATCGGGGGCGGCGAAACGGCACTAGCCGTCCATCGAGCCGGCGTTTCCGACAACATGTCCTTCATTTCAACTGGGGGCGGTGCCGCGCTAGAACTGCTGGAGGGCAAGACCTTGCCAGGACTCGCAGCGTTGCCCGATCGCGACAACTAGCGACACATACCATCCAAGACGTTCGGGTACACCTCCGTGCGACCCCTCCTCATCGTCGGCAATTGGAAAATGAACAAAACCGCATCCGAAACAGCCACCTTCCTGCGCGCTGTGTCATCACGGATTCCCGTTTCTTCACGGGTTGAATTCGTGGTCGCCCCCCCCTTCACCTCGCTTGAATCAGCACGTGCCACGCTTGGCCTCTCATCGCCCCTTCAACTCGGAGCTCAAAATGTGTTCTGGGAGGACCACGGGGCTTACACGGGCGAAATTGCTCCGCCTATGCTGAAAGAGTTCGGCTGCCGATACGTCATTCTTGGGCACTCGGAGCGACGAAGGCTCCTCGGAGAGCGTGATGAGTGGATCGAGAAAAAGATTCGTGCCGCGCTCACACACGATCTCCGGCCTATTGTCTGTATTGGAGAATCAGCGAAGGAACGAGAGGAAGGGCAGACAAAAACCGTGGTCTATCGTCAATTGAGTGCCTGTGTGGGGAACCTGTCTCCGCAGGATATGGAGGCCATCGTACTTGCCTATGAACCGATCTGGGCCATCGGAACCGGGAAGGCAGCCACAATCGAACAAGCGGCAGACACTCATCAGGCAATTCGGCAATTCATCGCAGACCGCTGGTCTCCCCACATCGCGTCGGCAATCAGAATTCTGTACGGGGGCAGTGTCGCTCCCGATAATATTGGTGGGTTCTTGCAATCGCAGCAAATCGACGGTGCATTAATCGGGGGAGCTTGCCTGCATGTGGAATCCTTTGTTACAATCGCTACCATTGCTCACTCGATCGCCGAGCAGAAGTAGATGTTATACACCTTTATCGTCATCGTCCACGTCTTTATCTCATTTCTCATGATCGGTGCCATCCTGCTCCAATCGGGGAAAGGAGCCGAAATCGGTGCCGCGTTCGGCGGTTCGAGCCAGACTATCTTCGGAAGCCGAGGACCGGCCAATTTTCTCAGCAAATTGACCGTTGCGGTGGCCACCGTGTTTATGCTCACGTCCCTCAGCTTGGCTATTTTGGCGAAAGAACGAAACTTCGCCTCTACCGTCATCGACCTCGATAAAAAGAGCGAGCCTCCTCCAGCTACCCAGACCCCTCAGCCGACAACGGAGTCACCATCTGCAACAGAAGGCGGCAGCTCTCCGGCAGAGCAACACTGATCCTGTTGAACGGAAACAGGATTGTACCTCTTGCTTCATGACCAGGCACGAAGGACAACACCATTACACATTCGTTGTGAAGATTTGTGGGGGATCTGTGTCCTGATAACACATCCCTGTCTGCCCTTCCGTACCAAGCACTGCAGAGAAGCAAGTGGCTTTCTTCTCCGTCGTCCCCGTCCGTGAGCAGCGCCAGAGAACAGATTGTCAGAGAGACAGACACTAGACAGGCGTGAGCCACGACGCGTGGGCGGGATCTTCTCCTCGCACCACAGCAAAAAAGGCCTTTTGCAGCATCTGAGTAATAGGTCCTGGCATGCCATCTCCGATCGGTCGGCGATCGATTTCACAAACCGGTGTCAACTCGGCAGCTGTACCGGTCACAAATACCTCATCGGCAATATACATTTCGTCGCGGGTAAATCGTTCTTCCTCCACCACGAGTTGCCGTTCCTTGGCCAGCTCAATCACCGAATTTCGGGTAATGCCCTCAAGAACTGATGTCAAAGGCGTCGTCTTGATCTTACCCTTGCGAACAATAAACACATTCTCCCCCGTGCCCTCTGCCACATACCCTTCCGCATCGAGCAAAATAGCCTCGTCATAACCGGCTGCCTTGGCTTCCTGTTTTGCCATGATCGAATTAACGTAGTAACCAGCAATCTTCCCTTTTGTCATGGCGGCATTGACATGGTGTCGCGTAAACGAAGATACGCAGGCACGGATGCCCTTTGTCAGCGCGTCTTCTCCCAGATACGTCCCCCATTTCCACGCTGCGATGGCGACGCGGACAGGATTGTTGCCAGGATGGACGCCCATCGCTCCATACCCGATATACACCAGCGGGCGGATGTAACAGGCATCCAACCGATTCACGCGCACGGTTTCAACAATGGCGTCGGCGATGTGTTTTCGATCATAGGGAATCCCCATCATGCCGATATGAGCCGAATCAAACAACCTCTGGACATGCTCCTGAAGCCGGAACACGGCTGAGCCGTTTTTTCCTTTATAGCAGCGGATACCTTCGAATACGGCTAGTCCGTAATGGAGCGAGTGGGTGAGAATATGCACCTTGGCCTCCTCCCACGAGACAAAGCTACCATCCATCCAGATTTTTTCACTGGGTTCCAACATCGATTCCGACTCCTAGGTGCGGTGACCGGTTGACGTCGTATTGTGTGGTTGATGCTCTCGGCAACCGGCGCGAACTATATCGTGCTGCCACACAAGCGTCAAGCAATCTCCTTTCCTTCTTGCTGTCGACGCGGAAGATACAGGAGCTCTCTCTGGGAGGCTAGCCACTTATTGATTCGCTTTTCAGCCTCCGCACTTAATTGAAGCCATTTCGCTCCAAACCAAGGACCCTGCGCCCAACAAACCACTATCCGGGGGATATCCACCCATCCCCCCCCCTCAGGCAAGAACAGGCGAGCAACGAGTTGTGTTCCCGGCACTACCCGACAATCACCACGTATCCGCAATCCTTGGGGAGACAAATCCATGACAGTTCCCTTGCCAAGAAATTCTTCCCCCATGTAATAGAGACCACAGCAGAGAGGCACGCGATGATAGGCACGAATCACAAACCTGGTGGCAGGCATGCTGTCCTCCTTTCGAAACATCATTGAAATCCTGCCTGATACATTCTGCATCTGTTGCCTCTTTGAGCATAGTTGCTTTCTTCCCCCCTGCCTATCCCTCATCTGGAGGGGATGCTCGCCTTCCACTCTGCTCATCAAGAAACAAGAGGCCCCATCGCCCTCTCAATCCTTGACAGATTCCTTGACATTGCTCAAAATAACATGATAAAAAAATTAAATTGTCTGTGGAGCACACATACTATGTATGCGATCATTGAAACAGGTGGGAAACAGTATCGAGTCGAAACCGGGTCGACAATTCAAGTTGAAAAACTGCCCGGGGAGGTGGGGACACTCGTTGAGTTAGACCACGTCCGATTGGTCCATAGCGATAACGGCCTGCTCATTGGGCAACCACTTGTCCAAGGCGCCAAGGTAACGGCTGAGATCGTACAGCAAGGCCGTACGAGGTCCATCATCGTTTTCAAAAAGAAACGACGGAAGAATTATCGCCGGACTCATGGTCATCGGCAACCCTATACGAAGCTTCTAGTCAAGGACATCACGACAGCTTAGCAGGAGAGACAACGACTTATGGCTACCAACAAAGGCGGCGGCTCATCCAGGAATGGGCGGGACAGCAATCCTCAGTATCTGGGTGTCAAAGCCTACGGAGGCGAGACGGTCACAGCGGGCAGTATCCTGGTCCGCCAACGAGGGACGAAATTTTTCCCCGGCTTGAACGTCGATATCGGACGAGATCACACATTGTTTGCCCGAATTACCGGTACGGTAAAATTTGAAGGTGGACGGCATAGAAAAAAGGTGAGCGTGTATCCCCTCCCACGCTAAGGTGTGATCCCTTCTCCATCGCCATCTGGACGCTGCTTTTTCCAACATTACTCACCACATTTTCTCTTAGGAGGCGACCGGCGCTGTGGGGCGCTCCATTACTGAGTGTGTACAAACACTCAGCATGTTGAGTCAAACGCGGGGGTAAGATGTTTGTCGATGAAGCCATTATTACCGTGCGAGCCGGACGGGGAGGAGACGGCGTGTGCAGCTTTCGCCGTGAAGCGTATGTGCCACGGGGCGGGCCGGACGGAGGAGATGGAGGCCACGGCGGTGATGTTATCCTCACCGCTTCCCATCGCCTGACGACTCTTCTGGATTTCCGCTACCAACGATACTACCAAGCAGAAGACGGCCGGCCGGGGGGAAGCTCGAACTGCACAGGACGGTCGGGGGCTGACGTGGTTATCACTCTCCCGGTGGGCACGGTAGTGTATGATGCATCAACGGGTGACATACTCGCCGACTTTGTCTCCGATGGGCAGTCCGTTGTGATCGCGCAGGGGGGGCGGGGTGGCCTCGGAAACAGCCGTTTTGCAACCTCGACCAACCGCACCCCAACTCAACACACCCCAGGAACGGCTGGCGAAGAACGAACCCTACGACTGGAGTTAAAGCTCTTGGCCGACGTCGGCCTGGTTGGTTTTCCAAATGCAGGAAAATCAACTTTCATTGCCGCCATCTCCGCAGCCCGTCCCAAGATCGCCGATTACCCTTTTACAACCTTAACTCCGCATCTTGGTGTCGTCCGATGGGAATCCGAACAGACTTTCGTCGTGGCTGACCTTCCAGGCCTTATCGAAGGTGCACACCAAGGAAAGGGACTAGGACTTCAGTTCCTTCGCCATATTGAGCGCACGGCCTTTTTGCTCTACCTCATTGATGTCTCGGGCTGGGCCCCTATCGAACCAATCACCGCTTTTGAAGTCCTGCAACAAGAACTCGCGGCATATGACCGAACCTTGCTAGACCGTCCCTTCGCCATTGTAGCAACCAAGATCGATATCTGTAGCTCGTCAGACCGGCTGGTACAGCTTCAACACTACTGTGCCCAGCATCATATTCGCTGTTTTCCCATTTCATCAGCTACCCGGCAAGGATTAGATGACGTCGTCACTTTCGTCGGCACCCAAGTCAACCGAGTGAGAGCAACCCATGCGAAATGAAATCCTGACAGGGGTCAAGCGCCTCGTTGTCAAGATTGGGAGCAGTCTGATCGCCTCCCGTACGACAGGCCTGCGTCTCAATCAAATCGAACGGCTGGCCGATGAGTTGGCAGCCCTTCGGACGGCAGGACGGGAAATCTTGGTTGTCTCATCGGGCGCAATCATCTCCGGTATCACAAAACTGCAATTAAAAGAGTACCCCAAAAGCCTTCCTGTCAAGCAAGCAGCTGCAGCCGTTGGACAGAGCCGGCTGATGTGGGCCTATGAAAAAGCGTTCGAGCGCAAGGGGCTTCACGTGGCACAAATCCTTCTGACTCACCAGGACCTGGCCGATCGCCGGCGCTTCCTCAACGCCCGCCACACCCTCGTGACTTTGATTGAATGGGGGGTGGTTCCGATCATCAACGAGAATGATACGGTAGCCGTCGATGAGATCCGCGTTGGCGACAATGATACCCTGGCAAGCGACGTCGTTCACTTGGCTGATGCAGAATTACTCGTTATCTTGTCCGATGTAGATGGCCTCTTTACCGAAGATCCTAGAAAAAACCCCTCTGCCACACTGATCCCCGTGATTCCAGAAATTACCGAGGACACCGAGCGGCTCGCTGGTGCTTCCAGCACCTTTGAGGGAACCGGAGGGATGACTACAAAAGTCCGCGCTGCCAAAAAGGTTGCCGAATATGGTGTGCCGACATTGATCATCAACGGCGAACGGCCAGGTCTGCTTCCCACCGTTCTTGCCGGAGGACCAGGCGGCAGTCTCTTCTTGGCCCGTGAGCGGCGCATGAAGAGCCGCAAACACTGGATCGCCTTCACCCTTCGTCCTCGCGGATACGTCCGTCTGGACCATGGAGCCGTCGAGGCCATTCTGAAAGGTGGAAAAAGCCTGTTAGCCTCTGGCATCGTCGAAGTCGTTGGCACATTCGAAGCAGGAGACCCGATCAGATGTTTGGACCCGGACGGAAAAGAGATTGCCAAGGGGCTCGTCAATTTCTCGTCGACAGTTATTGATCGCATCAAAGGTCTCCGAACACGGGACATTCACGAACAAATCGGACCGCAGGAGTACGAAGAAGTGATCCACAGAGATAACCTAGCCATTCTGTAACCGACCGTCGTCTCATCTCCATGACCGTTCATCTCTCTCCTCCTCACTCTCCCTTGAAGGTAGGCCTGCTGGGCGGTACATTCAATCCGATCCACAATGGTCACTTGGCCATTGCTGGCGGAGTCCGGGACAGGCTACAACTGGATCGAGTCCTGTTCATCCCCACCGGGGACCCACCCCATAAGAAGGAGGGGTCGCTTGCACCGGCTGCCGCTCGATACGAAATGGTCCGTCTTGCTATCGCAGATACCCCCTCCTTCGATCTCTCGGATATTGAAATCCGTCGCAAAGGGAAATCCTATTCCATTGATACCGTCCAAACCCTGAAGCAGCAGATGGGTCCAACAACGGATCTCTACTTCATCATCGGGCTTGATGCGTTTCTCGACATCCACCATTGGAGAGCTCCGTTGGAATTGCTGCAACTGTGTCGATTCGTCGTGGTGCCCAGACCGGGACACTCGTATTGCAGCCTTGCGACAATGCCGCTGTTTCCTTTCCTCAATCACCAGGCCCTGGCTCAGCTAGACAAGGGAACAGTGTCCCGACTGGACATTTCGATTCCCTCCGGTCAGGCCATCATTTGCTTGTCCCTCCCCCTCTGTCCTATTTCGGCCTCTGAGATCCGCCAACGGATCAGAAGTGGTCAATCTCTGGCAAATCTGTTGCCGCCCCCGGTTGAATCCTTTATACTCCAACACCGGTTGTACCAGGAGGATACCGATCGGACAGACATCTAAGTCCCTGGCTCTCGCCATTGGAAAGGCCATGCTTGACAAAAAAGCGGCCGATGTCCAGGTGCTTCATGTCGCTCCACTGACCTCCGTCACGGATTACTTGGTGATCGGATCAGCGGAGTCAGACCGGCAGACTCGCGCCATTGCCAACCATGTTGATGAGACCAGTGCCCGCTTGGGACGACGAGCTCTGAGCATCGAAGGGACGACCGCCGGGCAGTGGGTCCTGATCGACTTTGGCGACGTTGTCGCCCACGTGTTCCGACAAGATGCACGTTCCCATTACGCTTTGGAGCGGCTCTGGAGTGACGCCAAGCAAGTACCGATTCCTTCCGACGTGAACACTCCTGACGGGAACACTCCTGCTGAAGGATCCAGACCGCGTGTCATGGCCCGAAGAACCTCTACCCGTAAATCGAGCTAGCCATGCTCAGACTGTTGGTCACGATTTTTTTGATCAGCGCTGGCATCTTTGTCTACAGTTATTTCCGCGAATTGAATCCTGGCACCGTCATCATCCGCACAAGCCCCACCGCCGAGTTTGAGCTGAGCCCAGTCAATCTGGTTTTAATCTCCATGGCCACCGGCTCGATCCTGGTGGCTTTTTTGGTGGGCTTGCAACAGACAGCCCATGCCATTGTCAACTGGCGCAGCAACCGGCAAGTCCGCCGCAAAGAAAAGGTGGACATGTTGCACCGGGACGGCACTCATGCCCTCATGTCCAAACGCACCATGGAAGCAATCTCCTTGTTCGAAAAGGCTCTTGCTCTCGACCCCGATCGGATTGACTCGCTTCTTTGGCTGGGCAACATTCACCGCTCGGAGCACAATTTTTCCGAAGCCATTCGGCTCCATCAACACGCCCATCAGGTTGACGATCGGAATATTGAGATCTTGCTGGAATTGGGAACAGATCTGGAGTGTGCCAAACGCTATGAGGAGGCGCTTCAAACGTTTGACAAGATCTTAAAAATCGAACCGGACAACTTGACCGCTCTCATGCGCAAACGGGATCTCAACATCCGCTTGGAGCGATGGAGTGAGGCGTTGGAGATCCAACACCGACTGCTCAAGACCTCTCTGCCGGCTCAGGAAAAACGGGCGGAAGCGGACTTGCTGGTCGGCTGCATGTACGAAGTCGGACGTCAACTGCTAGAGCGCGGACACCCGGACAAGGCCCGTCGCTATTTCCGCGGCGCCATCAAAAAGGACCGTGCCTTCCTCCCCGCGTACATCGGATTGGGCGAAATTTTGATCCACGAAGGCAAGACGAAGGACGCTGTCGAGATTTTCAAGAAAGTGTACGCCCGGACAAGAAGTGTCATTATTTTACATCGGCTGGAGGAACTGTTTCTCGAACAAGGAGAACCGAGCGAAATCATTCGTGTTTATCAGGAAGCGTTGCAGCACAATCCTCAGGATCCAGTGTTGCAATTCTATCTTGGCAAACTCTATTACCGACTGGAGATGGTAGACGAAGCATTCGAAGTTCTCTCCGCCATCGAGGGCCCGCAAGATTATCTGCTTGACTATCATAAGATTATGGCCAATCTCTTCTTGCGCAAGCAGCAATTCGAACAAGCCATTGTGGAGCTAAAAAAGGCGCTCGGCTTCAAAAAGCGTGTAGTGGTCCCCTACATCTGCACTCAATGTAGACAAGAATCCGCTGAATGGGTGGGACGTTGTCGTGGTTGTGGGAAGTGGAACACGCTCACTGCTCTTCCCTGGCTTGAAGCAGAGCAACCTGCTTCCCCCTCCGGTGACAAACAGTGGTCTACGCTCACCATCCCTTACCAAGGCATTGCATCTCCGTTTGAAACCGTGTAGGGTTCCCCTATCACGGGGCCGGCGGCATCCCAGTCTCAGAAGCAACAACTGCAACGGGATATCCACCGGCCCAGTTGTAATCACGACAACCTGATCAGAGGCCAGCTCACCATGAACGAGTATGTGCAATTTGCCAACAAAGCGCTTGCCAATCTCCCGCTTTCAACAACCGAATCGCTTGCTGTCTTGAATACACCGGATAACGATCTCCTCGCGTTGCTACACGCTGCTTTTCTCGTCCGATTCAAATACTTCGGGCGGACCGTCCGTCTTCAGATGCTGCAAAACGCCAAAAGTGGCGCCTGTCAAGAGGATTGTCACTACTGTTCGCAATCGTCTATCTCCACCGCTCCAATCCAACGTTATAATCTGTTGTCGCAACGCCAAATGGTCGAGGGAGCCCGACGCGCCCTTGCTGCCAAGGCGCAGCGTTTTTGCATCGTCATCAGCGGCCGTAGCCCCTTGGATCGGGAAATCGACGAGATCGCCGGAGCCGTTCGGTCGATTAAACAGGAGATGCCTCTCCAGATTTGTTGTTCCCTCGGCCTGCTGAGCGAGGCGCAGGCCAAACGGCTCAAAGAAGCGGGAGTGGACCGGGTGAATCACAATTTGAACACCAGCGAAGCATACCACTCTTCCATTTGTACCACGCACACGTTTCAAGACCGCTTGGCCACCATCAAAAACGCGCGCGCGGCTGGTTTGGAAATCTGTTCCGGCGGCATCGTTGGGATGGGCGAACAAGACGACGACATCGTCGAGCTGGCCATGGCGCTCCGCGACGTGAAGCCGGACTCGATCCCGCTGAACATGCTCAATCCGGTGTCAGGAACGCCACTGGCAGATTGTAATCACTTAACCCCGCAACGGTGCCTGAAGGTGCTGTGCCTGTTCCGGTTCCTCCATCCAAGAACCGAGATCCGAATCGCCGGAGGGCGGGAGCACAATCTTCGTAGTCTTCAACCGTTGGCGCTCTACCCGGCCGACTCTCTCTTCGTCAACGGCTACCTGACCACTCCGGGATCGCCAGCACCAGAAGTCTGGAAGATGATCGAAGATCTGGGTTTCACTATTGAAGTAGTCGACCAGCAACCGGCGGCCTCATGACTGCCGAACACTCATGTCTACGCTGCCTGTGACCCTGTCGGCGTTTCATAATCACGCCGGGCCTTGAGCTGTCGCCCATGCGATGACCGAAAGCAGACCGTTTCAGAAATCACCCCTACCAGAACCCTGAATGGAATCCCGGTGCCGAATGCGCCGACGGCTGATCGGACAAAGAATCGCAGCCAGTTGCCTGGCCGGCGTCACGCTCTTTTTGCCGTATTTCTCCGAATCCTTGGCTGAACTCGATCCCATCCAACCGCCACCTGCCAAGGGAGTCCTCTTGGTCGCGCATCCGTCGATGGACGATCCCAACTTCCGTCACACGGTCGTGCTGCTCGTCGAACATGGTCCCCGTGGCACAGCAGGACTGGTGCTCAACCGACCGACCAACATGCTCCTGTCGCAAGCCTTGCCAGACCGTCCGGCTCTCAGAGGATCCACCAACCATTTGTTCATCGGTGGCCCTGTCTTTGCAAATCACCTCACAATTTTGGTCAAGACACAAGACACTGAACCGGGTTTACGACAGGTCGCCAATGGTCTTTATGTCAGTGGCTCCTTAGAGATACTGGATCGCCTGGTGACACAACCCAAATCACTGGAAGCCTTTCGAGTCTTTGTCGGCATGGCCGGATGGGCTCCAGGGCAGTTGGCCACCGAAATTCGAGAGGGAGCCTGGGGCACATTATCCGCGGACGTCACCGCCATCTTCGATCACGATCCGGATACCCTGTGGATCGATAGCATCCGACGCCTTCAGGCGCCACGCATCATCTCCTATTGAACCTCCAATCTATTTGAGGTGCTTCCCCAAGACATCACTTTCATGATTGACCTCCTGAAGAGAGAACTTGTGCTTTTGAAGCGCACGGCGGTTGATCCATCGGCCACAGAAACTACGAAGAGCCTTGCACACAGATGACATCCATCCTGGAGCCGGCTCAAGCCTCTTTCAAGAGAGTTCCACACCGCCGCCGACCAATCAAGTTTCCGCACCCGCGTCTCCATGAAATTGGACTGGCCCCTCTTCGACGGCCGGATCACACTCTATCACTACAATGAAATTTTTCCCTCCATTGAGAACGCAGCGGATTTTTTCCTCACCATGGACAATGGCATCCGTTTGAAAATCATCGCGGGCCTGGCCAGCGGCTTTCAAGTAACCACACGCTACAACAATCGGCCGCCCGCCGGAACGACCGACACCGATCATCTGTATCTGTTCACGTTGGGTCATAATTTCGATACCAGCCGCAAACGATAGAGACAGAAACCTTGGGCCGACCCCCTGCTTTCGGAGGAGGAACACCATGCTGAAAGAATTCAAAGAATTCGCGATGAGAGGCAACGTACTTGATATGGCGATTGGAGTCATCATGGGAGGCGCGTTCGGCAAAATCGTCTCGTCCCTCGTGAGCGACGTGCTCATGCCACCCCTCGGCTTGATCCTTGGCAAGGTCGATTTCTCAAGCCTCTTCATCAACCTGTCCGATACATCCTATCCCTCGCTGGTGGCGGCCAAGGCCGCCGGAGCTCCGACCCTCAACTACGGAGTCTTTTTACAAAGCGTCTTCGACTTTTTGATCATTGCGTTTGCGATTTTTATGGTGGTCAAACAGATCAACCGATTTAAGCGCGAGGCCCCCTCTCCGCCTCCGCCCGCCCCACCGGAGCCGACCAACGAGGAAAAATTATTGATGGAAGTCCGAGACTGGCTGAAGGACCGCCAATCCGGCTTACAATGACCGCCATATCAGATCGACCGAATTCTCGACACACCACGCATGATACCTAACAATTCTTATGAAGAAACGCCATGCCGGATTTGTGGCGATGGGCTTGGTGACCCTTATCGGTTGTTCTTCCTACATCAAGCAACCGAGCGTTTGTATTGACCGATGGTACGGGTACGTCCAAGAGGGCGGATGCCCATCCGCCATCAAGGCGGCGGCCGTTGATGAAACAGCCGCCCGCTTGGCCTCCCATGAACGAGAGCGGCAACGACTGGCCGATGAGCTAGAGGCAGCGCGGCGTCAAAACAGCACGTTGAACAATCGAGTGAGCAAGCTGGAACGACAAGTGGCCGACCGAGATCGGGAACTTGCGGCGCTTCGGGCCGGCAGCGGAGATCGGAATCGACTGACCTCTCAGCTCACCTTCGCCCAGAATGACAGAGATCGCTTGGCGGCGGAATTGGCGGCGGCCAATCAACGCATCGCGGATCTCGAACGTCAAGTAGTCGAGGCGCGGGCCGCTCAAGCGGCTCCGGCCCCCAAACTTGAAAGCGCACGTCAAGGCCTCGTCCGCGCCCTCAGGCCGCAAATTGAAAAGGGGGACATCTCGATTGATCTGAACAGCGAACGACTGCTGATCAATTCGGCGTCCAATTACCTGTTCGGCTCCAGCCACGACCAGCTCAAGCCGGGCGGCGTTGAAGCGCTCAAGAAAGTCGGCAACGTGCTGAAAGACTACCCGGAGTATTCCGTGTCCGTTGCAGGACACACGGACAATCGGCCGCTCCGGAGCACCTTAAAGAAGAAGTTCGCCTCGAACCAAGAACTGTCTGAAGCTCGGGCTGCAAGCGCGGCCAAAGCACTGGCGGAAGGAGGACTGACTTCCGTAACGACGGCCGGCCACGCCGACACGCAACCGGTCGCCTCAAACAACACCGAAGCGGGGCGGGCTCAAAATCGTCGGGTCGAGATCATCGTCAAGCAAGAGGGCGGGCGAGAGGGCTGACAAGCCGACTCCTCCCTCCTTGATACGGTGAGAAGAGATCTTCCCCGTGCGAGGATCTCTTCCAGCCACTCCCGCATTTTCTCACATCACAATCAGATGCTCGTCTGAGTTGCCGCAGGAACCGCTCAAGAATTTACTCCGGCCATCCGATAATGAGGCACGACAGGCCATGGAGCCGACCGTGCTATCTTTCTCTCCCGAACTGACCGCCGGTGCCGTCATGTCCTCTCATGTCGTCACCGTCACCATGGACGATTCTCTCGCGACGATCCGGCGCCTGTTTCAAGAGCATCAGTTCCATCACCTCTTGGTCGTTGAACAAGGCGAGCTTGTCGGCATCATTTCCGATCGCGACCTCTTAAAAGCCATCAGCCCAAACATCGGCACCCTGTCTGAAACGGATCGTGATCGCGCCACCCTCAACAAACGCGCCCATCACATCATGACGCGCAACCCCGTCACCGTGCAGACGACGACACCGATCGAGATCGCCGCCGCGCTGATGCTGGAGAAACAAGTCTCCTGTCTCCCCATCACTTCGGGCAACCGACATCTCGAAGGGATCTTGACCTGGCGAGACATCTTGCGGACTCTTATCAACCCGGATCGACTGCGATCCTGATCTGCTCGCATCTCGTCACACATACCCCCGCAATCCGCTCAACCCTTTTCCCCCAACACCGAAGGCCACCGGCCGTTCCACATGCCCCCTCCTGACGATGACGTGTCGAGAACGCACCGTAATTTGATGGTCTTGAGGCTCTCAACCGCCCGTCGGCTTTCCTGACATCCTCCTCTCGAGGCAGCCTGAGAATCGTCAGGGCTAGGACCGATCGACGATCCTGAATCGGGCTTCATCGACCAGCGTATAGGCGTTGGCTCGCTCTCCGGCAAAAAGACCGCAGCGATAAAGACCGGGCGTCCACCCGGTTGCAGGACGGGTCAGCATGAAATAACCCGATTGATCGTTTGTCGCGGTCATCACTCGGTCCTGAGCCACGATCCCTCGCCCCTCGCGTTGCCCGTTGGATTCCATAAAACACTGGGCGGCAAGCGGCACGGCGTCGTACGAGGCCGATACCAGTCCGAAGACCAGGTAAATCTCCGGTTGGGTCGTCGGAAACGTATCACCGGGGTTCAAGGGAATGAAATCATGGGCCCCGGTCGGAAAATCATCACGTACGACCTTTCCCGCCGGGATGACGAAACGAAACCAACTGAAATCGGCATCGCGCCCCATCAACGAAATCCCTCCATCCATAACATTCTGAGGGGCCACCTGTTCGACAGCTCGGATATACAATTCTTCATCAGATGGTCCTGCGGCTGAATGATCAGGCATCTCTCCGCCCTGCAAGAACCCGATGTCTCGCTTCACCGAATCCGGCAAATGAGGCCGCACTTTGTCAAGCCATTTGGCCAGTTTCTCCTTAGAAAGAACGCGCATCCCGCCAGGAAGAGCTAGGTCTTTGTTCGCTTCTTCGAATTCAACGGCTGCGTCATACAACGTTTGGAAATGCATGAACGCCTCTTCCCATCGTTTCAGCTCTACCAAGCACTGTCCCATCCGAAAGGTGACATCCGCGTACTCTTCTTCATCGGCATCCAAACCGAATACACTGCCGAAGACAGTCAACGCCTCCTCACACCGCCCCAATTGCATCAACACAATACCGAAGTGGTAGGTCGTCAGTAAGTCGCGAGGATTCAAAGCAAGCATCTTTCGGTAGAGAGGCTCAGCTTCTTGATACCGGCCAGCCGCAAATAGTTTCCACGCCTCGGCACGCATGGAAGCCCACTCCTTTAGCTGCGCAGCCGTCGTCCCAGGAGTCAAAAGAGGGGTAAACCGCCGACCCCGTTCTATCGATTCATGAAGTTGGGCCAATTGATTCTTAGCGATCAATTCCAAGGGAGAATTGAGATCCGCCTGTTGGAGCACAGCACGGATTTCGGCCTCTGCACCGGCATAATCCAACACATCAAAACGGGCACGAGCCAACGCCAGGCGCCAATCTAACAGATCCGGTGCCAATTCAACGGCTCGTTGATAGGCTTCGAGTGATTCTTCAAGACGATCGATTTTGCGGAGTTCTTGAGCCAATCGCAGATACACCAGAGGGTTGCGATTGTCCTGCTGTGCAATACGACGCAACTCTTCGATCGCTTCCTCTTCCCTCCCCCACCAGACCAACACGCTCCATTTGGCCCACCGTGTTGTCAGCGAGCCAGGGTCGGTGGCCAGGGCCAACTCATACTCGCGAACCGCTTCCTGTGGCCCCCGGAACGTTGCCAGAATATCACCCCGCAACCTGTGTAACCGCGAAGACCGAGGATGGACATGAAGGCCTTGGTCCAACAATTCAAGTGCGGACCACACTGCTCCGCTCTCCCATGCCCCCAGCACTTCACGAATCGTTTGCTCTTCCGACTGACCCATCGTCTCCTGCGCAATGCCTTGTGGTTTCACCAATGCAAACAACACGAGACATCCCCATCCCACCCTCCATATTCTCCTTAAGAAACAGGTCTGCCTCTTTTGCTTCTGTGATCGCTCCATGTCGGCATCCCTCTGTTCAATCACACCGAAATCGTTGACCTGCACTATACCAAAGAAGCTCAATCGGCGGGAAATACAGTTGGCTGAAGAAGCGTGGAAACAAAAACTCTGCTGTTTTGACGGCGGAATACCTCTTGAAACTTTTGAGCTATGCTCTATAGTGTCGCATGTGCGTCGCACACGATTACAAGCGCGACCGTCCGTGGAGTCGTGTTTGACATCATTCTTTATCAGCCTGAAATTCCATCTAACACTGGCAACATCATTCGACTATGCGCCAACACCGGCGCAAGACTCCATTTGGTGAAACCGCTGGGATTTCAGCTCGACGATCGACGGCTGCGCCGTGCAGGATTAGACTATCGAGAATGTTCCACCATCGTCGTGTATCGCTCGTGGGAGGATTGCAAGACTCATTTTGCCAACCGCCGCCTCTTTACCCTCTCCGTCCGGGGTACACGACGATACGACTTGATTCCCTATCGCATTGGCGACGCATTTCTTTTTGGCCCAGAAAGCAAAGGACTGCCCGCCGAGATACTGGAAATCATCCCTCCCAGTCACCAGGTACGCCTCCCTATGATAACGGGCAGTCGGAGCCTCAATATGTCCAATGTCGTAGCAATCATGGTGTATGAAGCCTGGCGACAAGTGAACTTCCTGAATGGTCAATGAACCAAGCAGTCGAAGCTTCTTCTTGACTTGACCAAGCCAACAGATCTGCTACCCTACCTGTCGCAAGCGTCACATTTCTCGACACTCACGATCTCCATGATGATTCTGGTCACCGGCGGTGCCGGCTATATCGGTTCACACACCTGTGTCGAATTGCTCCAGGCCGGCTATGACATCACGGTATTCGACAATTTCAGCAACAGCCAGCCGGAAGCGTTGCAGCGCGTGCAGCGGATCACGGGAAAGTCATTACGTGCCATTCACGGCGACGTCCGCGATTACAACGCCTTAGTAACCGCCCTGCGCGAAAGCGGCGCCCAGGCGGTGATTCACTTCGCCGGGCTCAAGGCGGTGGGAGAATCGGTCGAGCACCCGCTTGCCTACTATGATAACAACGTCGCGGGCTCGCTTCGCTTGCTGGAAGCGATGGCAACGGTCGGCATCAAGACCTTGGTATTCAGTTCCTCGGCAACCGTGTATGGCAACCCTCAGCGATTGCCGCTGACGGAAGATCATCCCCTCTCTGCCACTAATCCGTATGGTCAGACCAAACTCACGATCGAGCACATGTTACGAGACATGCAGCGGAGCCATTCCTCATGGCGGATTGCGATCCTTCGCTACTTCAATCCGGTCGGCGCCCATGACAGCGGCTTGATCGGCGAAGACCCTCGCGGCATCCCAAACAACCTGATGCCCTTCGTGGCACAGGTTGCCATCGGTCGCCGCCCGCATCTCAACGTGTTTGGCAATGACTATCCTACTCCCGATGGTACAGGCATCCGAGACTACATCCACGTCGTCGATTTAGCGATCGGCCATCTGAAGGCGTTGGAGGCGCTTGAACGATGGACGGATCAGACACAATGTCTCACGGTCAACCTGGGAACCGGCAAGGGCTACAGTGTGTTGGAGATTGTGCGCGCCTTCGAGGCAGCCAGTGGGCGATCCATCCCCTATCGCATTGCCCCTCGCCGTCCAGGCGATGTTGCGGTTTGCTACGCTGACCCATCCAAGGCAGCCACTCTGCTCGGATGGAAAGCGGAACGAACCCTGGCCGACATGTGTACCGACGTCTGGCGCTGGCAGCGGCTGAACCCGCAAGGATACCAGGGATCAGCGTAAGGCATCTTATCCTCTCCGGTTCTCCGTACTTTCACCGTCCGGTTCTGCGTACTCCTACCGCCGAGCGTCAACCGTTCAATCAGGCACCGATTACCCCATCTCTATCCAGGCATCTCTCTCACGATTTTCTTGACCGACTGTCGAGCGATTCAAAGCAGCGCGTCTCTCATTCGGCACAAACAATCAATCAATAAGGACTTTGTGTTTTTCTCTTCTCGCCTTTGCCCACAAATCAGGTTCGACTGACCCACGCGGCGGATGAGATCAACCGTCTGTCAAGTATACTTGACAATTATCTTATTTACTTGCTACATCTGTAGCGCCATGCACCATATCGGTCAAGCGACGGACTCCCCACTTCCTATTGCAAACCATCTGAAGTCCTTTCGGTTGCGGAAGGGATTATCCCAATCCGAATTGGCCGCCCGGGCCGGGATCACCAGGCAAGCCATCTCGGCGATCGAATCCAATCAGTACCTGCCGGCCACCGGCGTGGCGCTCCAGTTGGCATCAGCGCTGGGTTGCCGTGTCGAGGATTTGTTCAGTCTGGTTCCGACTGAAGACGCAATCGAGGGGACAGTGATCGGACCTGTCGCGACAGGCAACGCACAACGGCCCCCACTTCGTGTCAAGGTAGCGATGGTGGGCAAACGGGTGATTGTGAGGCCCGTGGAGAATTTGGGCGAGGTACTTCCCTACACCGTCTCAGCCGACGGCTATGTGACATCGCCTTCATCCGGCGCTTCAGTGCATGTGATGTTGGCGCGAGATCGGCAGGCCCTTGAACAGGAAATTTGGGTCGCTGGATGCGATCCGGCCATTTTTCTGGCCGGCGAATATCTCCGGCGTCAGAAAGACTCCGCCTCCGTCGTCGGATGGACGATGGGAAGCAAAGCGGCGCTTCAGGCTTTGGAGCGACATGAAGTTCATCTTGCAGGCATTCATCTTTACGATCCGGCGACCGGCGAATCTAATCTGCCATTCTTACGACGATGGCTCAAAGGATCGGGCTATGCAGTCATCACTTTCGCCGCGTGGGAAGAAGGGCTTTTGGTTCATCCCGGCAACCCCAAATCCATCCGCACTGTTGCTGATCTGGCCAACCCCGCTGTTACACTGGTCAATCGCGAAGACGGCTCCGGCGCG